>JAIXTE010000132.1 GCA_027484315.1 Burkholderiales bacterium | reverse complement strand
CTTTCTAATGCTCAACTCAACTTCAGCTAGAAAAAAATTATCAAGCGCACTTAAATTTCTAAGGATCTCCTTGTTGTTGGACCCAAACCTATCTTTAGATACCACCTCCCAGCCCCCATCTGGGATGGGGGTGTCCATGACTTCCATCGAGTGGATAACCATGTTCTTTCTCACCCCTAATAGCTGTCTCTTTCCATCGAACTCCATTCCGCATCGTGTGCTTCTTTGCGTGGCGTTTATTAGCAAAGAAAGGAAATCCTTCGTGTAGTTTTTTATTTCATGGTAGTCAGAACCAAACAGGTGCTGCTTAAGAAAGCCATGATAGAAAACTGATGGCCTAGTCGAATTTAACGGGCCGTAACATGACAGCGCAGTGTCATGGAAGTCATGGATGATCTTCGACAGGATTGGCAAGGAATCCTGAATTGCGTATTGCTGGACACTCAATCCTAAGTCATGTTGTATGTGACTTAATTTCAGAGGGTAGTAGAAATCAGGCCTCAAATTTGATCGCTGACCAAAAGAATTTTTAAGCACAGACATTTCTATATTGGTTAGCCAATGAACTGCAGTGCTTAAGTCATCTTCAGCCCTAAACCGAAAAGCTGGTTTTCCCTCCATGGAGGCATATCCCCCTCTGGAGCCAGCAGACGGACTTTCCGGGCTGTCAAAAATACATACACCATACTTTTGTTGGGCGATCATACTTATCCTTTATTTCGCTTCCAACCAGGTGTTTAGTGCCTCTATTGAGGGGAATGGAACCCGAGACACTTCGTTGTTTTTCAGGTTAACGAGTGTTGGCACGGAGGTCACATTTAGACTTCGAAATAGCGCCTCGTTTTTCAGTGCTGCTCCAGCACATTCACCTATTTTTGCCACGTCCTTGGTTTCGATAGGGCGGTCTGGATTTGTAAAGGTATCCCGATAGAAAGCTAGTTTGTTATCCGCGCACATTATTTTTGTTGCAACCTTTGCTGCATTCGACGACAGAACCCCAACCGGCACAACGATGTAGTTCTTCTTTGCGGTGGAGGCAAGTTCGTCGAAGGCCGCGCAGGATGGGCAGGTAGGATCGCTAAACACGATGAATTCCGGCGTATCGTCGCCAACCTTGATTGTTTGGGATCCGCTTTCTTTCAATAATCCAACCACGGACTCAACACTTATGCCCGGCAGAGTTTCTGCAGCGAACCTGTTCAACTCTTTGTCGAGCTCCGATGTGATTTGCTCTGGAACCACGTATGCTTCATCCGGCCTCGTGTCTACCTGTCCCGTTAAAAAGGATCCCTCATTGACAGGCCCCCTGCTAACAACATTAAGATTGGGCTGCACATTGAAGACATTCACAAGTACAGCCAATACTGCAGTTGCCGCCATACCCGCAACTGCACCAATAGCCCTATCCATCTTTCGGTGTCTATTCCCACCCATGCCCAACGCTTTCTGAGTGGAATTAAGGGCATCCGTAACATCCCGCTTGGTCTCAAATGGTCCAATTTTTATGGCGTTCTCATTCATCGCGAGATAGGGGTCCCCCCCTTGGCCAAGGGTTATGCCCATGTACATGTAACCATCACCCTCTCTTGTCAGTGGAGTCAGCTCAGTAATCAAATTCGAGGGAATCGTTTTTACATTGAACAATCCATCGGTCGGATTTCTCACTGCGACAATTAGTTTTGGCTCACCCGTATAGCCCTCATCGGAAACCCAGGCCTTGAAGTTTTTTTCTTTTCTCATTATTGGTCCTATCATTGGAATCTAGATTGTTTTTTCTTAGCTGCCCTTTGCCCTTCTTCCTTCTTTGTCCTCAGGGCGACGGCGTTGATGTTACTAACCTCTTCGTTAACCAACCCGGTTTTGTACAGCGACTCTTTCCAGGAAAGTATTGCCCTGTCGTAAAAGACGTCGGTCATCTCTAGGTTATTGTCCTTTGCGACCTTCTCTGCTTGCCATTGACATACGATCTGCACACCCTCGCTAAAAGATGCAATGTCCCGCCTTTCATCGGCGGGTGCTCTATTCAATGCGTACCATAGAGACCGTTGTGCTGGCTTTACCCATGCAAGGAATTCGGAAGGGGCAAGTACACCATCTGAGTCACATGCTCGGACTAACAATTCAAAAAGGACGGTGGCGGTGTATTGATGTGAGGCGATCTTTTCTTTGACTAACTTATTTTCGTATATCTCCTGAAACCTCTTCACTGCCGGATAAAGGTTTGCAGGACGTCCGCCCCTCATTGACTCATTAATCGAGTCAAGTAAAAATGCAGCGTCCTTCTTTTTTCTTATTACACGGAGTCCGAAAATAACGAACAAAGCTTTTTCTACATCAGTCATTGTTTCCGGAGTCATCTTATTTCCAAGCTGAGCCTTTAAAACTCTTTTCGCCTCAGATGGAAGGAAAACCCCATTAACGACAACTTTTTCCTTAATGGCCAAAGCGCGCCCACTCCTGCTTGGGAGCATGTCTTCTCCCGACTCTTTGTACAGGTCACGCTTCACAAACGGCACTATTGCCTTCCATGTTTTTGATTGCATTTCCAAAAACATCGGAACAGTCATATTTCCTCGGAACTTCTTAAGAGGATTTTTGAATACTCGATAACCGGTATATCCAATGGCAAGAAGAAGAGGCCATCTCCAATACTTGCCAACCTCGCTTGACACCCACCACCCCAAAGACCAATTGGAGTCGAACTCATAGCATTGGATTCTGGTTCCTTTATTGACTGCATTCGGGTCGGCTACTTCTTTGGGGCACGAGACCACTTCGTTCAGGGCTCTTTGTATGTCCCCAGACAGTGCCACCGAATAATCGCTTACCATCCCGACGGTATAGCGGACTGGCTGCAACAATAACCATTCAAACCATAGCCACACAGCCGTTAGCTCACGATGGTTTGCCCACCAAAGAATGAACATCACAGCCCCACCAAAGAGCGCGATTACCAGGCTAACTGGCATCGCGTGATGATCGGTACTGCCTTCCTTCCCGGCCATTATTCATTCCCCTGCATTGAAACATCGATGCCTGAGAATCTTTTGTAAGATACCGCCATCATTTTTTCTTTTGAACTATCGTATCGTCTTAGAATTTCTTTAATTCGTACCTGGTACGCGTGATTCTTCGAAGGAGTACGACTGTTGTATGATCCGACCCCCATCCAGAAGTCACCAGTGCGGTTGATTTCATTTCTAAGAATGTATGCCGCGGCATACATTGACATGCAGTTGCCGTATACAAGCCAGGATGGCTTTACCCCGTATTTGGCTTGAAACTTCTGAAAGTGAATGCTGTTTATCTGCATTACTCCGACGTCTACCGATCCATCTGTATTCCTGCTTACAGTTCCGCGCCTTCCGCCCTCTCCGATACGGATCGCCCACAGAATCTCTTCCGGCAGTCTTTGCTTTTTCGCTGCCATGCTCAGACAAACATGTTCCGCGTAATCCTTCGGCAAATCATGTGGCATTTCAAACACGACGAAGAACCTCCCGCAATCCACCGGCGCTAAGAAATTCTCGATAAGCATAAAGCTTCCGGTCCCTTGTTTGCTTTAAACGGAAAAGGGTTCGCGATCTAAACAACACGATCAGCAGACTTAAACTGCCGGCCGACAGAACCCCTAAAAGACCTCCGAAAGCTACGCTTGTTAGTAGCCCAAACAGGGAAAGGTAGATCAAATAAAACTCAACGGAGGCCTTCTTGATCAGCGTATCTTCGATATGCCTTAACGCCTTTTCATCAAGTCCGTATCTCACAACGGCGGCCTCAAAGGAGTCATCTCTTCTGGAGGACTTCATACTCGCTTTACGTTCAGCAAGTTCCTTGGCCCAGAAGTCACGGGTTGAGCCGCTCTTCTGCTGAAGTCTTTGGACTTCATCCTTGGCGAGCGTTGATACCTTCTTAGTTTTATATCCCGCTATCTCGGAGGGGCCATCCAGAAACGACCATAACAAACCCCCGGCTCTCTTTGCCTTGTCTTTTATACTCAAAGCCACCACCCCTTGGAGATTTCTATCGTGTCCGCGATTCGCCTTCTAAATGCCGGCGAAAACATAAGATTGACCGTTGCAATTTTCCTAACATGTTCAAAGCGAGCGTCATTTACCTGAGCGCTCTGAAACAATCTTTCGAACTCATCTTCCGACATCAGCTTTTCTAAAGTTGAGAAGAATTCAACAAGCTGCTCCATAGTCAGGTTAAGCGTCGCCTCATCGAACATCTCTTTGATGGACGATTTCTCCAGATCCTCGCTTTTCTGAATATCCAGTGAACCGTCTTCTTTCAACTTCAATAGGAATGCTGATAGCCTGTTTGCTACATCTGGGTTTTCAACAGCCCCGAATATTTTCTTCTCAATAGCACCCATATCGCTGGATGCAGTTTTGAAAAGACCGGAGGAAAAAACGCCATCTATTTCTGCTTCTGTTGACATCGGGTTTTGCCTAGTGTTTTCGACATAAAATGAGCTATCAATACTATGATAGATTATAATAGAACAAATAAAAATATAAGGAACATTCTGCCATGAATTCAATAATTGGCCCATCGATGAAGAAGAGCCCAGTCAGACAGCCCCCTCCTCCCGAGCCTGAGAGCGAGGAGCAGAACATCAGCTTGGGTCTCGTGACCGCTATGCTTGGACTGCCGGACCTTACTCACATGGCGGAGTTTCTTGATCACGCCCAGAAGATTGACAGCGCGGGTTTTAAATCGTCCAAGCACGTAAACCTCAATCCGAGAGATGGACTTGATCCCAGGAAGGCATTGACCCCTCGTTGATATGCCTCTAATACTTAAATTAGGAGACCTTAACTCTCCATCGCATGCATCTGGTGCCCCTTCACCTGTTCCGGTGGTTTGGGATTCCCGACACCTCCTGAATGCACATATGGTTGTCTGTGGAAAAACGGGCACCGGCAAGAGTTATTCAGTTAAAAAGATGCTGACTGCGGGGGCTTACCAGGCAAGAACAAATCCCGATTGTCCTGTCAGGTTTCACGTCCTGGATGTCCACGCTGATCTTACGGTTGCCAATCCAGAACTTGAATCTCGTGTTATTTTCTCATCGCAAACCCAGATTGGTTTCAATCCTCTTGAAATCAATACCCATGAGCACGCAGGCGGAGTCCGCGTCACAATTAACTATTTCATCGGACTGCTGGAAACAGTAGACCGGAAATTACAGGTTCGCCAAAAGAACATTCTCAGGTCTCTCCTTGAGGAGCTGTATCGAAACCGAGGAATCATCGAGGAAGACCAGTCAACTTGGGTGCGTAGGCGGATTACCCCGGAACTCCGTTTGGAGCTGATAAACAGCGGAAACAGAAGAAAGCTTTCGGAGTATTACCCGACTCTTGAGGATCTTATTGAGTTTGGGCAATTTAAGTACAACACAGTTTTCGGAATAGGCGACGCAGCAAATGAGAACGCCAAGCGGACTGCGGCGTCAATCAAGAGCCTACGCGTAACTTTCCAGAAAGTGCGAAAACTCAAGCAGAATCTTGCTTCAAAGAACTCAGCATCCCAAGAGGTAGATTTGTCTTCTACTCTTGATCAAATAGAGACTCTTAAACTAGATGCTAAAGAGGCTTTTTCCGCTTTCGTCGACACAATGACGTCCGGAAATGAAGCGGAAGACATGGTTAACTTCGAGCATAAGGATTCGTTTGCCAGCATATTGATTCGTCTGAGAGACCTTAAGGGCACTGGTATCTTTTCTGGTGATATTCCTCGGTTCGATAAAGACAAACCCATATGGAACTACCATATCAAGCACGTTCCCGAGGCAGAAAAAAAGCTTCTTATTTATTACGTGTTGGAAAAGATATTTGAAGCGAGGCGTGCCGCAGGAGAGTCCCCTGACCTAATGGAAATTATCGTTGTCGATGAAGCCCACAAATTCATCGAGGAGGATAGTTCGTCGGTGATGAACCGCATCGCCCTGGAGGCAAGAAAGTTTGGCCTTGGTCTTTGGTGCTCATCTCAGAGCCCTGAACATTTCTCGCAGGACTTCATCACTTCTGTGTCAACGAAAATCCTGCTGGGGGTTGACAAGGGGATGTGGCCTAAGGTTTCCCAGACATGGGATATTTCTAAGAACGAGTTGTCCCTGATTGTACCCAAGGAGACCTGTGCGATTTACATGGATAGATCATCAGTGGCTAATCCTTCATTCAAAATAATGAAGGTTGGGCAGCGCCTTCAGTCGGTAAGAGCAACGAACTAATAATGTTTTAGAGGTGTGTGTTCTTCAGGAGTGAATCAGATGGGACTAGGCTCAGTCAACCGTTTCTAAGAGTTCATCGAACCCTTTTGGAACTGGCCCCCATTTGTTGGTCCCTGACTCCGATGGCCTTGTTAAGGCCCAGCCTACATAAACGATTCCTAAAAAAGGAACAGCCAACGGTAGCAACACTGCGAAAAGCTTCCAGCCACTATAGCCGACGTCCTTGAAACGCCTTATACAGAGAGAATAAAACGGTATGTGGAACAAGACCAATTCGATAGCGAAAAAAATCATCGCCCAAATCTCGATCTTTGGGAAAATCCCCATTTCAAGAATAGTTCTTCCGTTATCATCCAGCGTCTTGTAGGTGGAAACCATTCCCAACTCAAAACGCAGGTGAGTGAAGGACACCATTCCCACCAGGTAGTAAAAAAAGAAATACTTCAGTTCGTCTTTCGAAGATCGATACCTGCGTTGAAGCAGGCCCCTCAGTGACATATTTACAGCAAGCCAAACTTTCGAAAAAAAAAGACGGGGTCCTTTCATTTATCTAGCCCGGACATCTGCAGCGAGTCCTCAATGGAAGGCACAACTGAGGACATGAAGTCATTGATTTCGGTTTCGTAGAAAGACGCGGGCCATGATGACTTTCCATTTACGGAAACCCTTTTTTTCTCGATACTCATTGTGCCAACTAGCCCATTATTTGAATTCACCAGGGTCCCATTTTTCGTCAGCTCAGACATAAATGGCATCGTTGCATATAGAGAAGAGCCGCTGCCTTTCGCCTCAAGAAAGAACCCTTTGTGAAAATCCGGCAGTCCTGTATTTGCATTCTTTTCTTCAGACATTCCAGCCGACGCCTCAAAGTTGAAGTCACCTCTCGGCCCCGTCCAGCTAAATCGAGACACTCTGGCCTGGATACCCGCCTTTACTAATTCATCTGCGCTCATTCTCAGTTCTAGTCGCTGCTCTTCATCAACCAGCTTTCCCCCACATGTTGCGCTTAGAATGTCCCTTATCTTGAAAAGAGAGTCGACATCATTCGCACTAAAATCGAAGACTGCATCGACCTTTTCTACAGGGTTTCCTTTGTAAGACGCGACGTCAATTGCGAGGGTGCCATCTGTGACCAGGATTCTCTCCTTGACAGTGCTTTGAACCCGCAACGACATATCTCTTGCAAAGAGTTCGCCGCTTTTTATTTTGCCAACACCCAGGCTCACAAGGATTGCTTCCTCTCTTGATGGTGCGAATTTTGCCGAGAAATTGACACCTTCGAAACCAAGAGAATCGTTGGGCAGGCCAACTTCTATCAGCCTGGATACACCTTGAATATCGAATTGCCCAGCCTGATTACTAATTTTCCCCGACGTCTCGGTTATGGAAATGAGTGCGCCGCTTATCTGGTCGTACCATTCGGTCGTAGGGATTTGATAATTCATCTGAACGAGGCCTTCGTCCGTAAGAACACCCGAAGCCTTAAGAATCGGTTCTTGCTTATCTTCTGTCTGACCGGAGACTTTCGCCTTGAAGTACTTCAAGGGGGTCGCGACTACTTCAATTTTATCTGACCCAAATGGGACGTGAGTGATTTGATAACTCACCTTCGACAATGGAAGAAACTCAGACTTGCATAGGTTCCCATAGACAACATCGAATGAGCCGTAGCTTTCTATCAACCCTGCTTCATGAACCTTATTTTCGAACTTGAAGCCAGAATTTAATTTGTTACTAACTTCCAGTGAGCCATGTATTCCTTTTTTTACTTCCTCGGACGACAAAAACATCTCGCCTACCAATGAACCAATAACAACCAGTATCGTTCCGACAAAAAATTTGCCGAACAAGGTGAGACCAAAAGTTTGTCTGTAGGAAGCCATTTTGAAATCATCCCTCAACCGGCAAGGATTCAATCAAATCCTTGAACGATTTTGAGGGTTTGAACTTTACTGCTTTACGCGAGGGAATCTTGATTTTTTGACCCGTCTTTGGATTATGAGCATCCCGACTACGTCTTTCCACGCAGGAAAATGAACCCAACTTCGAAATACTCACGTTATCATTACGTTCCAGAGCACCAACTATTCCGTTAATGATCGTTTCAAGAGCATTCTCGGCTTGCTCTGGAGTCAGCTTTGCTTCTTTCTGAAGCAAACAAACTATATCGGTTTTGTTCATTGCACATCACTTTAAGGTTCTTGGATAAACAAATTTTACCCCTTTGTTATTAGGCCGAAAAAAATAACTACAAAGAAAAAATCTTTCCTGAGAAGTCAGCGCCAGGGCAAATTAGAAGCTTTCCTTTTGCCACATGGATTTCATCGGCCATCACTGTTGCATCATCGCCAATGATAATTTGGGTTGCGCTAACGGTTCCACACACCTTTCCACAACAAATCAGGACCTCACAAGTCACCCCTCCAAGGATTTCGGCGCCTCTCTCGATCACCACGGTATTTCCACGGGATACGAGCTTGCCCTTTATTTTTCCTGACAGGAATATCCCGGTATCAACCTCTACGTCGCCGCCAATTTTCCAGGCCTCTGGAATCTTGACCATATCGCCACTGGATAGCTGGGCATCCAAAACCAGGGAGCCACCTTCTCTGCTCATAAGGGACATTTTGTCCAGTGCCGTCTCAAGATCTACGGCCACAGGTGAATCAACAGAGTGATAATCCACGGAAAACCGTTTGCCGCCTTCATTAGCAGCTCCGTCATTCACCCGCGGTACCAACTCTTGCGCTTCAATCTCACGAGGTAGCATCATTCAGCCCCTTTGAGTCGTTCACAACATACCCGCTAAGTCGCGTAGCTTTCCCAGTTCGAATAACCAGAGAAGCGCTTGTGAAATCGGATAGCTTCACATCCAGGCGCTTGATCTGCTCATTTAACTGAGCAACTTCACCTTTTTTGGCATTTAGAGCGCTCGTTAGTGATTCACTTTGTAGCACCAGATCCCTATTCTTTTGCATCAGTTCTGTTCGCTCAAGCACCAGATCCTGTATCTGAAACTGGAGGTCCGATGCTTTTCGGGCATGCTCCTCCAAGATGCTCTGGATTCGCCCCTCGAATTCGTGCAGACCCGCTGCCTCCCTCGTCAGATCGTCAATTCTCTCAGCCTGAGACCTGAGCTTTTCGTTAGTGAGCTCGATCGTTGCATACGCCTTGGTCAGCTCCGCCTCTTTGGCTCTCAAATCACCAGTCAGGGCATCAACCTTAGAGCTGGATTCACTGATTTTTTTGTTCGCCAAATCTAAATTGCTTCCGGCGTCACTCAGTTTTTCTTTCATGTAGGTGTATGCAACGGCACACCCGGCGCCTGCAGACAACGAGAGCGGGATGACCCACGCCAGTGTTGTACTCATTTGAATATTGGTCCTATGTTTATTCGTCTAAAGGCGGTGCCCTTGATTTTTTCATTAGAGAGAGTTATGGAGTCTGTAGAGACCCCCAAGGCTGATAGCCTGTCTCTAATTGCCACACCCCGCTGCTCGGCTAGCGCTGGCCAAACAGCATCGTCGCTTACGGAAACTATCGAAATACCGAATCCAGATTTTTTCAGCAATTCAGCTAACTTCCCCGTGCTATCGAGACCGGCCGCATCTAACTCGACACTACGCGGCACAAATGTGATCGCCCCGGCGGCCACAATCGCCTCCGAAAACGCCATGAAACTCTTGGCAATTTCATCGGGCGAACCGCCAACCACCAACACCTCAAGCTCGCCACCAGAAGCAGACTTGAGAACTTCTTTTTGCTCTTGGGAGCTCAATACCTTTTTCACCACGACCGGTGAGCCATCGGCTTTAAAAAGCAAGATCGAATCAGGATAGCGTTCGATCAACGCTTTGGATTGCCGCACGCCCTCTTCCTGTCTTGTCTCATGAGTGGCACGCCAATCCCAAGGGGCCTGACCAAAAAACAGCTCGGAAACCACTCCAACAGCAAGGCCACAGAAAAGGGATGCCGCCAAGAAAGTGCCTCCCTTTTTCAGGTTTCCAGGACTCGTCAACGACATGCCCACAAACACCTCACTCATCCTTCATTTTCTGGCACTTACCTTCAATCTCAGCACCATCCATCATTCGGAGTTTTCTATAGCTCACGTCGCCAGTCACAACAGCGCTCTCAGCAAGAGTCAGGTGGGTCTCAGATTTAATCGTCCCCTCAACCCTTCCGAATACCACGACGCGCTTGCCATCGATATTTCCTTTCACTACACCACTCTTTGTGATCACAATGGTACCGATGCGGTCATCCTCACCAAACTCGATTTTGATGTCACCGACTTGAGTGCCTTGCACCAACAAACCCTCTTTGCTATGGATTGTTCCTTCATTCGTACAGGCGCCAGCGATGATTGTCGTGATTCGCTCTTCTACGGGATCGATTTCCAGACGATTCATATCTTCCACCGCTGTTTTTTCTGTTGTTGGAACGTTCAGCATTGTGACCTCAGCAACGCGTCGGCCTCGTGATTCACTCACTCGATCTGAAACGTTGATTTCCGCGACATTGTCGTTTTTCATACTCGATTTTTCTCCACTTTGTTTTGACCACTCGGCCGGGTAGGGAATTGAAACCTCTGGTTTCTTTGGTTTCTTTTCTGACTTTGATTTTGGTTTCTGTTCACCAGCAGACTTAGCGATCAGCGGCTGCTCTTGTGCAGCCACTTCGTCGCTGATCTCAGCACCCTGATGAACGAGGGTTACAAGGCTTACAGAGCTTTCTTGATTCTGTGGCAGATCTTCTTGGTCAAGCGCCCCACCCTCGGTGGTAGTTGCATCATCTAAATCCACCGGTAGAGGGCTATCGACTTTCTTCATCAAATTCTTGAAACGTGGGTTGTCCGTCATATCGACCCTTACTATATTTATTTATTAGATATATCGTAGCACAATATATATAGAAAAAAGGAAAATTTATTTGGCCTTTGGGAGAAAAAAACCTTTGATACGGGCAAGCAAAATCGCTCTGGGTGGAGGCTCATCGGAAAACAGTACGGCCCGACCAAGATCTTCGTGCCCAAACAGTGAACGAGTTACCAACTCCCCGCAGAGATCAGAAACCCCGCTGCAACTCAACTTCTCGTCCCAACTGACACTGGACCATGCATCAATACCAGTCACACTTTGAGCCAACACGGTTCCCCCAACATTGGCCCCACCTAGAATGGTTACAGTCTTTCCAATAACATTCCCAAGGATTACACCATCCGTTTCGACGCAGTCAGCTTTTACGTCTCCATGAACAACCCCAGTATCCGAGATGGTTATCTTGTCTCCGGAAGTTTTACACTCCAGGTTCCCTATAACTCGCCCATGCACCACAGCAGGACCATTGAATGTGATGTTTCCAGCTATGCGAAAGCTGTGGTCAAGTACAGAGCAGTTGTCAGAACTATATCCATTCATTGCTTTTCTCCAAGCTCTACCATTTCCATGACCCCTTCCTTCATCAAAAAACTTGGGTTTCTTGCGTAGAACAAGGGTCGCTCATCCAGCGACAGGAATTGCCGAACTATCAGTGATATGCCGTACTCGTGCGCCTTGAAATTCCCAGAGGCGACATGTTTTCTGCTGACCCGGAACGGGACGCATTCATTCCAAAGATCAAAACAGGCCCCTAATACAAATGCATCTGTTTCAAACCCAGCTATCAGTACTGGTTTACCTGTTTGTGTACTCAGTTCTCTTAATTTAAATTTGAGATCTACCGGGAGATTGTATGAGTTGTTTTGGTACACCTGACTAGGATCCCTGGGAACAAATACAAGATCACCCAACTCACCTACTGGCTCCTCCTCAAGCACCTCTTTGAAGGCCGGCAGAGGGTTTTGGAACTTAGTGTAAAAAATCGGCAGACCACATCCATCCGCAGAAATCAATAGCTGTTTGATATCGCCAAGTACTTTTTTTACGTACTCTCCATCGCCCCGCTCGGAGTCGTATTTTGCGATCGTCTTTAGAAAGCAAACTTGGACATCCAGCACAATTAATGCGCAGTAATTCTGGTTCAGCATTTGTTAATCCCTTTCAATTGTCATCACCGCGGATCCGATCCCAGTGCCACCAACCTCTAGCGGGGCGTGTTCGTCCGCCGAAGAGGTAAATCAGTCGCCTAATTAATAACCCCAAGGTGAACCCAAACTTACTGAGCACCGTGAGAAAGAACATAAATGATATGGCCAAGAAGAATGTCCAGGTTCTCATGTGGACAACAAGAATCAAGAAGAAGACCACGCTGGTGTAATCAAACATCCATAAAAATGTTGGCCTCGCCGCGGTCTTTCGCCAATAGAAGGAACCCCTCATTCTTCCACCCCAACCAGCTCAATCACATCCCGCTCTTCCTTCGTAAAGTTACCTACAATTGACCTTACTTCAGCCAATTCAACGTGTCCTGCCTGGTATGCATTCAGCACTTGCTGTCTCATTGATTGACCCGACTGCATCACTTTTTCATCGATTTTTACAAGCGCCTCATTAGCCGTTAGCTTCATTAGGGATTTTTTGAAATCGTCTTCGAACAGTAACCATTCACGTACAGGCACCCTCTTGCCTCCTGCTCTGGACATCATGAGTCGCTGCACAACGATCAGTCGAACCTGGGAGATGACTTTAAATACGACTTGATCCCTCGAATCTGTACTGAATTCGTTCGCAATCCTCATTAATGTGCCACTAACGCTTGAGGCATGAACCGTGGCATATGTCGCGTGCCCCGTTTCTGCCGCGGCGATCATTCCTGAAATGGATTCCTCGTCCCTTGCTTCCCCTACCAGAATGTCCGTAGGCGCTTGTCGCAAAGCGTTGACAATGCCGTCGTAGAAACTAGGCAGGTCTGCTGTTACTTCATGTTGGACCACAAAACAAGAGTCAGATCTCACGTGTTGCAAGTCAAACTCTATGGGTGATTCGATGGTAATTATCTTTCTGTTTTTCGAATTTATCAGCTTGTCTCGCATAATCGCAGCAAGGAGGGTCGATTTCCCTGACCCTGTCTCGCCAACAATCATGGTCAAGCCTTTGGCTTGATTTACGTTTTCAAATAAGCCCGCTGGTAGTTGCATATCTTCCAGTTTAGGAACTTCCAGTGGAATTGTTCGAAGAGAAATTGATATCCCCCTTCCCTTCGGCGTATACGCGCCGACAGCGTTCATTCGGAATGGAATTTTCTTGGTTTGATTTTTGGGCTTTTCAATCAAGACATTGGGGAAACCAAACATATCTATTATCTGGTTCGCCTCATCGATTACGTGATGAAGCATCTGTACTTCATATCTTTTATCGATTGGCTTTCCCTTGGATATTTCTGTTACAGCATTCGCCCCGTATAACCATGCAATGATCGTCCTTAGTTCCGAGTCCGTCATTACTCTGGCGGTAGTTCCCACAAGAGAACCGTGACGCTTACCCCATATTGGCTTACCCGTTACTATCGAGATGTCAGAGAAATCTAGTTTATGCAATGCAAGCATTAACGCCGAAAAACTATCGGGACTAAAGCCAGGCTGTAATGGATACGCGTTCATTACAGTGAGCCCCCTTTCCGGATCACATAAGTTCTCTTGTCGACTTGTCGCTCTTTGTTGCTTATTGAATCTACGGGAGTCTGCTTTGTCACGATAACAGGAACTTCTACATCACCTCTTAACGCCATTAATTTAAAAAGGATCATTCCCTTAAAATCACGCTTTAATTCGGCTCTGTTGTATGTGAGGGTCTCGTTAGCTTGATCGACTCCGAGTTTCCAGCACCGGGAGACTTCTCTTTTCCATTCTTTTCTTTCAGTGTCATTTTCTGGGAAAAAGACTTCGGGCGGTGGCTCGACCGGACCAGAATCCAAGCCCTTGAATAAATACGTTCTCCATGTCGGCGCGACATTTACAAATTTCGCGTCGGACTCCATTCGGTAAACAGTGCCGGCATAAGTAATGGACCTTTCGCTTTCCTGCTTAACAAGATTTTCCGACTTGGTGATTACCGGAGGAAGAACACCATACTCCAACATGATTGACTGAAATGAGTAGATTGGATCCAATTCCCTTGCGTTTTGCTCAAGATGCAATTGGATTTCTTTTGATCTTCTCGACAGCCCGCCGCGCGCGCCAAGTGAACAGGCGGCCTCTCTGATTGCCTCTAGACGAGCAGACTTCGATTCATCCTTTGCTACATAAGCACCCTTATCCAAATTTAGCAGTTGATTGAGGTCAGGAGCGTCCATCTATTTATCCAAAAAAAGGGGGTTGGGCGAGATTTAACAAGTGATTACAAAATCATCTTTTATTTCACACAAACCGGGTAATTTTTACCGAAAGCGGGTTTTATTTGTAACAAGAGCATCTAAGTGTCGATGCGGATGTGTAACAAGAAAACCGATAATTTTTACAAAATTGTCTAACCGCGAACCTTGAGCTCGATAGTTTTGGAGCTCTTGTTAATTACGATATCTGCCTGATTCCCCAACTGCATACCAACATCTTCCAAGACATTGATTAGGGGTGTCTGTACCGCCTTTACTCGCACCTCTGCGCTGAAAGGGGCGCTGCCAACCCTTGCGAATCTCCACCCAGCCACATCCGCAACTCGTTTCAAAACCAGGCTTGCCTCTCCTCGCCATTCTATCGTCACCCTTTGTACAAGGGGGTCCTCTGAGTTCAGCCCTGCTGCAGGATCCTTGCTAATTTGAGGCACAAGTTGACGACTCCTTTCCAGGTGTGTCAGCTCCCGAAGAAGATTTCTGATTTCCTCTGCGTCGGTTACTAGGCCGTCGACAACCGGATCTGTTGTACGAGGAACTATGGGTGCGAACATCTCATTGGAACCCTCAGCCCTCTCAGCGTTTGGAGCAGCGCAACCTGCGAGTGTACCCAGCAACAGAAGTGTAAAAATAGCCAGGGATTTCGTTGCTTTCATCAGCATTCCTCAATGATTCATGGATTTATCTATAGGATACTTCATAGAAAAAACCAATAAAAATATTCGACGAATTTACACGGTATTTTTTCAGAAACGCTTTGTTTCTGACTTTTTACAAAGCCTTCAGGATCTTCGTGGGCACATTCTGTTACTACAGCTATGGATTTTGTTACTGCTATCGCAATTCGCTGTTACAGTTGTTTTTAAGAATTGTTACTGTCAACGAATGAAAAGGCAGAGTAACAGAGGTGGTTTTAGAGAAAGGTGAAAATGATAAAAGTGAAAGTGAAGCAAAACAAAGGCATGGGTGACCTCTTTGACAGAGAGATAAGAGAGCACCAAGATGTTGGTGAAGACACCCTTCTAGCCTACAAAAACCGGTTCGAGAAGAGTCTCTGGCCCAGATATGTGAAGTCTGTCATAGATCGCGAATCCGGAGATCTCAACCTCACCCCTGACGCGTTCATTCAGTACCTGGCTGATAGTAATCTAAGCCTTCTTGACATGCTTTCCCCTGCCGGTTATTTGGATTGGTTCCTGGGGGAAGTAAAAAACTGGGAATACAGTGTTGTCCGTCAATACAGAGCCGCCTCCAGATACAGCTTGAAAGAGAAATTTGCCGGTCATGCGGATTTGTCGCCTTCTATTCAATTGTTGGAAAGACTCGATGCAAGACATTCCAAGACGGGAATCAGGAAAGTAGCCAAGAAGTCAGGTGCTTCCAAAGCGGAACTCGACATGTTGGGCAAGGAAACCTCTGGCAACAAGGCAAAGAGAGTCACCGAGAAACACCTTGATGCGCTGTTGGGGTGGCTGGAGGACAATATCGAAAAAGATCCAGACTTGCTTGAAGGACAGAAGAAAGTGAGGGGCAAGTGGTTGTTTCGGTCTGTGAAGATGCTTCTTGCAACAATAATGACCGGACTCAGACCTGTAGAGTGGGCATCAATTGAAGAAATTAAAGAGTCGGACGGCCTGATCACCTTGAAAGTAACAAACGCGAAGAATACCAATGGCCGAGCACATGGGGAATTTCGTTATGTCGGTATACAAAAGGATCATCCATTGAGTCTTATTGTCGAGGCTCACATAGAGCTTGTGAGGTCCTTCATTAAGGATGGCGGGACAATTCAGGACTACCGCGATGAGTGCAATGGCGCGATAAAGAAAGTAGAAGCGGCCATAGAAAAGGAGACCGGATTAAAAAAGACCGGTTACTGCATGTATTCAGGAAGGCACCAGTTCTCTGCTAATGCGAAAAAACAAGGTGTTACAGACAATCAACTGGCGTATATGATGGGTCATAACAGCCTAGGGACGGCAAACTCCCATTATGGCAAGGCTAGTGTTGGGTATAAGTCGAGAAAGATCGGGGGCCGATTTCCTTCAATAGAGCCTTTAGGAGAAGTAATAAAGGAAACCAGCCCGAAACCGGAGAGCGTGAATTTCTTTCGGAACAAACTCCTTGAAGCCAAGATGTTGGCTAAAGGGGAGTCCGCCCAGATCAAGGAGAGCCAACCCGAACCGTCTTTGATCCCCAATAGCCAGGGCGGTGGTCCATCAATTTGAGAGGGCAGTAGTCTTCATTCGTCCAATCAGGCCATCGTAAACGGGAACCACGTCGGCTGTTACGTTTGCGTGGCCGTTAATTTCTTGCTGCTTTTGGAAAATGTAAAGCTCTGTTCCGTAAGCGTCAAACCCTTCAGCTAACCATAAACACCAGGTTGGATTGTCGATCCAGTCCGCCTTCAGTTGTTCAACATCGCTCTTTGTTTTCATTTTGGAATCCTTTATTATTTTAGTTATGACCAAATGTTAGCACAACAAGAATAATAAGTCAACAACTGCAACGGTACCTTTGGTTTTCTTGGTCTATTGGCCGACTCCTAATAAAATCAAACAAAGGAGATCGACATGTCACAGGCAGAAAAAAGAATTCAATTCATTATGGACCAGTTGGAAAAAAGAGGGATTCAGTTGTCCTCTCCAGTTGATGCCGAGAACAAGTCCAGCTTGGATTTCGTTCGTGAAATCGTTAGAGATGTTGATCCAACAAAGAATGCCAAATATTCGATGTGGCTCGTCAATATGTTTGCAAGGGGTGGATTCACCCTATTTCAGGCACCAGAAATAAAATCGTATCTTGAGATATACGAGAAAAGTAAGAATTCTATTGACGCGAGCTGGCGAGACATTAATAAAATCAAATCGATCGCTCAGTTGAGAGACGCTATTCAGCCTATTGTCGACGGTCAGAAGTCAGGAAAGGAAAAAGCAAGGGAAGCAAAACGAGAAGGATCCTCTGTAATAATATCCGCGAATGGCAATCAGGCCGTAAAGCTAGCAACTTATGAGGCGGCGGTTTATTTTGGTAAGGCTACCAGGTGGTGTACAACGGAATGCAAGTCTACCTTTGAGAGGTATTCGGACAACCTAATGGTGCTTTTATTTTCAAACGGAAAAAAAATACAGGCTCACGATTCATCCGGACAAATCATGAACGAGGACGATACCGAGTTATCACATGATCGTTCGGATCTTCAAGATGAATCAATGTGGGCGTTCCTTACTGACGCACTGTCAGCAATAAAGTCAAAAAATATTTTCCTTAAGTATGCCGGCGCTCTTAAATTTCAGAGTCAGGAATCATTGCAATATGCAAGCGACTTATTGATTGATCAAATGAGAAGCGCCCAACCACACCCTAGTGTGGAAAACCTAGTGTCCTCATTGCCGGCGATTGATGATGATCTTGCAAATAAGATCTACGGAGGCGGGATAGCCAACCTTAAAGGGGCGCTCTTACGCAGGGCTGATTGCCCTGCGAGAATAATTGAATTGGAGATGCATCAGCCGGAATCTGAGCACATATCAGATCTTATAAATCGAGACAATTGTCCTGAAGATTTCATAAACGGATGTATTTCGAGGGGGGTAGTACTCCCAGAAATAGCAGCCAAACGTGATCTAACTGACGATCAACATTTGCGGGTGATCCTCGCGGCAGTAGGGTCTCAACCAGATAAATGCGCCAAGGTAATCTACAACCGCGCCGCAGTGGATCATATTAGAACTCTCCGTACCTTGATATCCAACCGACCACTCTGGAGGTTTATACCAAAGCCATATCTAAAGGCACCGAGAGAGGTTCTTGTCAAATTGTCAGCTCAGCCCGGCTTAGATAGAGAAACCGTATCCGGCTTACTAAGATCTCAGAAGTTGGATTTTTCAGAAATAGAGCATCTTGTTCTGAGATTGACGCCATCTGAAATAGAGTCAGTTTCTAGGCGGGAAGGCCTATCTGACAGACTAAGGAACATCGTCGCCCGGGACGGAAATCTAATGCAGTGCATGAGGGTTACCGATAAAAAGGAGCTCTCAGTTGAACTAATTGAGACTCTTTCATCCAGAAATTTCGCAATCGACTTAGCGCTCATGGATGGGATCAACGATGCACTGGCGAAGCGCTTGTTCGACAATGCGGCTGCGTTCGATCAGTCTAGGCTGGTAGGTAAAAAGTCACTCAATGAGGCCTCCCTAGTGAGATACGCTCTTGACTCATGTGATTACGGCCAGGCGCTTAACGCTGCTGCCAATAGTGGATGCTCGATGCCAGGGAAGATACAAATTCTGAGGGCGATACTGCATGAGCCAGATAAATTTTCTGCGCCAAGGGAGGTCCAAGAAAAGATCAATAAGGCATACCTGTCTCTTACAGAGAGAGCTGTTTCGAACAGTCGCCCTTCAATGTGACGACACTGGGGATCAATCACGCTGGGATTCCCAAATTTTCTCTCAAGGGGCGCCGTTGTACCATGCGGCACCCTGCATTTATTCAGAGTTCTGATTCTCCACTTCTCGTAGCCACCGCCAATCACGCTGGGAATTCATAATTTCTATCAAGGGATCCTGTTTTGCCCGAGGTGTTTTTTGCCGCTTAAAATGACGACAGGGGGCCTGGGTGAATACCCGGTGTTCCGATCTTGTTTATGGGCGTCCTATAGCGAATTAGGATCGAACTCCTGCGTTTTGCTGCGGGTAACAACCGGTAATCACGCTGGGGATTCCAAATGGAGTTATGGTGGCCTCCTTGTTTGATTTAAGGGTTCTGAACTTCACAGAGGGGAATTCCTGATTTGTGATCTGGTTCTCTGTGCCATGAAGGGATTCGGTTCTTCTGTTTTTGATGGCTGAATGTTCAATCACGCTGGGCACGCCAAGTTTTGATTCGGGGAAGCCGCCTATGCCCCTATTCCGGCCACCGCCGGTTTATGTGGGGCGCTCTTTGTATTGAAAGGGGGGCTCTGTGCCATTGAATGGCGTTCCTGTGAGAAAGGCGGGCTGACTGAAAAGGTCATGGGGAGACCGTTGGATTGATATTGGATGCCTGGCGGTGATGTGGGATTCCTGGGAAAGTTTTCAGAGTGCTGTATGTCCTCAACGGGGGTCAAAGGCGCCGGCCGGGGACCGTAAAACAGAGTAAGGAAATCTGAAATCACGCTGGGCGTTCCCGGGAGTCGATTGGGAGTCGAAGCAAGACTGACGGGGAACCAGGTTGACTCGCGTGCTCTCCTTTGAATGTAAAGGTGGTTGCTTCGTGCAATGAAATGGGGTTCGAGTGCCAGAAAGTGGCGCTGAAGGGATAAATGGGGGAAGCGTTGGTATAAATCTGGGTGCCCAGAATTCACGAGGGGAGGACTGGAAGTTTCGATCGGGGGACTGAATAAAACCGCCCCACCCGGCCGGCCCGGTCAAAAATTATGGAGCGCCTGAAGGTCGAGTGGCCTTTAGAGTTGATTTCGGAGATCCTGAATGGATTGCGTGTGATCTTGGATATCAATGGGGAACGCGACGTGATTTGATGGGATGCCGGCGTGATTGCCTGGATCTCCCCATGGAATTATGGCTCTCTTGATCCGAATTGGGAAATCTGGGGGATTTCAATGTGCTCTGATCATGGAGTTTAGGGATCCACTTTCTTTATTGCCTGGCGGTGGCCACGTGGGAATGTAACGAGAGCAAGCGGAGTTAGGCAGGTAGTTTATCTTGGTGCGAACCGGAACGATGCGGAGGTCTTTGTATGCAGATTCGAGTGTTGCCATGTGATGACCAGGGAGATCATTGCAAGACCGGAAAGGGGTGGAGCGACAGTTATCGGGCTTACCGGTTTTAACCTCATGGGCCGCCCAAGTTCGATACCTGGCACCTCTTCGGGTGTTGCATGGGTAATGAGGTATCAATGCGAGTGTGGCGAGCTTCCAGAGTTCTTCATGAGTTGATTTAAGTACCCGTCTATAGATTTGGGTGAGCTTGTTGAGATGCCGAGGGCTCTTTGTCCACTCTGTCTCTCTCCCTAGAAGAAGAACACGCCCAGTATCGTCCCGACGATGAATGCCCCTGTGGTATTCCCAGATACCTTCTCTTTGCGCAACTTACGTCGTATCTCACGGCGCTTTCGCTGAGCCGTCGCAATTTTCGCCAGGCGTTGCTCTTCCGCCCAGGACTGACGCATTTCTACCAAAAGTTGCTGGCTTCCAACGGCTACCCAGCGGGAGAGTATCTGTCCTGCAAACATGGTGAGCCCACCAGCCGAGAACCATACCGCTATCCCGATGATGTAGTAGTACGCGGAGCCAAACACCTGCAAGGGGTTTGTGACATCGAATACCGGTTCTTCAAGCCCGGGAACGGGGGCATTTCCTTGGCAGAATCTCACTGCCTGCCAACACACCCAGAAAGCAAGGAGGGTAAAGACCAAAGCTATGGGTTTTTCCAGGGAGGGTCGTGTAATCATTTTTGTTCCTCGCTTTTGTCAATGGCACGCCACTTCTTGAGAGAATGTGGCGAAAACGGTGAATAAAAAAACCCGCCGAGGCGGGTCCCTTTATCAACATTCTGTTCCCAAGCTGTTGAGACTCGGCTTTAACCGTTTTTAGGCGGCCAGACGCACGTCAAACATTTCGTCGTTTGCGTTTACTTGTTTTAGCTTTATACGAGCAACTGCCTCGGGTTGTCCACTTCAGTACTCTTTGCCCAATCGAAACCAGGTCCGGCCCATTAGGGAGATAGCTGACTACATTGCCAAACCCAGTGAAGGGATTTACAAGCGTTGTCTGGGCGGTGCTCCGCTTACAGCTATCTTTCTGGTGGACCGGGTGGGAATCGAACCCACGTCTTGAACACGTTTCATGTTGCTTCATACAACCATAGAGAGAAACCCTGATGGATCAAGTGTGATCTTCAAAATTTCTTTCTATGGTGAATAAATCATAAACCAAATAGATTCTTTAGTCAAGTATTGTGTGCGGTAGTGGAGTAAGGCAGTTGAATACAGATTACCCGAGAGATGGACTGCCGGGTTTTTTGAACGGGAGCAAGGAAGTGTTTGTGGCGGTGGTTGTGGCGGTGGTTGTCGCGGTGGCTGAGTCGGCTTCCGGTTGAGGAAGGTTGTTTTGGTGCACGCATTGCATGAAGAAATCAAAAGAGACGATTGTTGCCCCACCCTCGGAGGGACCCCTGGTGCAAAACACCGGTTCATTGAGTGCGTTGTGGGTAAACCCGACAAGGAGCTGGTGTGGCTCATGATAACGCTTGGATCGATCTTCACGAAGGACATCGAGAGCGGCTTCCAGGGAGAACCTTGGTTTTATGTCGAGATCCCGGGTAATTGCATTGACAAGCTTTGCAATCTGTATATCTGTAAACCCCCGCACATCGACAAACACAGCTCTGTCTGGGTAGCCTTCAAGACGTGTTCCGCTGAAAAATGACTTTTTGCCGGCGGAGATTGTTTCATCTGTCGTTTTTTTCATGGCAATCAATGAGACGTGGAGACAAGGCAGATTTTGATGACGAACGCGCGGACTTGCAAGGTCGGCCGGGCAATCGTCGGCAGATGCAATCCTACCGGGCGGAGATATGAATGGCGCGGGTGGGGCCGGCGGCCCTGGTTTGATCGGGAGGCGAGACGAATTTAACCTTGGTGCAACCTGAGGGAGGTCCGTATCAACTAGACCCCAGGGGGGGTTGACCAACAAAGACGTTATTCAATTGACCCCGGAAGACTTATTGACGCGGTGGCCTGCCATTTGCGCAAGCACGGGATCATTCTCGTAGGCAGACTGAAGAACCGACTCGGTGATTGGCTGAGGGTCAGCCAGGTAAATTGGATGGGCATTCTCTTCTTTGAGGTGAACCACCTGTGAAAAACCGAATTGGTCTGCGGAGATGTCGAGAATCCAAGGCGTGCCGTTTACGACCGCCCTCACCCACATGTGACTTTCTCTCCGAATGGGATTAACCAGGACGCCTGTTAAAAGACTTGTTACATCATCGTGGTCAGAGGGAATAGCGCCTCCGCCACAAAGCGCTACCTCATCCAGAGTTTTTGAAAACCTATTGAGGAGCATGTAAAGGTAGTGACTGGCAAAAACGCATGAATTCTGGGTGGATCCAATACCGGAAATCTCAAGGAGTTGTGTGAACTGCTTGCGGGCCATGGCCACGATCTCCAGTTCTGGGAAGGAGTTGTCGTTTTTCAGCTTGGAGATGATCTTGAGTGTTGCCCTCAGAGGTTTTCTGTTTTCCATGATGAATCATCCATCTCAGTGGGCGATCTAAGTGAGCGATCTAAATGACCGGTGTCAGTGCGCAGGCTCAAGCCAAACACCGTCAGTGCGGACTTCAGCACAGTCGGCCGTCCAAATCGCAGTGCCATCGCTGACTCGGTAAAACTCCCCTCTTTCATACGGGTTGTATCGAACCTGGATTGGGTGTGGATGATCGGCGGTGGTGTTTGGTGGCATCAACACGGGGTATCGCGTATTTATGAGCTCTGCGCATTGCAGATCTCCTTCTACAAAGGAGTGCACGTTTTTCTGGCGCTCCTTGATGACCCGCTGCCTGGATTTTTCATGGATGACCATTCGGCATTGATGAAGATAGGCGGTGGCCACGTGGGCGATCACCTTGCCTTTGAATTCACCCTCGCAGGCGATCACGGGGAGGCACGACTTGTGAAGGTTACGAAAAACCCTGACTTTCAAAATTAGCTCCCCACCGCCATTCGGTATTTTCTTTGGATAGCTTCAATGATACAATAAATGTGACAGGAAGTCAAAGAAGCAGTTGGCACAGCCACATTCTGCTATTGACTGAACGAATTGCTGCAAGATGGGAAGCGAGTCAAAATAAAATGGGGCATTGATGTCTACCACGTGGAAAGAAAAAACATGAAAAGTCAGCGCGAAGCAATGTTTGTCGGTACCAAGGCGCCATTTGTCGGCGAAGGACGTCGGATCGAGAATGAAACCCGAGTTGGTTTTCTTGTGCCCGCTGGTGAGTTTTTGCCCGAACCAGGTGATGGCATCGACTTGGGGAAAACCGGCGACATGGAAATCATCAAGAAATACCTCCCTGTCGGGGTGAGGATTGCCCAGGAAGACACCCTCGTTGTTTTGAGCCAGGTGATGGACGAATTTGGCAAGCATCGAACAACGTCCCAGGTGAGCGTCGCAGAAATTCATGAGAAAGCGACGAAATCCATTCAGGACCGTGAGTTCTACTCTCACCCGGATGTACTTTCCAGTACGGAAATCAACCGGTGGTCAAACACACTTAAATGCATCGAAAATTTCGGCGTCTGGACTGAGCAGCCCAGCAATCCAAAGGTAAAACCCTTTTTCGACAAGACCAACGGCATCGTTTTCAACGTGAAGATTATCGACTCCGGTGATCGATATGGCAGAGGCGACGTCCTTGTTAACGACCGGGAGCAGCTCATTGAGTTCTATGATCAAAGATACAAGCACGACGCAGAGGGTCAATTTGTAAGTCGTTATTACACGGAGACCTTGATGGGGAGTAACGACCCTCAAGATCCCACCCTGGTGAACAAAGCAACCTTTGGTTTGGATTTGTACGGGGGCGATAACGATTGGAAGATCTGTGCTGAAACAATGATGAAAATAACCAGTTGGGTAAGCGAAATGAAAAACACGGCAAACCTTTCAAAACAAAGGGCTCCCAGCCAGCCCGGTATGGGTATGTAGTAAGCCATTGGGGATGCTTGGTAGCTTGGATATCAGAATTGACGGGAGATAGTTGATGCGACGAGGGTACGATCCAAAACTGATCTTGGACCGAAAAGGCAACATGGTTGGCTTCTCTGCAGGGTCAGACGCATGCGCTGAGCACGAGGTCGGAACGGAGAGGATGCAAGGAGATCTTTGCTCTCAAGCAGGGCAAACGATCTGCCCGATAACCGGCAAACTCGTTAACAAGAGGGAGTTCGAGCGGGTAGCGAAGGGGTCGACCGGCTTGCGAGATATGGGGTCTCGCGAATTCTTTGATGCGTATTTTCTGTCAAAAAAGGAGATTCAGTTTCCATCCATTCTTGAGGGGAAAAGGATCACTGAGAACCTGAAAAAGATAAACACAGAGTACTTTAAAGACGCGGAGGGACAACCCTGTCTGGCATTGCTCTATAACGCAAGCGACTGGGATGTGGACCAGATTAAGCAATTCCAAAAGCCAATACGGCAGACCCCGGGGTTTGATGGCCTGTTAAACGGAGCCTGGGGCGAGGGAGCATTCGCTTTTGCGGTCAAAGGCGAAAAGCACATCAAGAAGTTCGAGCCTTTTTGTGAATCCGTAATGAAAGGGAATGCCATGTTTGCCGGCACCTTTTCCGAAAGCCTGGATGGGCAGAATCATGCGGGAGTGACTCTTTATCTGTATGACGCATTAAGGCCGGAGCACCGCACGGCGATCAAGGAAGCTCAAAAAAAATACGAGGAATCTCTGCTGACCAAGTCGGCATCCTTTGTCATTGCGGACTTGTTCAAAACCTATCCTGACCTCCAGAGAAGACTGGAGCACTCATTTCTCTGGGCGAGGCTGAGCCAAAGCAGACATGCAAGCATTCGAGCTGAAGACGGCGAGCAGTCAAAAGGGAGAACCTGGTATGAAAACTTGCGCGAAAAAGGGATCGCACCGGAAATTCGACTATGGATCAACCCATGCACGAGCATGCAGAACAAAATGGTGAGCCGCAGGGATTTTTCTATTCAGGAATTCATTGATTTCGCTGAGCGGAAAGTCCAAAGACTGGGGGAATCCAGGGCATGCGAGATCCCCAAGTCCGCCGGCATGAAGTTCTAAGCACGCAGGACGG
>JAIXTE010000109.1 GCA_027484315.1 Burkholderiales bacterium | reverse complement strand
TTCACACTTACTCACCGGTTTCGGCAATAAAGATGGCCGAATCCCGGTGTCGGCTAAAGCCGAACGTGGCGTGTGAATTCAAACGGGCAGGCTTTCTTTAATGGCGGTACAAGGGCAATGCTGCCTTTGCAAACTTGAACTGTCTACGCTTGTGACTTGCGATACAAAAGCAATTCCGCCTTTGCAAACTTGAACTGTCTGCGCAAGACCAGTGCTCTCGCCCCATGTGTGCATAACTAAATTCAGCTATAACTTCCATCACAGCATTAATCTCAGCCTCAACCACACCCAGCCTCAACAACACTTGCCGCTTGTCCAATGCGGTCTAACGCACAGACCACTTGAATTCGTCCGCCTAAGATGGGCTGTCGACAGTTCAGGAGTTCTCCATGAAAAAACATGTCCCTTTCGATGATGCCGTTGATCTGCTGGATGCAGACCACAAGGCAGTCAAAAAAATGTTTCTGGACCATGCCACGCTGTGCGAGCAAAGCGGGACTGAAGAAGGCAAGTACGCGCTTGCACAATCCATCTGTCAAGCTCTGACAGTCCATTCGCAATTGGAGGAGGAGATTTTTTATCCACTGGTGCGCGATGTGATTGGAAAAGATGAATTGATGGAGGATGCGTTGGAAGACCATGCTCAGGCCAAGGAAGTGATTGATCAAATCCAGGCAATGAATATTGCTGACCCGCAACTTGACAGTGCAGTCAAGGTGTTGAAGGGATTGATTGACCAACATGTACTGCAGGAACGGGAAGTGATTTTCCTGAAAGCGCGCTATGCAGCGCTTGACCTCAAAGAGATCGCCGTGCTTCTGTTTGAGCGGAAACAGGAACTGATGCTGAGTGCCAAAGCGCACGCATCCAAGGAGGCCATATGAGAGCGCTTGTATACAACGGACCGTACGATGTTTCAGTTGAAGATGTTCCCGACGCGAGGATTGAACGGGCTACCGATGTGTTGGTGAAAATCACCAGCACTAACATTTGCGGTTCAGACCTGCACATGTACGAAGGCCGAACCAGCATGCAACCAGGCCGCATACTGGGCCACGAAAACCTCGGCGTAGTGGTTGAAGTGGGTGCGGCAGTTGACCGAATCAAGGTAGGCGATCGGGTGTGCTTGCCATTCAACATCGGATGCGGTTTTTGCGAGAACTGCGAGAAAGGCATGACGGGCTTTTGCCTCACGGTAAACCCTGGCAGTGCGGGTGGCGCTTACGGTTTCGCTGAAATGGGCCGTTACAGCGGTGGGCAAGCCGAGTATCTTCGTGTGCCCTATGGCGACTTCAACTGCCTCTTGTTGCCCCGAGATTCGGAAGAAAAAGAAAACGATTACGTGATGCTTGCAGACATTTTCCCGACCGGTTTTCACGCCACAGAACTGGCGGGTGTTGAGCCGGGTGACAGTGTTGTCATTTACGGTGCAGGCCCTGTGGGTTTGATGGCAGCCTGCTCCGCCACCTTGAAAGGTGCAAGCCAGGTGATGGTGGTTGATACCCACAAGGACAGGCTTGAACTTGCCGAAAAGGTGGGTGCAATCGCGATCGACGACACCGAAGGTGGGGGTGTCGAAATGATCATGGAGTTGACTGGCGGCAGGGGCGCAGATCGCGGTTGCGAATGCGTAGGTTACCAGTGTTGCAGCATGCACCGCGAAGAGGTGCCAAACCTGACCATGAACAACCTGGTGCAGACTGTCAAACCGACGGGTGGAATTGGTGTGGTGGGCGTTTTCATTCCTGAAGACCCCGGTGCGCAAGACAAACTTGCAAAGCAAGGCCAGATCGCTTTTGACTTCGGGCAATTCTGGTTCAAGGGCCAAACCATGGGCACAGGCCAGGCCAATGTAAAGGCATACAACCGCCGTTTAAGCCGACTGATTGAACATGACAAAGTGAAACCCTCATGGATTGTGTCGCATGAATTGCCGTTGGAGGAAGCACCGGAGGCATATGCCAACTTTGATGAACGTCAAAGCGGCTGGACGAAGGTGGTGTTGAAACCTGACATGTAAACGCATGCCCTTCTCTTCGTTTGCAAAGGCGCATGTTCACTTCATCGTTTGCAAAGGCGCATACCCTCTTCCTCCGAAAGCCTGTACTTCCCTTTTTGAACTTCACACTGACTCACCGAACTCGGCAAAAAAAACGGCCGAGTTCGGTGTCGGCTGATCGCCGAACGTGGCGTGTGAATTCAAACGGGCAGGCTTTCTCGAATGGCGGTGCGAGGGCAGTGCAGCCTTTGGAAACTCGAAAGACAGCGCCTGCGACTTGCTGCGGGTGATGAGCGACTTGCATACTGCGGAGTTGATTGCGTCAACGGCTCTTCAACAGCAGTGAGTTTGCAGCCTGAGAGGAGTTGGCTGTCACCAGCCTCATAACGAGCGAAAGTTAGCGGCCTTGGGAGGTGTTCGGTTGCTGCATCATCTTGCCGATTCAGGGCAAGGCTTCCCGGCTGATTCGCAGCGCGGGGCGATTGCGCAAGCAATCGATGCGAAGGCGCTTCCAGCGCTTCGTATGACCCAAGCCAGAATCAACAAGTCGGGAGATAAGGCCTTGACCAAGGCGAGATGAGCAGCAATGAACACTTCAAAGGCTGCTCAACAAAAGCGTTGCTGAGCAGCACCGAACACCGAATAAAGTCTGCTCAACAAAAGCAATATTGAGCAGCACCGAACATCGAACAAAGGCCCGCGTTACTTAAACCTTTACGCAATCC
Source organism: Burkholderiales bacterium (assembly GCA_027484315.1). Lineage (GTDB taxonomy): Bacteria > Pseudomonadota > Gammaproteobacteria > Burkholderiales > Burkholderiaceae_B > Limnobacter. Next base: position 8,621 of record JAIXTE010000109.1, on the reverse strand, counting down.
ACGAAGTAGCTGACATTCCCGTTCTCGTCTTCAATTTCGACCAAGCCATGAATGTCGGTTTCGAAGCCGGGGAACTGCTTGTTGAAATCGCGCGCGAATTTCAGGTAATCCATGATGGTGGAATTGAAAATTTCGCCCGGAATCAACAATGGAATGCCCGGTGGGTATGGCGTCAGCAAGGCGGATGTAATGCGCCCTTCCAGATCATCAATGGCAACTCGCTCGATTTCGCGATGTGCTACTTTGGCGTAGGCATCTGCCGGCACCATGGCAGGCTGCATGTCGCTCAGGTACATTTCAGTGGTCAAGCGTGCCACATCACTCTTGCGGTACATGTCGTGAATGGTGTTGCACAGGTCGCGCAAGCCAACGCGTTCATAGCGGGGATGGGCCTGACAAAACTCGGGGATCACACGCCACAGGGGCTGGTTCTTGTCGTAATCATCCTTGAACTGCTGCAGCGCAGTCACCAGCGTGTTCCAGCGGCCTTTGGTAATGCCGATGGTGAACATGATGAAGAAAGAATACAAACCAGTTTTCTCCACGATCACGCCGTGCTCGGCCAGGTACTTGGTCACAATCGATGCGGGAATACCGGCATCGGAAAACTGACCGTTCACATCCAGCCCTGGGTTCACAATGGTCGCCTTGATAGGGTCGAGCATGTTGAAGCCGTTGGCCATTTTGCCAAAGCCGTGCCAGGTGTCGGTGGTGTGAATAAGCCAGTCCTCGCGTGGGCTCATGCCTTCTTCGCTCAACACGTCAGGACCCCAAACCTTGAACCACCAGTCGTCACCGAACTCTTCATCCACTTTGCGCATGGCACGGCGGAAATCCAGTGCTTCAATGATGCTTTCTTCAACCAAAGCGGTGCCACCGGGTGGCTCCATCATGGCTGCAGCCACGTCACAGCTGGCAATAATGGCGTATTGCGGGCTTGTGGAAGTGTGCATCAAATAAGCTTCGTTGAAAATGTGGCGGTCGAGCTTACGATTCTCGGATTCCTGAACCAGAATTTGCGAGGCCTGCGACAAGCCAGCCAGCATCTTGTGGGTGGACTGTGTGGCAAACACCAGTGAATCCTTGGTGCGTGGCCGATCCTTGCCAATCGCATGCATGTCTTTGTACATGGGGTGGAAGCTGGCGTGCGGCAACCAGGCTTCATCAAAATGCAGCGTGTCAATTTCGGAACCCAACACCTCCTTGATCATTTCCACGTTGTACAACACACCGTCGTAAGTGCTTTGGGTAATGGTCAGAATACGGGGCTTCTTGTTTTTGGCCTTGCTTGCAAAAGGGTGATTTGCAATTTTACGGGCGATACTTTCTGGCTGAAATTCTTCCAGCGGAATGGGACCAATAATGCCCAAATGATTTCGCGTGGGCGTCAGGAAAACCGGAATCGCGCCCGTCATGGTAATGGAATGCAAAATCGATTTGTGGCAGTTGCGGTCAACCACCACAATGTCGCCGGGCGCCACGTTGGCATGCCACACCATCTTGTTGGAAGTGGAAGTGCCGTTGGTCACAAAGAAGCAGTGATCCGCATTGAAAATACGTGCAGCATTGCGTTCGGAAGCAGCCACCGGCCCGGTGTGGTCAAGCAACTGGCCCAGTTCGTCCACAGCGTTGCACACGTCAGCGCGCAACATGTTCTCACCAAAAAACTGGTGGAACATCTGCCCTACTGGGCTTTTCAAAAAGGCTACGCCACCAGAGTGGCCAGGGCAATGCCAGGAATAGGAGCCGTCTTGTGCGTAATGTACCAGCGCACGGAAAAACGGGGGCGCCAGGGAATCCAGGTAGCTTTTGGCTTCCCGAATGATGTGACGGGCCACGAATTCCGGTGTGTCCTCGAACATGTGAATAAAGCCATGCAACTCTTTCAGAATGGCATTGGGAATGTGTCGCGATGTGCGGGTTTCACCGTACAAATAAATTGGAATGTCTGCGTTCTTGAAGCGGATTTCCTGAACGAAATTATTCAGGTTTTGCAGCGCGTCTTCAATTTCCTTTTTGCTACCCAGGCCAAACTCTTCGTCATCAATCGACAAAATGAATGCGCTTGCGCGGCTTTGCTGTTGGGCAAACTGGGAAAGATCGTGGTAACTCGTCACTCCCAGTACTTCAACGCCCTCTTTTTCGATTGCGTCAGCCAAGGCGCGAATGCCGAGACCAGATGCATTCTCGGAGCGGAAATCTTCGTCAATGATGACAATGGGAAAACGAAATTTCATTGATCTTCCTGTGATCGGGGTTTAAAACGGGCTGGCATCAAACACGCCAAGGCCACAACAAGCCTGCATTATCCACTACGTGGTGCCCTGCACCAAGTCCTATTGTCGCTCAATTATCCCTCTATGTAGTGACTTCACGGAAATGTCACATTCAACAGGCTCAATGACCCCCTTTAGTGCCATTTGAATAACCATGCGAATCAGCCTTAATGCGCAAACCCAAGACCTTTCCTTCACAAAAGAATCATTTCAGGCATTCAAGCATTTCACAAGACGAGTGGATACGTATCTGGACAGAAACGAAGCAGGATTTGAACGCATGGCACGGGTTCGCAAAAAAATGCTGGCCTCACCCAGGAACTGCCATTACATCGATCGAAAGCTGACCACACCGGAACAATACAAAAGTCCGGTTATGCGGGGTTTGGTTCATGTTTGCGATTGTATGGAAGAAATTGCCGAGAGCTGCGCTGACATCTCTGGACTTGCAGAACGGCTGGTCAGGTACATGATCTCGTCGGGTGACAAAAATGACCTGGCCCTGGTATTGGCTTCTGCGGTGGGGCGAATAGTTGCCGGGCAGCTGAACCTGTTGGGCATGGCTGTGCACAAAGTCGCCGGCGCTTCACTGTACGCATTGTCAAGTCTATTGAGTCTGCTCACCTGCGGGCTTGCCAAAACCAGGCTTGGGGCCCTGCGGAGTCAAGCTGAACTGGCGAGGCTACACGCAGAAAAATCTCAACCTGTTCGCTTGTATGAGCCCCTTGCAAACACCTTGTTGAAGGGAAAGGAAACGGTTCTGGGTCATCTATTGAGTAAACTGGAGCAACGGTCGGGTTCGGTCATGGTATCCGCTATTCGGCAATGGGCAAGGCATCTGCATCGTGGCCACTCCCTGGTCTCCTCAAACGATCCTCAGCGAAGGAAAGGCCATTGCAGCTACATGTGGAAGAACCTTCATCAATACGGGCTGGTTACGCGCGGACTCATGCATTTTGCGTATTTCACCTTTCAGTTCATCAATAAGGTACTGGTGTCGTATGACAAACACCTCGGAACAGCCATAGGCGAACGCCTGTTGGCAAAAAAAACCGGGAGCATTCTTGGGTGCAGGCTGGGTTTGACTGCCGGTGTAGGGCTTGCAGCGGGCTTGTCGATCCCGATGTCACCGCTGCTGGTGGGCGTTTCAACTGTGGCTGCAGCGGTGTGTGGGGTGGCCTTGGTTGCATTGTTGTTGGCCAAGGCCAATGTTCACCTGTTTCAGGATTGGAAAGGCAACGTCACGGCCGTTCAGGGTGATCAGGTTTTTGGCAAAGTCACACCCACCTGGCCTTGATACTTGCCACCTCGGTCACGATAGGACGTTTCGCACACTTCATCGCTTTCAAAAAACAAGACCTGGGCACAACCTTCACCCGCATAAATCTTGGCAGGCAGTGGCGTGGTGTTGGAAAACTCGAGGGTGACATAACCCTCCCACTCGGGCTCAAATGGCGTCACATTCACGATGATTCCGCAGCGTGCGTAGGTGCTTTTGCCCAAACAAATGGTCAATACGTTACGGGGGATGCGGAAATATTCGACCGTGCGCGCCAAGGCAAATGAATTGGGCGGAATAATGCAGACATCACCTTTGAAATCCACAAAACTTTTTTCATCAAAATTTTTAGGATCAACAATGGTGCTGTTGATGTTGGTGAAAATCTTGAATTCATTGGCACAGCGAATGTCGTACCCATAGCTCGAAGTTCCATAGGACACGATTCGTGTGTCGCCCGAAAAGCGAACCTGTCCAGGTTCGAACGGCTCGATCATTCCGGTGCTTTCGGCCATTCGACGAATCCATTTGTCAGATTTAATGCTCATGCTGGGTACTTTTCTTGGAAGTTCAATATTCCCGAATGTTACATGAGCACGGGCATTACTGATTCATCTCTTCAAGAATCTGACTCAATTCCTGCATTACAGAGTTGGCCAAGGCATCAAAGAAAACACGGATCAATTCAGCCAACTGGGCGGCCGTCACTCCGGTCAAGGGAAGTTGCATCAAAAATTCAAGATTCTCGGTGTCCATGTTGATTCCCACCTGATATTGAAAATCAAGCACATGAATCATCGTGAATGCTTCAGCCAAAAAATGAAGGCAAATTTCAGCTGAATTGGGCTCATTCATGTTGTAGAGTGGGAAAGCCATGACCACCCAGCGAGTTTGCTGAGATTCACCGGAACGAAATGACAGTTCAAACTGCTCCTTCTTCCCAAGGATCACTCGATCACCATCAAACCATTGCATTTGTGAAAGCTGGATGGCATCGTGTAGCAAAGTCGACTCGGCAGGGGTAAAACCATTTGCCAGAATTTTAGGTTTTGAGGAATTTGTGGCCGCAGAGGCAGCAGGCGCACCTTTTGGCTTTGAGTCGAACTGACCTGGACGGAGATTCATATTGGAGTGCCTCGTTTGGGTTGCAACCACAATTGAGTAGACGTGGTTTCAATAAAGGTTCCAAAGTTATTCCGGTCAGGCTTGAAGGTGATGTTGGCTCACAGCCTCCGTGAGTGCCGTCAACATTCCACTCGACTGCGCCAGATGACCAGTGCCTTGAAGTTCAACAAGCGAGGCACGAAGGATGCTCTCAGCGAGTGTGCGGGCACCTCCTGGCGGGCACACCTTGTCATCCAGACCTTGTACTATGCTTAGCTTCCAGGAAGCACGGGCGCAATCAAGCACCAACTGCTCCCAATCGGATGCCCCGAGAAAGCAGTCATGTTTCAGAAAATGGGCCTGAAGCCGGTATTTCCTGACCAAGGCAAATTCTTGCGTGTCCGATAGAAAACCTGACTTGGAATCGTGCGAGGATTCGCCGGTCAGCAAAGCGGTTTCAAGCCGATTCCAGGCGATGGACAACTCCAGCAAATGCTCGGGCGTGGCCACATCAAAGCATTCGCACACCATCGAAGTTCTGGCACCAGGCCCAAAATGATCGGAAAAATAGATCGGGTCAAGCGCTTCAAGCGCTTCGAAGAACGCATCTACCCTGGAACGCAGTGGAACAAAAGGAGCGCGCAAAACAACACTGATCACCCGTTCCGGGCGATAAGATGCCAAGGCCAAGGCCAGGGTTGCCCCCCAAGACCCACCCAGGATATGAAATTGCGGAATGTCGAGGTTGTCTGCCACGTCCAGTGCATCATCAATGTAACGCTGCAGGTCAATCACGCTTAAATCGAGGTCTTCGCTTAAGCCGCTGTTACGCTGATCAAACCCAAACCAGGGCAAGCCAGCGTAACGCAAGGGTGCGACATGGGAGGCACCCAGACTACCCCCGGGGCCACCATGGAGCACCAACCAGGGATAAGACCTTAAAGGTTGGCTAAGCGCCTTGTGATTGCCCTGCTCGGCCCAGACAGCCACATTTCCACCCAGATCGAGCATGGCTTGAGGGCGCGACCATACCCCAGCCAACCCCGATTTTGGGGAAGGCGAGGCCATTTTTGAAAAAGACAGGTCTTCTTTAGGCAAGGGATGCCCCCAAGGCACTGCGCAAAACGCAGAATCAGGTGTTTTGTACCACAATTGATGGAAACTTCAAGGACATGTCCTTGGACTGCTCGGCAATGCGAATGGCGACTTTTCGGGCGATTTCCTTGTAGGTTTTTGCCAAGTCACCATCAGGATCGGCAACTACAGTGGGTTTGCCTGAATCAGCCTGAACACGAATACGCATATCCAGAGGCAAACCACCCAGATAGTGGATGTTGTAATCCTTGGCCATTTTCCGACCGCCGCCATCACCGAAAATATGCTCCTGGTGACCGCAGTTGGTACACACGTGAATGGCCATGTTTTCTACCAGACCCAAAATCGGGACCCCCACCTTCTCGAACATTTTCAAGCCTTTGCGAGCATCCAGCAAGGCGATATCCTGAGGTGTGGTCACGATAACCGCGCCGGTCACCGGGACTTTCTGCGACAGGGTCAATTGAATGTCACCGGTGCCTGGTGGCATGTCCACAATCAGGTAGTCCAGGTCTTTCCAGTTGGTCTGCTTCAACAATTGTTCAAGCGCGCTGGTGACCATGGGTCCACGCCACACCATGGGTGTGTCTTCATCAATCAGAAAACCGATCGACATGGCCTGAATACCATGGCCTTCCATGGGATCAATCACTTGGCCATCATCGGACTGTGGTCGCCCAGTGATGCCCAACATGGTGGGCTGCGACGGCCCATAAATATCGGCATCCAGCATGCCAACGCGCGCACCTTCGGCCACAAGTGCCAAGGCCAGGTTGACCGCAGTGGTGCTTTTGCCCACACCGCCCTTGCCCGAAGCCACGGCAATGATGTTCTTCACGTTGGGCATGGGCTTCAAGCCACGCTGCACTGCGTGAGTCTGAATTTTGATGGAGGCGTTGACACTGACGTTTTCAACGCCAGGAACCTGTGCGCGCACGGCTGCGATGGCTGCTTTGCGCAGCCCATCAAGCTGGCTTTTGCCAGGGTAGCTCAACTCCAGTTCAAAACTGACGTCACCACCGTCTACCTGAATGTTCTTGATCAACTTCGCGCTGATGAAGTCCTTGTTCAAATTGGGGTCGATCACACTGCGCAAAGCGTCGCGTACGGTATCGATAGTCACTGACATACACACTCTCCTCAAATCTTGTCTGATGCTGTATTTCTCGGTATAGGCGCGAGTTTAGCGTGTTTTTGGATACATGGCTTGCGGGTGCTGAAAAGCATGCCCTTCCCGTGCCTGTCGTTTACCCTAAAGCCTTCGAACAGGACTGCACGACCAGACAACAAATGTTTGCAAAGACCCGAGAGCCACTCCAACTTTTTACGGGCACAACTTGATAGGATTGCACAACAAAAATCAAACACTCTGGAGATTAATCAATGAAGACGTATGTGTGTATCGTATGTGGGCTTGTGTATGACGAAGCCGCTGGCATGCCTTCCGAGGGTATTCCCGCTGGAACCTTGTGGGCTGACGTACCCGCCGACTGGCTGTGCCCGGATTGTGGCGTGGCCAAAAGCGACTTTGAAATGGTTGAAGTTTAAGGTCTGGGCTTTTCCAGCCTTGTCACCACTTGGCGTAGTGGTCTTCGCACCATCCCGCCAAGCCGTTGACTGAATACTCAAGGCCCTTGCCTGGTAGTTTCACTGTGCCGGTGAATTTGCCAAAACACTGATTAAATCGACTGGCCAGTAAAATCATGTTGCGGTGGTCATCGACACTGCCTTGGGGGGCAAACTGCACATCAACAGCGCCACACTGTGAATAAACCCGCCACGGTTTCATAATATCGTCCCGATCATATTCAAACAGCACCAATGGCAAGTCGTGAATTGCACCGTCTACCCAGAGAACGTTCTCGTGGGCACTGGTTTCGTTGACGCCACGAGCGACGTTCAATGAAATCAGAGGCTGGTCAGGCGCTGTCCTGCCGCTGGCACATGCCCAGTTCCAGAAAGTTTCCCGACGAAGGAAACCAGCAGTCCAGTCGTGATAACAACCGTCTTTTTGAGGTTGAATCGTGTATTTGTTTCCATTAAGGAATATTTCCCCTGACACGCTGCCACCACTGCTTTTCTGGGCATAGGCAAAACCCGTGTTTGCAATTGGCGTATTCAAGGCCAGGGTTTCAGAGCGATCGCAATCAATCCTCAGATTCCCTTGAAAACTTTTGCCAAATTGAAATTCAAGCTCACGGAATTGCTCGTGTCGAGTCGACAACAAACTGTGATTTTTTTTGAATGGATGTACCCAAGTTGTTTGGCCCAAAGGTTTGTAGTCGCTTTGAAAGCCAAGGTCCAGGGGCATGTCAAACTGGACACGGTGCAATCCCGAAGTGCTGTGCAGGTAAGCAAAGGTTGAATTCAGCACGCCAAGGCGCACCAAACCACAACCAAAAGTGAAACCCTCACCCAGTGCGCCGTAGAAGTCGAAGTGTTTGAAGAGAAAACGCCTGCTCCATGCCTTGCGAGGCTCGCCCATGGCATTGCGCGCATCGTACTGTTCCCAGTTGATACGATTAGGCAAGCTGCTTAGGCGTCCCCAGGAAGGAACACCGGAATCATTGATCAGATTCATAAATGAAATCGGGCAAGTTTCACTTGCCCGATTTGGTCATGATTGCTCAAACGCACACTAGGCGGAATCGTGGTTGCTTAGAACGGCAAACCACCACCCAGGGCATCGGTCAACAGGGCTGGATCAGCCATGCTTGTGATTGAAGCCAAAGGCGTATTTGCAGCCAGATCCATCAAAGGTTCAAGCGCTGCATCCAATGGAGTTCCGGTTGGGCCGTCTGTTCCGCCACCGGCGCCGCCTGCTGCATCAGCCAATGGGCCAAGCACTGCATCCAGCGGGGTTCCTG
>JAIXTE010000148.1 GCA_027484315.1 Burkholderiales bacterium | reverse complement strand
TTACCTGTCAACCCGGCTGGTCAAACGCACCGGAACCAGCCTGTTGATCAAGTTCGGCTCGCCATTGGGCCTGATGGGCGCCCTGCTGGTGCTGGCCAGTGCCTGGAATGGTGGCAGCCAGCAATGGAATCTGGTGCTGATGGTGGTGGGGTTTTGGCTGTGTGTCGGCTCACTGGGGTTTGTGGCGCCCAACACCACTGCGCAATTGCTGGGAAAAAACCCGAACAATGCGGGTGCAGCTTCAGCCTTGTATGGCTGCGCACAATTTGGGCTTGGGGGCTTGGCCAGCGGAGTTGTTTCGCTGGTTCATGACAACACGGCATTGCCCATGGCGGCCACCGTGGTGGCTTTTGCTGCACTTGCATGCTGGGGTAGTCAGCAACTTAAACGCTGAACTTTTCATTGTAAGCACAAAATTATTCGGATTGCCTTCCAGCCCCCGCGAAATTGAGTGAAAAGTTGGACTTTTTGATCCCTTTACGGTATGTTGTGTCACGAATTTATTCAGTCCAACAACCCAATCAATTATTTTGCACTGCCATATGGCCGACACAAAAGCCCAGAGTGGCGAGAACCAACCCGATGTGGATTGGCTTGAGAGCCAGTACAATGTTCGCTCTTATTTGCCCGATCACCCCAAAACCTTCGCTCGCTGGGCTGAACAGTCCCGCTACGCCCGTTTTGACCTGGACGGTTACTGGAACCAGTATTTCGGTGAATCCGAAGCAGAAACAGTGGACGTGATCCCCGGTAAACCCGGCAAGCCCCTGTTGATTTTCATTCACGGTGGCTACTGGCGCTCGCTGGACAAATTCGACTTCACCTACCTGGCCAAGCCTTACGTCGCCAGGGGTTATTCGGTTGCCCTGCTGAATTATGGGCTGATCCCCCGCGTCACTATTGAAGACAGCGTGCGCCAAACCCTGCGTGGTATTGAATGGCTATACCGTCAAGCAGACCGGTTCGGCTTCGACGCCAACCAGATTGTTGTGTGCGGTCACTCGGCTGGCGGCCACCTTGGCGTGATGAGCGCTTTGGCATTCTGGCCGTTGTGGGCCTCTGATTTGCCGCAAGACCTGGTGAAGTCCGTGATTGCCATTTCCGGTATTTACGACTTAAGCCCACTGGTGCACACACCGTTTATCCAGAAAGACCTGAAACTGAACCAGAAGCGCACCCGCATGGTGAGCCCGGCCCTCATGCCCAAACCTACCATTCCAGTTCACCTGGCCTTTGGGACCAAGGAAACAGACGCATTCAAGGAACAGAGTGCCTACCTGGCTTCACACTGGGGTCTGAACCCGCCTTTGCAAGTGAACGCGGATCACCTGAGTATTTGTGACAGCATTGCTGACCCCAACAGCGAGTTGTTCATGCTGATTCAAAACCAGTTGCTGCTGCCCTCACACTAAGAACTGAATGGGTTATCCACCCATGTTCGGTAAACTGCTTTCCTGGCCGGTGTCGTATAAATCAGATATACACACCAGCCAGGAGGCGAAAATGCCCCTCACGATTGCTTACTCCAACGCGGCCAATGCACTGGGCCGGCGTTATCCCGATGGCCAGACATTGATGCGCAAGCGCACTCTTCGGCAAACTGCGCGACAGTTCAAAGTGGGCACCGAAGTGCTGATGGACAACAAACCCGCCACGGTGATTGCCTACAACATTGCAGAATTCGGACGCTGGATCTCAACCAGCCACCCGGTGCTGGTTCGCATGCACACAGGGCAGTTGCAATACTGCCGCTTGAGCGACCTGCAAATTGCTGAAAACCCCAGCATGCACGCTCACTGAAGCTGTCTATAATCCGGGGATGACGACATCATCCCCAACATCAAACACCATTGGTTTCATCGGGCTGGGCAATATGGGTTCCGCCATGGCCAGCCACCTTTGCAAGGCTGGCTACTCCGTTCTGGCTTGGGCCAGAAACCCGGCAAGCTTTGAAACACTCCAACACATTCCATTGCAGGTTCAAAACAGTGTTGAAGCGCTGTGCGCCAATACCAAACTTATTGCCCTGAATGTCACCAATACCGCTGACGTCGAGTCTTTGCTGTTTCGCCAGGGCGGTATCGCGCAACACGCGCAGCGTGGAAGCATCGTCGTGGATTTCAGCACGATTGACGCAGCTTCAGTGGCTGAATTTGCCCCCCGCCTGAAAACCCTCGGCATTGATTACATCGACTGCCCGGTTTCCGGCGGCGTTGCAGGTGCACGCGCCGCCACTTTGAGCATGATGGCAGGTGGTGACTTGGCCGCATTTCAACACATTGAACCGATGCTGCGCCACTTGGGCAAAACCATTCGCCACGTGGGACCCTCCGGTGCGGGACAAGCGATCAAGGCCGCCAACCAGATGGCCTTGTGCATTCAACTCGCGGGTATCGCAGAAGCCATGAACTATGCCCTGGAGCAAGGTGCTGACCTGGCCATTGTGCTGGAGCTTCTACAGGCAGGCTTGCCAGCAAGCCGTGTGCTGGATTGGGCAGGCCCCCACATGGTGAAAGGTTTTTCCGACCCGGTTTCAATTGAAGCGCATTTGCATGCGAAAGACATGCACATGATCGCGGATGCGGCGCGTAAGCAGGGGCTGCATTTGCCACTGCTGTTCAAGACGGCAGAACTGCTTGACGAGTTGGTGGCCAGTGGCCCGGCGAGTCAGGACACATCAAGAGTGTTTCAGATCGTGCAAAAGCACATGCGGGGCTGATCGCTTCACCTCACAACCGCACTGTTCGAGCCTTGGCGCAGCAGCACAACCGCTCTGTTCGCTCAGCACACGCACGGCCTTCACAGCACAACCGCTCTGTTAGGGTCTTGGCACAGCCCGAATTCCCCCAACTAATCTTCTGGCTCAGGTCATGCAAAGCGCAATAGCGCCTTTGCATCGGCTCGACACGTCGAGCCGCCCCTCGCTGCGAAAATGTTGGGTGGGCTGGCCTTGAATCGACCCAAACAGGGCAGCATGTGCTGCTTGTCGCGTGCTGAGCGCTGCGGTGTACGGTGTGCGGTGTACGGTGTGCGGTGTGCGGTGTGCGGTGTGCGGTGTGCGGTGTGCGGTGTGCGGTGTGCGGTGTGCGGTGTGCGGTGT
>JAIXTE010000077.1 GCA_027484315.1 Burkholderiales bacterium | reverse complement strand
CACATGGATTGAAGCACAGCCGGGGTTGCCGCCAAGTACTCGACCACGCACCAGATGTTCCAGCTTTCGGCAAGCCCCCAGTCTGGCTGTTCAATTTCGCAGTTGGGCAAGCGGTAGTGGAAGGTGGGGCGCGCATTCACGCGTTCATCACGAACTGCAGCCAGCACACGCTCGGGGTCCATGTGCTTGAACAGCGGCAACAGGTCAAGGCCCCGGTTTCGGGTGGGGTTGTGCGCCAGGTAATCGTCCATGATTTGTTGCACGGGGGTGTCGGGGGTGTAGCCCATCACTGTATGCATATACCGCTTGGGGTATGGATCAATGTAAGGGGTCAGGCGGCGCAATGTATCTACCCGGTGGGCTTTGACCAACCAATTCTGGGCCACGCAATAGGCCTTCAGGTAAGGCACCAGGGTTTTGGAATCGAAATCTGGCAATTCAGTGTTGATGTGAAGGCCAAATGCGTAGATCAGTGAATCGGATGTACCCAAGGCGCCCGCGCCCCGCAAAGCAATGACCATGGGGTCGAGTGCCGCAAGCTGATTCGCAGGCACTGGTGGACACACCACTTCAAGCGGCACAATTTGACGGGCCACATCAGTGAGCAGGCCGATGATGGCATCTTCAGTGGCGCTTTCAGCACCATGCTGTTCTTCAAGTCGGCGACGCGCCAGGGTTTTGGCAAATTGCCAGTCCAGTTCAATCTTGAAATCGCCCCACGCGGGATGTTTCACCTTGCATTCAGCCTGGGTATCTTCTTCAATATCCCCCTGAACGGCCTGCGCGAGAACAGCGGCTGCAGTTTTCAGGTCAAGCCCTGCAAACTCGAGTTCAAACCCCACACTACGCACCTGGCCCTTGGCATTTTGCAAACAAACAGGTTTCGCGTAATGGCTGTGCATAAACATTCCTGAATAAAAAAAGCGGCGGGCTTACCGGGAAGCCCACCGCTTTCAGACGGCCCGATCTCTGTGGGTACTTACACCACAGTCAACTTTACATCGACATTGTTACGGGTTGCGTTGGAGTACGGACAAACCTGGTGGGCCTTTTCCACCAGCGCACTGGCTTCTGCCTTGTCCATGCCGTCCAGTTTGATGGACATGTCCACAGTAATGGCAAAGCCAACACCCTTGGGGTTGCCACCAATGCCCACTGTGGCGGTGATTTCCGGCTCGGAAGGCAACTTGATTTTGTCTTGACCGGCCACAAACTTGATAGCGCCGATGAAGCAGGCTGAATAGCCCGCGGCAAACAGCTGTTCAGGGTTTGTGCCCTCGCCGCCTGCGCCACCGAGTTCTTTCGGTGTGCTCAATTGCACATTCAAACGCCCGTCTTCTGTGGCGGAGCGGCCTTCACGACCACCTGTGGATGTGGCCTTTGTGGAATAAACGATGTCCATATTGTTCTCCTGAATTGAGTGCTTCATTGATTATCGCAGTAACTATCTGGGTAGATTGAGACTGCGAATAAGGGTTTTACCCACAAATGTTATCGCACTAACTGATTAACCTCAAGGAGTGTCTTCCAGCAGACGATCGCGAAGTTCATCCAGCTCGCCTTTCAGACGAAGCAGTTCCTCGGTGCTCATGCCGCACTTTTCAAACACACAGGATTGCACGTGCACAACCTGTTCCCTAATGGCCTTGCCAGTTTCGGTCAGGTAGATTTGAAGTTGGCGCTCATCAGCCGAGCTGCGATTGCGTGTAAGCAAACCCTGCTCAGCCATTCGCTTGATGACCGGAGTAAGCGCACCCGGTTGCTGACCCAGTTGGCGGGCGATGCTGATCAGGCTGACTCCGTCTTCCTTCCACAATATCAACATCACCAGATATTGCGGGAAAGTCAATCCGAGCGCGGCCAACATGGGCTTGTACACTTGGGTAATGGCCAGTGACGTGGCGTAAAGGGAAAAACACAGCTGATTCTCGAGGGCGAGAGGATTTTCAAATTTCATGGCATTGTTTTTTTAGTTGTTTGTTTTGTTTTGGAAAAACCCGTATTCAGGCGCATGCTGTAAAACACTGCCTCCACTAGTAATATTGCTAGTGTAAACGGTCAGGCATTCAGAGTCACGCCTGGATTTTTCAAAGCAAATCAACGGCCTTGGCAATTGAAAAGGCCCGGTCCTGCGGATTTTTGACTACCAGTGCTGTTTGCAGGCTCGGACTGTAATGAAGTTTGACCAGTTCTTTGTAAAAATCATAGTCACGCTGCACGCCCAAAGCCACACGGCGCATTTTCAGTTGCCCTTCCTGGAAAGCCTTGCGGTACTTGGGAAAATAGCGCTCAACATGAGACAGGGCAAAGACATCCGCATACAGTTCTTCGCGATGGCGACGCTGCTTTGGACCAAAATCAATTTGCTCCTTGACTTGAACGCAGTGGCCCGATTCATGCGCAAAAAACGCTTCATATACAACCTGCTTGGGCAGGCCCTCAAAGAACAGCAGGTACTGCTCGAAACTGTGCCAAGTGGTGTCCTGGGTGCTGATATAGAAAGTACACCGCTTCAAAGACGCGTTGTATTGAACCAACAGGGGAGACTGGTGGGCCACTTCTTTCCCGATCAGCTTGAACTCCACCTGGTAGCCATGCATTCGACCATAGCCGCGTGCCACGCTGCCCGCAATCCGGTCAATCAGCTCCGCGTCTTCGAAATCTTCAAATCCATTGGCTTGAAGGGGTGGTGCGCAAAGGGTAAGCGCGCAAAAAATCAGCGCCGCTGCGGATTTGTCGAGCTTGTTCACCAGCATGTCTCCCACTTGAACTGGTCTATTTTTTCATGGCCTTGAATGCCTCGCACGGGTCTTCCCGCGCAAACCGGGGCACGCTGTGCACCACATCAAATTCTGATGTGGCCTTGCCCGGGTCGTATTCCAGAAAACCATGCACTGTTGTTCTTTGTTGTAGTGTAACGGGCAACCAGTGCAGCACGCCGACATCTTTTTGAACATGACCATTGCCAGCGATTAACACCACATCGGTTTGGCTGTATTGCTGCTCGATCACCTTGGCCATCCAGACATCCCGAGCCACTTGGGCTGGCACCATTTTGTCGGCCACTTTTGGGGGCAACATATTGCAATGCCCTTCCACGATATTTTCCCGGTGCTGCCGGGCCAGTGGCTCAGGCAAGGGTTGATCCAGTTTGTAATGGGCAATTGTGTCGGGGTCCAGGGCTGCAGAGTAACCGCCTTGCACAATTCGGTTGGCATCTTTGCGTGACACATTCACGGCCAGCAAAGGCAGTTTGTAGTCCAGCGCCAACTGGATCAATGGCGCGTAAAGTGGCCATTCCCAGCTTTCAATCCAAGGTTGGGATGTGAGGCATGCGGCAGTAATGCATTGGTCCTGGGCTGTGCGCAGCAGGCCCTGGTGTTCCCGGTCGAACTGCTCCATGGCCAGGGCGGGTCGCCAGCCTTCCTTTACCTTTGCTGCAATAATTTCGTATCTGGCTTGATGCGCCTGAGGGTTGTCGTGCACCTCGCCCATGAGCCAAATGGACGCTGTGGGCGCTTTTGTTAGCGCGGATGGCTGCGCGCTTGCTTCCATCGATACAAGCAAAGCGAAGCAAAGAACGAATAACCAGCGTGGGAATAATGTCATTGAAACTATCCCTTTGCCTGCACGGGCAAGACAAAATCGAATGTGGCCACCTTCAACATCGGCTTGGTCTGACTGAATTTCACCAACAAGGCGGGGCTGTAAAAACTGTCTCGCGCATTCAGTGGTTCATTGGGAAAATAAAGCTGCGTGGTCAACAGGGGCGTTGATGGTCCCTGCACTTTCACATGAAGGTGTGGGGTACGCCGAAAACTTGAGTTGCCATAGGACCCGGGCATCAGGGTTTCAAAACGAAACCTGCCTTGAGCATCAGTCATTTGATGACCCCGCAGTTTGAAGCCAGTGTTGTCATATTCACCAGCAGCGTCACAACTCCACAAATCGACGATTGCATTGGCAAGCGGCTGACAGGTGGTCGACAAAACCCGACCTTCAAGCACCAGCGTTTCACCTTGCAAACCATCGACCAGCTTGCTGCGCCTGGGCGTTTGCGGTGTATAAAACGGACCTTCGATTTGACGGGGGGTGGTGTTGCCATCACATGACGGGGTTTGCGCCAAGGCCTGGCGGTTCCCGAACATGGGGCCTGCGATGAGCAGGCCTGCACTGGCCCGAAGAATTGTTCGTCTTGATTTCAGCATGCCGCCTCCTGCTACTTTTGGTGCTGAGTGGATTCCACTATAACCAAAAGAAGCAGTTCAGGCAGGCTGAGGTGCAACTTGCCTGGATTTGGATCAGCTGTTTAGCCAAGCCGCTGTTTTTGCCCAGATGGTGTTGGGCGATTCCTTGCCGCTCATGATGCCAATGTGGCCGCCTGGGCCAATAAAGAATTCCGACTTGTCGGAACCCACCACTTTGGTGATTGGCTTGCAGCAGGCCACATTGGCCAGGCTGTCCGATTTGCCTGCAATACCCAGTACCGGGCAAACGATGTCCTTGAAATTGGCAACTTCCTTGCCCACCTTGAAGTGACCGTGGGCTGTTTCATTTTCAAGCCAGATGCTGGCAAACCAGTCGCGCAGGGCGCCGCCTGGGTAGGCTTCCAGGCTGTCAATAAAGGCGGCCTGGTTGGCGTGTTGGGCCACGTAGTCGCGGTCGTGCAGCTGGGTCACCAAGCTCCAGTACCCTTTGAGGCTTCCCACCGGGTCAAGCAACTTGAAGCCGATCACGTTGGCCCAGCCCGGTGTGTACAGCAGCTTGGCGGGTACCTTGCGGAAATTGATTCGCGCTGATTTCAGCAGGTGCGCCAGGCGCTTGTACTGCTGACCAATCGGGCCGTTGGCGTGCCCATCAATCGGGGTGCCGTAGGTCACGATTTTGTGAATATTCTCGTCCTTGAACAAGGCGGTGTAAGCCAGCGCCATGCCACCGCCCATGCTCCAGCCTTGCAGGCTGAGCTTCTTCGAGCCACTGTGCTCGCGGACTGCATTCAGGCAGGCGGGCAAAAATTCCTTGATGTAGTTTTCGAGTGTCAGGCCAGCCTGTTTGCGCGTGGGCTTGCCCCAATCAATCAGGTACACATCGAAACCCTGCGCCATCAGGTAGCGCACAAAGCTGCGCTCGGGCAACAGGTCATACACAAACATGTTCACGGCCAGCGGAGCAATCAGTACCAGTGGAATCTTGATACGCTTCTTGGCCACAGGCATGGTGTCATCGCCCATCTGAATGCTGTCTTCGGTCAAGGGCAGGTAATGGCGAACGCTGTGGATACCGCTTTTGTGAATGATCTCGAACGGCTGCAGACCAGCACGCACCATCGATTCTGACTTGAACAAACGGTCCCAGCCATTGCTGGACATGTGGCTGATGCGGCGAAGACTAAGTGCTGAAGACATGACGATGAATCCGGTGGTTTTGTTATTACAAGACGTGCCAGATTCTAACAGTGCAGTTAATGAATTGGTTGGGGTGCTGTCTCTAAAAGACCACCCGGTGCCTTGGGTGGTCGGTACCAACTTTTTAGTCTTGCCTTATTTCCATTTCATGCCCAAGGTCACGCCCAACAGCATCTGTCGCTCACTGGCTGGTTCGAAGAACTGCCCTGCCCCTTGGTTCACAATCACCGAGCCCACATACTGCTTGTCGAACACGTTGTCGACGCGGGCATAAGTGCGTACATTCCATCCACCATCCAAAGGCCAGTCTTTGCTGGCGCGCAGGTTGACCACTGAGTAGGAAGGTGCAAATGCGGTGTTGGAATCGTTGGCAAACAACTTGTCTACGTAGCGCAACTCAGTGGCGGCTTCATAAAGGCTTGAGGGCTTGAAGACGACTTCCCCGAAAAATGTTTTCTCGGGAATGCTGGGCAGGCTGTTGCCAGCCACGATGTCGTTGGTTGATCCGATGGTGTCAAAAGACGAATCGTATGTTGCACGTATCAGGTTGACCGCGGCATTGGCTTGCCATTCTTTACTGAGGGCATGTTGTACCGCAAACTCGATACCTTCACGGCTGGTTGGGCCAGCATTTCGAAACGCCGTAGCTCCACCAGCGGCCTGCAATACAACGATTTCGTTTTCAGTGTCTACCGTATACAAGGCCGCATTGACCTTGGTGTTGCCAAACTTGGCCTTCACACCCACTTCAAACTGCTCACTTTTCGCGGCATCCAGTGTGCTGTTGAAATTCGGGCTAAGCGGCGCATTGGTCATGGGATTAACGGCAGACAGGTACGCAGACTCCAGCAAGGTTGGAGTTTCAAAACCCTCACCGTATGACACATAGGTGCTGATATTCGGTTGCAAACGGAAAGTGAAGCCGAGGTTGCTCGTCACTTCATCGTATTTTTTGTTGCCACTGCCATCGCCATTGCTCAGGAACTGGTCGCGGGATTCAATTTCAATTGAAGAATTGCGCACCCCTGCAAGCATGCTCAGCTTGTCGGTCAAGAAATACTCGGCCTGCAGATACTGGTCGAACTGGCTGGCGGTATTCGCCTCGTCCCGATTCCGGTTGGCATTCACGTTCGCAAATCCCAAACGCGCTTGTTCAAGTTCACCCACGGTCAAACCGGCCGTCAGGAACAGGGGCTTTTCCAATAGGTTGGTTTGGTGAGCAAACTTCAAGTCTGCTCCGCTGTACTCGTTCTTCAGGTCGATCACGGTTTGACTGGCCAAAACTTGCCGGATTTTTCGGTCTCCGTAATACGGACTGAAGGTGACGCTGGTAGACGGGTTGAATTGGTGTTCAAGCACCACGCCGGTTTGGCTTTGCTCAACGGTCTTGTTGGAATTGTTGAGCACGGAATTTGTACCCGCCTGCCGGCGGTTTTGGGCCAGTTGCGCAGCGGTCAAGCCCGCCGGGTCCTGGGCCAGGGGGATGTCCACGTAATTCACCACCCAACTCAGGCGGGTGTCGCTGGTCAGGTTCCAGACCAATTTGCTGTTGAAGTTGTCCCGGCGTGCCTTGCTGTTTTCGCGGTAACCATCGGTTCGGAAGGTGGACGCATCAATCACAATGCCCACCTCGCCGTTGCCCTTGTTCAGCTTGATGCCACTGCGGCGCGTGCTGTCTGATCCAAAAATCTGATTCACTTCCAGCCCGGTGCCGGCCTGCGGGTTTTCAGTGGTCAACAGAATGACCCCACCCGAGGAGTTGCCGTACAGAGATGAAAACGGGCCGCGCAATACCTCAATGGATTCGGTGGAGCTAAGGCTGAAATGCGAAATTTGCCCGGAACCATCGGGCATGGTCGCTGGAATGCCATCGGAGAACAAACGTACCCCGCGCACGCCGGAAGTGGCCCGTGCACCAAAACCGCGAATGGAGATTTGCAGGTCTTGCGCAAAATTGTTGCGATTGTTGATCACCAGGCCTGGCACGCGGGTCAGGGTTTCAGACAGGTTGACCTGAAAACTGGCTGCTTTTTCCAGGGTGTCCTGGTTGATCTTGTCCACCGAGGCGGGCACATCAAGGGGGTCCCTGGCCTGCCGCGTGGCAGACACCACAAAATCATCCAGGTTCTCAGTTTGGGCAACGGCCGGGGAAACAAGGCCCAGTGCGGCAAGAGAGGCAAAAAGGGGGGTCAAGCGATACTTCATGAAAAATGTCTCTATCGTGTTTTGATTCAAGATGTCAAATCATGAAGGAAATCGCACGTGAAGTTTTCCCGATCGTCATGGAAAGTGGAATAAATCCTCTGCTCTAAAGCGGCGCACTCTTTGTACAATTGACCCAACAACTGTTAACCCCCCATTATAAAAAGTCAGGAGACACCCGCATGCTGCATGCACTGGAAGTTTTTGCCCTTCGCATCTACATGGCCATTTTCAAGGTGGTCACGGCCTTGATGCCCTTCAAGTGGCCCCGAATGTTCGAGGGTACCGGTTCATCCCTGGATTTGGTTCGCCACATGGCCGATGAAGGACACCGCAATGTGCTGCTGGTCACCGATGCGGTGCTGGTCAAGCTGGGCGTGCTGGAAAAAATGAAGGCCGAACTGGAAACCCAGGGCGTGAAATACGTGATTTTCGACGGTGTGGAACCCAACCCCACGGTAGAGCAGATTGAAGCAGGCTATCGCATGCTGAAGGAAAATGGCTGCCAAGCCATTCTGGCCGTGGGTGGTGGAAGCCCGATCGACGCCGCCAAAATGATTGGTGCCCGCGCCAAGAACAACAAACCCGTAGTGAAACTGACTGGCTTGCTGCGCGTGCACAAGGGCATGCTGCCCCTGTATGCGGTGCCCACCACAGCCGGTACGGGTTCCGAAGTAACGATTGCCGCCGTGGTCAGCGACACAGCCAACAAGCGGAAAGTGGCAGCCATGGACTTGCGCCTGTTGCCCAAGGCCGCAGCACTGGATGGCGCACTGATGACGGGCCTGCCCGCGCACATCACCGCAGCCACCGGCATGGATGCACTGACCCACGCGGTGGAGTCTTTTGTGTCGCGCAATGCCATGAAAAAGACCGATGAAAAAGCGCTGGAGGCCACGCAGCTGGTCATGAAGTACCTTGAAACCGCAGTGACCGATGGCGGTAATCTGGAAGCCCGTCAGAAAATGGCACGTGCCTCTCACTTGGCTGGCATTTCCTTCACACAGGCTGGCGTGGGTTATGTGCATGGCATCGCTCACAAATTCGGCGCCCTTTACCACACACCCCACGGCCTGGCCAATGCCATTGTCATGCCCCATGTATTGGACTTTTCCCTGCCCAACTGTGCGGATCGCCTGGCCATTCTGGCCCGAGCATGCGGTATTGGTGACAAAGGCGCCGACGACGTACACCTGGCCCGCGCTTTCATTGCCCGCATCCGTGAGATGAATGCAAAGTTTGGTATCCCGACCCAACTGGCTGCCTTGAAAGCCGCCGACATTCCTGAAGTGGCCAGGTCTGCCATTGCAGAGGCCCGTTTTACTTACGCTGTGCCCCGCTACATGAGCCAGCCGGTTGCTGAATCGGTCATCAAGAACCTGCTGCCGAGCAATTAAAAAAGAGCTCTTTATCACTGACAGCTGGAGGGGTTCAAGTTCATTTCCAGAACTTGCTCCAGCCATGAAACTCATTCGGTCTCAAGCGATAGCGTGCAATATTGTCTTCATGAAGACTGAGCAACTGAGTTTCGACTACCTCAATCAATCGGCTGCGTCAATCTGTTCTTGCGCGAACTGATGGATACGTCTGATCGCCTCTGGCTTGCCTAGTTTTTCCTTCACCACGCTGGCCACCACCTCGATGATTTGCTGCCGGTGCTGCAATCGGAAGGGGTCTCACCGGGTGTTGCAATCTGGCAACCACGACCACAGTGGCGACATTATTGCTTTGATTGCCCAAAAATGGCGGTGTAATCTGGATTTGTAAAAAAACCTGAAATCCGCCCTTACTAAAAAATTATTTTTTTGTGACCGTGTAACTTTCTTCACGCATTAACGATCTATAGCGTAACTCCACCCGCATACTGGAATGGCGTTACACCTTGGGCGTCTATTAAAAAAGGATTAAGCAATGAAAACAGCAATTGGTTTGTCAGTAGTGGCCGCTTTGGCGGCTTTCGGTACACAGGCCGCAGTGGCACAAACAGCAATCCCAAGCGAGCCAGCGAATGCAGTCAACCTGGTTGATGGTCTGGAAGGCGTGTTTGGTACCCACGCAGGCTCTCGCCGATCCGGTGCGCGCGGTGTGTGTGCAGCGGGTACGTTCACTGGCAACAAGGCTGGCGCAGCAATTTCCAAGGCATCCGCGTTTTCCGGAAAAGAAATTCCAGTGACCCTGCGCTTTTCGGTAGGCGGCGGCAACCCCAATGCGCCTGAGAATGGCAAGAGCGTCCGTGGTCTGTCCGCTCAATTCGATTTGCCCAAAGGCGAACAATGGCTGATGGCCAACATTTCAGCGCCTTTCTTCACGGCCGCCACACCAGACGCTTTCCTGGCCTTCCTTGAAGCCCGCAAGCCAGATCCAGCAACCAAAAAGCCGGACCCAGCAAAAATTGCAGCCGCTGCAGCCAAGTACCCTGACTTCAAGCCGCAAATGGAGTGGCTTGCAAAAACTGGCGTACCAGCCAGCTACGGCGCGGTGAACTACTGGAGTGCACATGCATTCAAGTTCACAAACGCGGCTGGCAAAACCCAATTTGCAAAGTGGATGTTCGTACCTGTGACCGGTCAGGAATTCATTGAAGAAGACAAACTGGCCACTTACTCCAAGGTGTTTTTGGCTGATGAACTGAAAGGCCGCGTGTCCCAGATCCCGGTTGAATTTGACTTTGTGTTGCAACTGGCGCAAGCCGGTGACGTCACCGACAACGCCACAGTGGCCTGGCCTGATGACCGCAAAAAAGTGGTAGCCGGTCGTCTGAAGGTGACTTCAGTCACGGACAAAGACGCCTGTGATGGCATCAACTTCAACCCACTGGTACTGCCAACCGGCATTGAAGGGTCAGAAGATCCTTTGCTGGCCGCGCGCGCAGGCAGCTATGCAGTGTCACAGGCACGTCGTTTGAGCAAATAAGCGACTCCCCTTTTTAGCCTGTACACTATCGGCCGGAATCCCCTCCAGGGTTCCGGCTTTTTTTTATGTGGTAAACAGGGAGCAGTACATGGAATTATTTGACGCAATTTATCAACGCCGAGCCATCAAGGCGTTCGACCCCGACTACACAATCTCCGCCGAAGACGAACAAAAACTGTTTGAAGCGGCCATTCAGGCACCAACCAGTTTCAACATTCAGCATTGGCGTTTTGTGGTGGTGCGCGACAAGGCCCTGCGCCAGGAAATGCGCAAACTGGGCAACGAGCAGGCCCAGATTACCGATGCATCCCTGCTGGTCATCATGACAGCCGACATGAAAGCCTGGGAAAAAAGCCCTGCTCGCTACTGGACCAATGCACCCAAGGAAGTGGCAGATTTGCTGGTGGGCTGGATGGGACCTTTTCACGACGGCCGCGAATGGCTGCAACGTGATGAAGCCCAACGGTCAATTGGCATGGCCATGCAAACACTGATGCTGGCTGCCAAAGGCATGGGGCTTGATTCCTGCCCAATGATCGGTTTCGACATCGAGGCCGTGGCCAAGCTGATCAATCTGCCAGCTGACCATGTCATGGGCCCCATGGTGGCCATTGGCAAGGGCACGAAAGCACCATGGCCCAAGCCGGGGCAACTCAGCCTCAATGAAGTGTTGGTAAACAACCGCTTCTAAAAAGGATTGCGGACACCCCTGTGAAAGGGGGTTGACCGGAGCTTTTTTGATAATGATTCTCATTACTATTGATTCAGCCAATGAGAACGAGTAGCATTCTCATCTTTATCTCAAAGCATCCAAGTCAATCCAACCCCACAGGAGTCCCTTCGTGAAACAACCGCGTTCATTGCGAACCCCGAACAACCGCGCGCATTTGGTCAGTGCCAGTACTCTTGCCGTGTCCATTGCCGCTCTGGGTGTGTCCCTGCCCGCTGCAGCAGAAAATACCGAGCTCAATGCCATTGTGGTAGAAGGCAAAGCCCTTCCTGGTCAAAACCCGAACAGCAACCCGGATTCGCCGTACAAGGCTGAAACGCTTGATTCCAGCAAACACGCCCGGCCCATCGCAGAAACTCCCAAAAGCATCACGGTCATCACCAAAGAATCCATTGAAGACTCAGGTGCAACAGACCTTGCTGACGTCTTGAAAACCCAACCGGGCATTACCATCGGCACAGGAGAAGGCGGCAACGCATTCGGAGACCGCTTCATCATTCGCGGTTTCGAAGCCCGCAATGATGTGTTTGTGGACGGTCTTCGCGACCCGGGGGTCACCACGCGGGAAACCTTTGCTGTTGAGCAGATCGAGGTGTCCAAGGGTCCAAGCAGCAGTTTCGCAGGGCGCGGCACCACGGGCGGTGCAATCAACAATGTCACCAAGAAACCTGGGCAAACAGACTTCACAACGCTGGAAGTCGGTCTGGGCACAGACAGCAAACAACGTTACACGCTTGACGCAAACCGCAGCTTGAGTAACGACCTGTCAGTGCGATTCAACGCACTGTACGCCGACCGCGACGTGCCGGCCCGCGAGGGTTCAACCGAACAACGGCAGGGGCTCGCACTTGCACTTGAACACCGCACCACCTCACGCCTGACGCTGAGTGCCGACCTGTATCACCTGCGCGGCGATGAAGTTCCGGATGGTGGTGTACCTTGGGACGCGACCACGGGCAAACCTGTTCCAGGTCGGAAATTCTATGGTCAAAATGGCCGCGACTTTCTCAACTTTGGTGCAGACATTTTCACCTTTGGCGTGAAGTACGACCTGGGCTATAAAAGCCGAATCGAAAACATCACCCGGTATGGCGTGACAAGCAACGACT
>JAIXTE010000105.1 GCA_027484315.1 Burkholderiales bacterium | reverse complement strand
GACAAGGCCGACCTGGCCGGCATTCCGGAATATGCCGTGCAGGCTGCTGAGGAACTGGCCAAATCCGAAGGCAAGGAAGGCTACAAATTCACCCTGCAATTCCCGTCCTATTTCCCGGTTCTTCAGTACGCCGACAAGCGCGAGTTGCGTGAAACCTTGTATGAAGCCTATGCAAAACGCGCCTCTGAATTCGGCCCAGCCGAACTGGACAACACGGCGCTGATTCGCGAACTGCTGCAATTGCGCCATGAAGAAGCAGTCATGCTGGGTTACAGCAGTTTTGGCGAACTGAGCCTGGTGCCAAAAATGGCCAACACACCTGATGAGGTGGCCAGCTTTCTGCGTGAACTGGCTGTGAAAGCCAAGCCATTTGCCCTGCGCGACCTGGAAGAAATTCGTGAGTTTGCAAAAAATGAATTGGGCATGGACAACCTGCAAAGCTGGGACATCAGCTATGTGTCGGAAAAACTCAAGGAAAAGAAATACGCGTTCAGCGACCTGGAAGTGCGGCAGTATTTCCAGGAAGATCGCGTGCTGGATGGTCTGTTCAAGCTCACGGAAAAACTGTTCAGCGTGAATATTGTGAAGGCTGAGGCCGACAAATGGCACGCCGATGTGCGCTTCTTCGAAGTACAGAAAGACGGCAAGGCAATTGCACACTTCTACCTGGATCCCTATGCACGCGCCAGCAAACGCTCCGGTGCCTGGATGGACGACGCCCGTGGGCGCAAGCGCACCGAACAAGGCGTGCAGACCCCTGTGGCCTACCTCACCTGCAACTACACAAAACCTGCAGCGGGCAAGGCCGCGCAGTTGTCGCATGACGATGTGCAAACCCTGTTCCACGAATTCGGACATGGCATTCACCACATGCTGACCCGCATTGACGAACTTGATGTGGCGGGCATCAATGGCGTGGAATGGGACGCCGTGGAATTGCCCTCCCAGTTCATGGAGAACTTTGCCTGGGAATGGAGCGTGGTGGAATCACTCACCGCACACGAAACCACGGGCGAGCCCATGCCAAAAGCTCTGTTTGACAAAATGGTGGCCGCAAAGAATTTCCAGAGCGGTTTACAAACCCTGCGCCAGGTCGAGTTCTCGCTGTTTGACATGTTGGTGCACACGGAATTTGATCCACAGGGCGAACGCGACATGCTCGACCTGCTTGCCCAAGTTCGCAAGGAAGTGGCCGTGATGGTACCGCCCGCCTACAATCGTTTTCCTAACTCCTTCAGCCATATTTTTGCAGGTGGATACGCTGCGGGCTACTACAGCTACAAGTGGGCAGAGGTGTTGTCAGCCGACGCCTTTGCCATGTTTGAAGAAAACGGCGTGGTCAGCCCTGAAACTGGGCGCAAGTTTCTTGAAGAAATTCTGTCAGTGGGCGGCAGCCGACCCGCAGCAGAATCGTTCAAGGCCTTCCGCGGACGCGAACCCAGCATGGACGCCCTGCTTCGCCACACCGGCATGGTTGACAACCGGCAGGCTGCTTGATGAACGCTGTTCTCGACACCTCCGCCATGGACACATCGGCCGGCCATTCGATTCAGCTGGCCACCTGGAATGTGAACTCCCTCAAGGTGCGCTTGCCGCACCTGCTGCAATGGCTTGAAACCAACCCGGTCGATTTGCTGGGTTTGCAGGAATTGAAGCTGACCGATGAGAACTTCCCCTTGACCGAGCTTGAGGCCGCAGGTTACGGGGCCGTGTTTGCAGGTCAAAAAACCTACAACGGCGTGGCTATTCTTTACAAAAAGGCCACCATGCCGGCCCCCGTGGACGTGCAAGTCAACCTGCCCAGTTTTCCGGACGAACAAAAGCGGGTGATTGCAGCCACCTTTGGTGATTTACGCTTCATCAGCGCTTACGTGGTCAACGGGTCAGAGGTCGGTTCTGACAAGTTTGAATACAAGAAAGCCTGGCTTGATGCCTTGTTGAAAGATTGCCAGGGCTGGCTTGCCCAGTACCCGAAACTGGCCTTGGTGGGTGACTATAATATCGCGCCCGATGACCGCGATGTGCATGATCCCAAAGCCTGGGCAGGCCAGGTGCTGTGTTCTGAAGAGGAGCGCAGCCGGTTCAACACACTGCTGGGCTTGGGTTTGACTGACAGCTTCAGGCTGTTCGAACAGCCCGAGAAAACCTATTCCTGGTGGGATTACCGCATGCTGGGCTTTCAGAAAAACAAGGGCTTGCGCATTGACCATGTGTTGCTGTCTGCAACATTGGCTGCCCAATGCACCGCCAGCATGATCGATCGGGTTCCCCGCAAATGGGAAAAGCCCTCGGACCACGCACCCGCAGTTGCAACCCTGTCAATTTAGCAACCGGTCAAATCCCAACGGCGGGGGGATCCGATTCCTTCCGCCGATCCAAAAGCTTGCACTCGTGAAAAAGGGTAAATTACCCCTCTAATTGGTCAATTAGCTTGGGGGGGACGGTGCGATGATCCAAGTTGTCCATCATCACCCTTCAGCAGCCAATCATGAACCTCAAAACCCTGCCCCTGGCCAAACAGATCAGTTTCACCAGCGCCGCTCTAGTGGCCTTGATTGTATTGAGCCTGGTTGGTATTACCGCCTGGTCGACATTCAATGCCGCGACCGAACGCACGGAACGCGCCGTGTCCACGCAGGCCGAGGGCCTGCGACAAACCATGGAAATCGCCTACAAGCTTTCAGAGAACTCGGCCACCCAGCTCGCAGAGCTGTTTGAAAAGCAGTTCAAGGGCGACCTGGTTGTTGATCCTTCACAGATGATTTCAATCAACGCGGAAGTTCAAGGTCCGCTGGTTACGCTGAATTCAAACCCGGTCACAGGCAACTTTGCAATTGCGGACAATTTCACCCGGGTTACCGGTGGTGTAGCCACAGTGTTTGTGCGGACTGGCGACGATTACCTGCGCATATCGACCAGCCTGAAAAAAGAGAATGGAGACCGTGCAGTAGGTACCAAACTGGACCGGAATCAACCCGGTTACGCCAAGGTCATTCAGGGAGAAACCTATGTGGGCGAGGCACTACTTTTCGGCAAGCGCTACATGTCCAAATACCTGCCGATTAAAAGCAGCGATGGCAAACATGACCTGATTCTGTTCATCGGCTTTGACATGACCCAGCTTTTTGCCGATGTTCAAAATGCAGTGTTAAACACACGCATTGGTGAAACTGGTGTGCCCTATGTGCTCTACACAAAAGGCGCAGCCGCTAACAAAGTGATGATCCACCCCACCCTCAAGGGCGAGGAGTTCAAGGAACTGGCCGTAAGCCAACCCGACTTGCAGGCCCTGCTCGACAAGATCGGCAAGGAAGATTCCGGCATGACACAGGTCAGCTGGACTGAACCCGCAACCGGCGAGCAACACACCGAATTTGTCGCATTCAGCAAGGTGCCGCAGTGGGGCGGCGCAACCATCATTGCACCTGCACGCACATCGGAAGTATTCAGCAACATCTATTCAATGACTACCTTGATGATAGTCATGGGACTGGTTGCCACAGCAGTCATTGCCTTGATCCTGTTCTGGGTCACAGGCCGCTTGACCGGCTCCACGAAAGGCCTGACGGCACTTGCATTGAAACTGGGCAACGGGGACATGACTGCCCGCGCTGCGGATGAAGTGACCTTCGGTAATGTTCCCACCAGAAATGAAATCAGCTTGCTGGCGCGCAGCATGAACCGAATGGCTGAAAGCATGGAGCAAGCCCTGGGGGCGGTGAAACGCAGCACCGACCAGGTCCAGGTGGCCTCGGAAGACCTGGTGGAAACCAGTGATGAATTGAGTAAAGGTGCTGCAGCGGAAAGCGACGCTGCATCCGGCATGGCCGCTGCAGTGGAAGAAATGTCCTCTTCAATTTCCAGCGTGGGTGAATCAGCAACACAAGCCAAGGAAGTGAGCAACAAGGCCCGCCAATTGGCAGACGACGGTTTGGGTGCAATCAATTCCGCAACGCAACAAATGCACAAGATTTCAGAAAACGTTCAAGGCACGGCCCAAGCGATTCAACAACTGGGTGAGCAGTCGCGTGAAATCTCGGAAATCGCGCTGATTATCAAGGGTATTGCAGAACAGACCAACCTGCTGGCCTTGAACGCAGCCATTGAAGCGGCACGCGCCGGCGAACAGGGCCGTGGTTTTTCAGTGGTGGCCGATGAAGTGCGCAAGCTGGCCGAGCGCACACGCAAGTCGACTGATGACATTCACGGCATGATTGAAGCGATTCAATCGAGTTCAGGTGTTGCCGTGAACAACATGGACATGGCTGTGCTGAGCGTTAAAAAAGGCGTCGAGCTGGTCGATCAGGCTGGCCGCGCCATGAACCAGATCACAGCCGATTCATCCGCAGTGGCTCACTCGGTTGAGAACATTCACGCCGCCCTGCTTGAACAAAATCAGGCCTCTGAAAGCATTGGTCAACAGGTTGAGGTGGTGGCTCAGTTGTCGGAAGGCAACCTGGACATGGCCCGTCGGGCAGCCAATGCAGTATCAGGCTTGAAAACAGTGGCCACGGACCTGTCTGGCATACTGAAAAAGTTTCAGGTCAAGAACATGTAATCGTTTCCGCTCAAGCGGTACAGACTGTTCAAACAAAAAAACCTCTGCATGCAGAGGTTTTTTTGTAGGTGTCAAAATCAAAACTCAATCAATGTCTTTCACATCAATATTCAGATCCTGGATTTTCCGTGTGATGGTGTTACGCCCTATTCCCAAGCGCTGTGCAGCCTCAATTCGCTTGCCGTGAGTGGCCTTCAGGGCGGCTTGTATCATCGTGGTCTCGAACTGGGCAGTCAGCGCATCCATCACATTGGGCTGACCACTTTCCAGCGCTTTTTCGGCCTCGATGAATAGTAAATCCAGCCAGCTTGCAGGGCTCACCGCGCTCACCAAACCAGTCGCCAGCTCAGATGAAGGCACCGCATCAAAGGCATACTTCCCAGCAGACATGGCCTGCCCAACTGCGGGGCTTGAAGAGGTGGTAGCTGCAACCACAGGTTCAGCCAGCCACAAATTGGGACTTGGGGAATTGCCGGCCATTTGCTCGAGCGCAAAATTGCCACCCGACTGAAACGCCTTCAGTTCAGGCGGCAAGTCACGGGCTTCAACCAATTGGGCCGGGGCCATCACGGTGATCCAGCGACACACATTCTCCAGTTGGCGCACGTTGCCCGGAAATGGAAATTCGCTGATGATGCGAACAGCAGATTCTGACAAACGCTTGGTCTCCGTACCCAGTTCCCGGGCAGACACATTCAGGAAATGCTTGGCCAGAATGGGAATGTCTTCCTGACGTTCGCGCAGGGGCGGCAAGCGCAAACGGATCACGTTCAGGCGGTGATACAAATCTTCACGAAACAAGCCTTGCTTGACCCGTTCATCCAGGTTTTGGTGCGTGGCTGCGATTACACGGACATTGGCCTTGATGGGCTGCTGACCACCCACGCGGTAGAAATGACCGTCAGAAAGTACGCGAAGCAGACGGGTTTGCAACTCGGCTGGCATGTCGCCAATTTCATCCAGAAAAAGCGTGCCGTTTTCAGCCTGCTCAAACCGGCCACGCCGAAGTGCCTGGGCACCTGTGAACGAGCCGCGCTCGTGACCAAACAGTTCAGATTCCAGCAGATCCTTCGGAATAGCCGCAGTATTCAACGCGATAAAAGGTTGCGCGGCGCGTGGGCTGTGGCGATGCAAAGCGCGTGCAACCAGTTCCTTGCCGGCGCCGCTTTCACCGGTAATCAACACAGTCACGTTGGACTGCGACAAACGACCAATGGCGCGAAATACTTCCTGCATGGCGGGCGCCTGGCCCAGAATTTCCGGGGCGGCCGAATCCGCCTCTTCAACGAATTCTTCGGTTTGCGATTCCCGAACCGCGCGCATGATAAGCTCAACCGCTTTCTCAATGTCAAACGGCTTTGGCAGATACTCAAACGCACCGCCCTGAAAGGCCGAAACTGCACTGTCCAGATCGGAATATGCGGTCATGATGATGACCGGCAAATCCGGATGCAGGTCGCGCACCTTGGAAAGCAGACTCAAACCGCTCTGTCCGGGCATCCGAATGTCGGACACCAGCACCTGAGGAACTTCGGTTTCCAGTCGTTCCAAGACTTCGGAGGCTGACGAAAATATTTCACAGGGTATTCCTTCGCGGGAAATTGCCTTCTGCAAAACCCAGCGAATGGAGTGGTCATCATCAACAACCCAAATTGGACGCATTAATTGTGGTTCCTTAAGCCGCTCAGTTTGTGGCGTGATCAAACTGCAACGGCAATGTGACTTTGAAAATGGTTTTTCCCGGCGTGGAGCTGCATTCAATAATGCCTTCGTGCTGTTGCACAAAGGTTTGGGCCAGGGTCAAGCCCAAACCACTGCCCCCCTCTCGTCCTGAAACCAGCGGAAAAAATATTCTTTCCATGATTTCGACGGGCACGCCAGGACCGTTGTCGATCACTTGCAAGTCTAATGCCAGCCTGTGTTGCTTGCGATTTACCGTCACACGGCGCACCACCCTGGTGCATATCGTGATTTTAGCCGTACCTTCTTCAATTTGTGGTGCCAATGCCTGTGCAGCGTTGCGCACTATATTCAGGATCGCCTGAATCAATTGTTCAAGATCGCCCAAAAATTCGGGGATGGATATGTCGTAATCCCGAACAAATTTCAGGCCTTTGGGATGTTCAGCCAGAATGACCGAACGCACGCGCTCACAGACCTCGTGAATATTCATCATCGACACGATGTGCGGCTTCCTGTGAGGAGCGAGCAAACGATCAACCAGAGTCTGCAGCCGATCAGATTCCTTGATGATGACCTGCGTGTATTCCTTCAATTCTGGAGATGGCAGTTCAACTTCCAGCAACTGGGCCGCACCACGGATTCCACCGAGGGGGTTCTTGATTTCATGGGCCAGGTTGCGGATCAGTTCTTTGTTGGCCAGCGATTGGTCCAGCATGCGCGCTTCGCGGTCCACTTTGAGCTGTTGCTCAATTTCCCGAAGCTCGATCATGGTGAAGCCATTGGCCCCGTCCGGGCAGGACAGCGTGACGTGCACATGCTCCGAGGCGCCACTGGGCCTGATCAGCTCAAACACCTGCCGCTTCACACCGAAAGGATCGGCGAGCGACTTGCGCAGAAAGTCTCGAAATGCCTGTGCCTCCACAAACAGGGCCGGAAAGGCCTGCCCATCCAGGCTGCGCATGGAAACCTCAAGTAGGGTTTCTGCGGAAAGATTGGCATACAACACCAAGCCATCCGGGTTACTGACTACCACTGCCGTGGCCAACAATTCAAGACCTTGAAACCGTTCTTTTTTCAATTCACCCTCGTGCTGACTCTGCCCGAATCACGATATTTATCTGGACAGGCGAGTCAGTTCTGTTTTCAGTATTTCGATGTTGTCATTAGTCACCATGATCTCCTGCTCAAGGCGTGCAACACGATCCAGGTATTTCTGGTAGTTTCGCTCATTGCCCTGTCGATCCGGCTGACCGTTCTTGTATTCGTCCTGCAAGGACTTCAATTTGCTTTCTTCGATGCGCAGTTCTTCCTGCAAAATTTTCATTCGATCATCTTTGGCATTGAAATCGGCTGCAGTTCGCCCGTCGTATTCCGCTGGCGCGCGCCTGGACTGACGAGTACCTGGCGCGTCAGCAGTGGAGCTTCTGGGTGCAACCGACTTGGGTGCCGGAACAATCGTGATCGGATTCAGGTTCAATGAAACGCACCCACTGCCACCGTCGGAATTCTGATACGTTCGAACCCCGTCAGCACCTGTACACACGTACATTTCAGTGCCTTTGGCCTGAACCGCCGACAACTGCAACAAACCGAACACAACCAACAAACTGGAGCGCCGAAAGACCGATTGATTCACCATGCTTGCATCTCTGGAGATTCTTTAAACAGTGTCAATCATACTCGATCACCCGTTGAACACCCTCCCCATTGAAGGCGAGTGTTGATACCAGTTGGGTGACACTTTAGACCCGCAGTACACAAATAAAAATGGCCCTTTTCAGGGCCATTTTCAGATCGCACGAAAGCACGCAGGCAATTACAGGCCGTAGTACATGTCGTATTCGATGGGGTG
>JAIXTE010000081.1 GCA_027484315.1 Burkholderiales bacterium | reverse complement strand
GTTGAAGAGGTTCAAGCGCTATGAACGACACGGAAACAGCACTCATGCTCAACGGCATACAACAATTACAAAAAGGCCAGGACAGGCTGATTGAGCTAAATGCAGAGGCAAATGATCGCTTGGATCACCTTGATGAGTGCATTGATGACACAAAGGCCGCTCTTAAAGATTTGGAGACTTTGATTAAGTCATCTGTCCCTGATGGCAACATGAAAGGCCACCACGATTACCACCTGAAGGAAATGCAGAAATGGGCGCGCTGGAGCAAGATTCGCGAAAGCCTGCTGGGTAAGGTGCTGGAGGTTGGGACGATTGGCGTGCTTGGCTGGGTTGTTCTGACCCTTTGGGGCGGCTTCAAAATTGTAGTTGCTCAATAGCTATTTACCGTTTGTGAGTGCTGCCTGGCCAAGGTGGTTTTTGAGATGGATTTTTGTGCCCCGCCTTAGTGCGGGGTTTTTTATTTGGAGGGCGATATGCCTGCTGAAGTTCGAAGTCTGGGGCTGCAAACACGCGCAGCCCCAATCGCCTCAGTTGATCCAGAGACCCGTGTGGCCACCTTGTGCTGGAGCACAGGTGCACCGGTTCAACGGTTCGATTATTACAACGACCGGGCCTACATGGAAGAGCTTTCCATGGACCCAAAGCACATTCGCCTTGGGCGACTGCAGGCTGGGGCGTCATTGCTGGACTCTCATTCTGGCTACGGTCTGGGCTCAATCCTGGGTGTGGTCGAGTCCGCATCGGTCAGTGATGGCGAGGGCTTGGCCGATGTTCGCTTTTCCTCCCGGGCAGAAGTTGAGCCGATATTTCAAGATGTTCGTGACGGAATAATCCGCCACGTCAGCGTTGGTTATCGGGTCTACAAAATGGAACGTATCCCGCCCAAAAAAGATGGTGATCCATGGATCTACCGCGCAATTGATTGGGAGCCGTATGAAATCAGTCTGGTAGCCATACCAGCTGATCCTTCAGCCGGTGTCCGTGCAGAGCAGGGCGCTGTTTTCCCCTGCGAGTTTTTGTCAGTCTCGGCAGCCGCCGAAAATTTAACCCTTGATGGAGTAAGAGAAATGCCAGGAACCACAACTGAAGCGGCGGCAACCGGCCAGACCGCAGACAACGTAGTTACTCAAGAGCGTGCAGCACCAGCTGCACCTGCCCAGCCTGTAATCGACAACAGCGGTGAAAACCTCCGTGTCGCTGGAATTCTTGAGGCAACCCGGATTGCAAACCTGCCTGTTGCCTTTGCTGAAGAGCAAATCCGCGGCAACGCAAGCGTAGATGCCGTGCGCAACAAGATCATTGCCAAATTGGCAGAAGCATCCGACTCGGCACCGGTGCGCAACACCACATCAATTCAGACCATCACCGATGAGACGGATGTTCGTCGCAGCCTGATGGCCAGTGCGATTGCCCATCGCATGGATCCACGCAGCGAGCTGATGAATGGTGCCGGCGAGTACCGTTACATGAGCCTGATTCGCGTGGCCGAAGAGTGCTTGACCCACCAGGGCGTGAAAGTCCGTGGTCTGGCTGCTTCACAGATTGCTGAGCGTGCCATGCACAGCACCAGCGATTTCCCAGCCATTTTGGCCAATGTGATGAGCAAGCGTCTTCGTGAACAGTATGAAGAAAACCTGCAGTCCTACCAGCGCTGGGCCCGTCGTGCACCAAACGCGCCTGACTTCAAGAACATGGATGTGGTCCAGCTGTCTGCCACGCCTGATCTGGTTCCCTTAGGTGAAAACGGTGAAGTGAAATACGGCAAGATGACCGACGGCAAAGAAACCTACTCCGTGGCCACATTTGCCCGCGGTCTGGGTGTGTCGCGTCAAACCGTGATCAACGACGACCTCCGTGCCTTCGATCGTATCGTGTTGGGCTTCAGTGGCTCAGCCCGTCGCCTGGAAAACCGCCTGGTCTACGCACAGCTGGCAGGCAACCCCACAATGGCTGACGGCAAAACATTGTTCCATGCTGGTCACGGAAACTTGGCAACTGGTGCTGCAATCGCCGTTGCAGGTTTGTCTGACTCCCGCAAGCTGATGCGCAAGCAAAAAGGCCTGCAGGGTGAAGAGCTGAACCTGGCACCCGCCTACCTGATCGTGCCTACCGATTTGGAACAAGCTGCCTACCAGTTCACATCCAGCCAGTTCGTGCCCGACTCATCGTCCAACATCAACGAGTTCCGCAATGGTGGCCGCACGGCCCTGGAGCCAATTGTCGAATCATTGCTCGACGGCTACAGCACGCAAGCCTGGTACCTGGCCGCAACCAACTCACAGGTCGATACGATCGAGTACTGCTACCTGGAAGGCCATGAAGGTGTGTACATCGAGTCATCCATGGACTTTGATGTTGAGGGCATGAAAATCAAAGCCCGCCTTGACTTCGCAACCAAGGCGATCGATTACCGCGGTTTGGTGAAAAACCCAGGTGTTTCACCTGCGTAACGTTGTCCAGATTCAAAGCCAGATTCGTCTGGCTTTTCATATTTTCAATTGGGAGATTTAAATGAACAATTTTTTGCAAAAGGGCTATTCGGTTGATTTGCCCGCCCCGTACGCAGTCAAATCTGGTGAAGGCATGTTGGTTGGTGCATTGTTCGCCGTGGCCAGCAAGGATGCCCTGGTTGATGAGGTGATCGCTGGCGCCACCAAGGGTGTGTTTGCGTTGAAGGCCCTGAACACCGCTGCTGCAACCTTTGGCGAAAAGGCTTATTGGGACAACACAGCTCGCCAAGTGACCGATGTGGCCACTGACAACACATTGATTGGCTGTTTTATCGAACCCAAGACAAGTGGCCAGCTGGTGGCAGCAATCCGCTTGAATGGGGTTGTCACGTAATGGTTTGGCGAACAGATGTCTTCTTTGAAGCATTCAAAAGGGTGGGCATGCTCATGCACGCCCTTTATTGGGACGACAGCCTGTTTGCTCCAGTTGACCTTGATGTGGATCTCAACTCACCCAGTGAAGACGTGCTTGATGCTGTCAGGGATGTGGACTTCATGGTCGAGTATGAGCGCAAAGCAGCAGTCCAACCTGCCATTGGCGGGCTGATGATCATCGACGGCTTCATGTACAGGGTTCGTGAGAATCCACGGCAAAAAGACAACGGTGATTTCCTGATGGCTGATTTGATGAGGTTGGGGAGGGTTAGGGCGGGATTCAATCCAGCTCAGACTCCTTGGCTTACTGACACTTCAGTTCTTGTAGACGCTTTACCGGTGGGGCCCCAATGAGCCATATTCGCAAGCAAATTAAAGATGCAATAGTAAGTAGTTTGAAAATGGAAACCAGGCTTGAATCGGTTTTCATTTTTAAAGATCGTGTTTCTGAAATGAGTTTGAAAGAACTTCCTGCAGTAGTTGTTCACAACATCAATTCTACTGAGACCGTGCGGCGTTTAACGGTTTCCAAACCCAGCATGCTTGAAAGATTGCCAGAGGTTTTTGTGGATGTAGTGGGCGCATATGCTGAGAACTCAGTTAACGCTGTAGATGAAATTGCGGCAGTAGTTGAAGATCGTTTGCTGGGCCGGGATTCTGGCCTGCCAATGCCACTTTTCTCTGACATCACTTTGAACCAGGTTCGCATCATGAAATCGGAAGAGGTTAACTCAGAGGTTGCGATCTGCAGAATGTCCTTTACTGTGAAGTATCGGTCCAAAGAAGGCAATCCATTCGAGCTTGCCTGAAGTTTTTACCAATCCCTAATTTGCCAGCCCGCTTAATGCGGGCTTTTTCTTTTGTGAGGAATGAATCATGACAGTACGGACCACAGCTGGCTCGGTGATGCGAATCACCGCAGCCAAACCAGCGACATTTACAGAATCTGGATATGAGGCGGTTTTCCCGATCCCAATCACATCCACCAACCCTTTGGTTGGCGAGATCACCGACTTTGGCGAATTTGGTCGCGAATACAACCTGACTACCCATAACCCAGTTGGCGATCGTGGCACGGTCAAGCTGAAGGGCAGCTTCAATGCCGGTCAGATGAATCTGCAGCTTGGCCTGGACGGCGATGATTCAGGTCAAAACATGTTGAAAACAGCGGCAAATTCAGATGCTGATTATTACTTCGAAATCACTATTCAATCGGGGGAGCGCTACTACTTCCCCGCCAAGGTAATGAATTTCAAGACCAACCTTGGCAGCGTTGATTCTGTGACATCTGCCAACGTGACGCTAGAGCTGACCAGCTATGACGGCGTGGACATCATTGAAGCAATGCCCGTCTAATCGGGTTCACTGAGCACCGATCACGCGCTGATCCTCACTTCGCAGTGGGGGCTGCGCGTGATACGGGCTATTTTTAAATCACTGCGAAGGAAAAGTTATGAGTGAAAAAACTGAATCGAATGTAGTCCCTGTTGATGATTTTGCTGATTTGTATCTCAGTGACACCACGGTGATTGATCTGGAAAATCCCAAAACTGGCGAACCACTTTTGTTTAAAGGGTTGCCAGTGCGTGCGCACGTCTTTGGTCCATCGACTGAGGTCTATGAAAAGGCTCAGGATCGACTCAACCGTGAGGCCACCAAGCGTGTGTTGGCCATGGCTGCAAACGGAAAAAAGAAGGCTCAAGATTCCGATCCGGAAGCTGACATTAAATTTCTGATTGCTGTTACCAGCCATTTTGACAATCTGCCATTCCCTGGTGGTGTTGAAGGCATTTATCGCGAGCGCAAGTTTCGCCACATCAATAAGCAGGTTCAGACTTTTGTGGGTGACATGGGAAACTTCTTTGTGAGTGGCGAGAAAGCCTAATTCTCTACGCCAGACAGCTGGGCTGGCTTCGGTCTAGCCCGGCTGAACTTAAGGGGCTCTCGCGTGTAGAGAGCTTGAAAAAGCGAAAAATAGACCCGCCTTTACCGCATCTTTCTCACGAGAAATACCTTTTGTCCCACTGGGTAAGTCTGGGTTATGCGGCCCCTGGCTTTTCTGGCCCTGAGCGATTGTCTCCCATGATTGTTGAG
Organism: Burkholderiales bacterium; assembly: GCA_027484315.1. Classification (GTDB taxonomy): domain Bacteria; phylum Pseudomonadota; class Gammaproteobacteria; order Burkholderiales; family Burkholderiaceae_B; genus Limnobacter. The sequence goes on along the minus strand of JAIXTE010000081.1, from coordinate 1,735 downwards.
TCATGGGCAAGAGGAAGGCGAATCAGCTTGTCCGGCTTTGAGTTTCAAACCCTGTTGGATATGTCAGAGGCCTATGTCGAAATGATTTATCAGGGAGCTGATTTATCTTGTGACCCGCCATTTGGCGATTCTGAATTGTCTATTGATCGATCTGCAGTTTCAAAAAAAATTGCAAACCAATTCCGATCCTATCTTGATTCGAGGAAAAAATGAGTTCAGTTGCGAAGCTGACCATTGAGATTGCAGCGAACATAGCTCGTTTGCAGTCTGATATGGGCAAGGTAAAGTCCACGGTAGAAGGGGCAATGGGCTCGGTCAAAAGCAGCATTAACGGCGTTCGTGCAGGCTTGGCGGGACTTGTAGCAGGTCTTTCCTTGGGCGCGATCAGTGGTTTTGTAAAAAAAGCCATTGACGCGGCAGATGCCATGGATGACATGTCCCAGCGTATCGGCGTGAGCGTAAAGGATTTGTCCGGTTTGCAATTGGCATTCAGGTTTGGAGGGGTAGAGGCTGCCGGCATGCAGACTGCAATGGTTCGGCTTGCCAGCGAGGCTTCCAAGAATTCAGATGTGTTCAAAGTCTTGGGTGTCAATGTAAAAAACACAGATGGCAGCCTGAAGTCGTCGCGAGAGTTGCTTGGGGATGTTGCTGACCGATTCCAGGGTTTGGATGATGGTGCCCGTAAAACAGCGCTCGCTGTGGAGCTTTTTGGAAAATCAGGAGCTGACCTGATTCCTTTGCTCAATGGCGGGGCAGAGGGGCTGGCTGAGTTTGATGCCATGGCGTCCAAACTGGGCTTGACTATCAGTTCAGAGACAGCGGCTCAAGCGGGGCAGTTTAACGATACCTTGGATTTAATGGGGCAGGGAATACAAGGTATTGGCATGCAGGTCGCGGCTCAATTGCTGCCAACCATGACATCTTTAGCTGGCACCTTTCTTGGGGCGTTTACGGAAGGTAGCAGGTTATCCGGTCTTAGCGGTGCGTTGGCTGCAGCCATGAAAGGTATTGCCGCTGCGGTAATCGTAGTGGTTGATGTCTTTCGCATGGCTGTTCGTAGTGTCAGTGCTTACGGAAGTGCCATCTCTGCTTTGCTTTCTGGTGATTTCTCAGGCGCTGCAAAAGCTCTGGCAAGTGGATTTACAGACAACCTGGATATAGCCCGGGAGTCTATTAATTCCATTAAAACGGTATTTTCTGGGACCGGTGGAGAGGCTGTTGCCGCGATCTCAAAAATAAATAATGCGCAAACCACTCTTAATGAAACTGGCACTAAAGGAGTCAAGGTAAACAAGGATCTGGTCGACCAGGTAAAGGCATTGTCCAAGGCTCGCCAAGAGCATGAAGGTTATCTGCAGCGGCAATCCGATGCTGAGACAGAGAGCGCTGAGAAGATCCGTGAGCAGGTTGCTGAGGTTCGCCAGCAGATAGAAGTCCTAGGCTTGAGCAGCTCGGAGTTGCAAGACTTGGAGCAGGTAAAGCTCAATGATGCCATTGCCACGCTCGAAATGAAGATTGCATTGGCTGAGTTCGGTGCTGAAAACAGATCACTTATTCCTGCATTCCAGTCCCAGATCCAGGCGCTGAAAGATTTGAAGGCGGCTAAGGCGGATTTGTCATCTCGCCAAGGTGAGCAGGAGTCGGTTCAGGCGGCCGTGAAGGTAGCCGAAGCACAAGCCAAAGAGGCTGTTAAAAGTTTTGAATCCATCACTGCTGACATCGCCTCGGCCATCAC
>JAIXTE010000012.1 GCA_027484315.1 Burkholderiales bacterium | reverse complement strand
TTGCTTTTGCAGGGCGGGTTTGTCGCTTTAGGCCTTTATCTTGTGATGATTGTCGCGATATTGAAGACCATGCCCGGCAATGTGATTGCTTGGTTGGCAATCGTGGTGTACCTGACAAACAATCTGATCAATTCCTTTCACTACGACTTTTCTGAGAGTCTGTTTTTTGCTGTGATCATTGGGCTCGCTTTGGCTGAGACACTCAAGAAAAAAGCTAGTCCAATTTGATTGGTGGGGCATCCTGCACCCAATCAAACAATTCGGTTGAAGGTTTGTATCCCTCAACTAACTGCACTAACAGACTGCGTAGTTTGGGCAGATCGTTTTTATCCAAGGCCTCGTTCAAGGCAAACAACTCGGGCTCGAGTTTGTCTAGCAATAGAAACCGTTCCTCTCCTTTCATGATTCTGGGGTGCTCCGTTTGCTTGGGGTTTTCTCCGATCAGGAGTTCTTCGTAAAGCTTCTCTCCTGGTCGCAGGCCTGTGATTTCAATCCTGATGTCTCCATCAGGATTGGTCTCACTTTGAACCTCGAGGCCAGACAACTCCACCATTCGTTTTGCCAAGTCAAAAATACGAACAGGTTCTCCCATGTCGAGCAGGAATACATCGCCACCTTTGGCCATGGCACCCGCTTGAATCACCAGTTGCGCTGCCTCGGGGATCGTCATGAAATAACGGGTCATCTCAAGGTCCGTGAGTGTGATGGGGCCCCCGTCTCGAATCTGCTGGCGAAACCGGGGTACGACCGAACCAGACGAACCCAGTACATTTCCAAAACGCACCATGCAAAAACGGGTTTGTGTTTCCCTTGCGGCTAACGCTTGCAACGCCATTTCCGCGAGTCTTTTTGTAGCACCCATTACATTGGTAGGGCGTACTGCTTTGTCAGTACTAATGAGCACGAAGTTCTTGACACCACACTGTTCTGCAAGTCTGGCGGTGGTGATGGTGCCAAACAAATTGTTTTTCAGACCCTCTGTCAAATTGTGTTCTACCAGGGGTACATGTTTGTAGGCAGCCGCATGATAAATCGTTTCCGGTTGCCAAGAGCTCAAGATACTTTTCATTCGGTCCTGGTCTCTGACACTCCCCAGCAAGGGAACCAATCGGATAGACGATCCCGTTTCGAGCATTTTTAACTCTTCTTCCAGTTCATGAAAGATGTTGTACAGCGCATATTCATTCTGCTCAACCAACAGCAGGGCTTCTGGCTGCAGCAAGATAATTTGCCTGCACAGTTCACTTCCAATTGATCCGCCTGCACCAGTTACCAGCACCCGCTTTCCGGAATTGTGTTTTGCCATGAGCTGCGCATCTGGTTGTACAGGGTCCCTGCCCAGAAGGTCATCAATATCCAATTCCCGAAGATCAGAAATACTGACTTTCCCCGATGCGATTTCTGCCACTTTGGGCAAGGTCCTCACCGAGACTCCTCGGTGCTTGATTGTGTTTAAAATTTCGTTTCTGCGTCGTCGACTGGCTGATGGAAAGGCCAACAGTATCGTGTTGATTTGTAAAGTGGCCACAACGTTTGGCAAATCTGCTGGGCTATAAATCGTTAACCCGTTCAGTGTCTGCTGGTGAAGAGTGGGGTTGTCATCAAGAAAGCCGACAACACGCATTTCACGGCTGTTGGCCAATGCGCCAGCCAACTGACGCCCCGTGTTACCTGCTCCGTAAATCAATACTTTTGGAAGTTTTGCCTTGAACAGAATGCTTTGATACAAACCCCCAAGCCAATAACGAGCGAGCAATCGGCTAGCGCCCACGGCCAAAAGCAACAGCATCGGTTGAATCAATCCGATGGTACGGGGTACGCCGGTGATGCCTACAATCGTGAAAATTGTGGCGTACACAAAGGTATATATTCCGATACCCGTTCCAATGGTCGTCATCGCCGGCCAACCGGAATAACGGAAAATGGCTCGGTAGAAGCCATTCAGAACGAATATTGGAATAGCAACTGCAACACTGACAACAGCTGCCGTATGTGGATCCCAATAGGCTGCCGGGTCTAGCCTGATCCATTGATCAAGGCGAAGATAAAAAGCAAGCCAAACCGTGAATACGCACAATGCAATGTCCACAGAAACCACCAACACCCGTTTGGCGACACGTGGTAAATCCAATACCTGATTTGCAAGTTTGCCCATATCAGCCAGATCGCTTAGTGCGAAACACCCTCACGTTGAATGACCTTACGTGCTGTCATGATCATGATTCTCACGTCAAAGGCAATAGACTGGCGCGACAAATACTCGGCGTCCAAGCGTACTTTCTCCGGAATTGGAAGTTCATCCCTGCCGTTAACTTGGGCCCAGCCAGTCAAGCCGGGCAGAATCTTGTGGACCCCTTTTTCTGTGCGCAGTGCGATCAAGTCGTCTTGGTTGTAAAGTGCCGGTCTCGGTCCCACGAAGCTCATGTCACCAATCAAGATGCTCCAAAGTTGAGGTAACTCGTCCAGGCTTGATTTTCGGATAAAGGGGCCAATTGGAGTGAGATAGGCATCTGGGTTGTTCAAGAGGTGTGTGGCCACAGCAGGGGTGTCTACCCTCATGCTGCGAAACTTGGGCATTCTGAAAATTTCGTTGTTGCGGCCGACGCGATTGCTCCAGTAAAGGGCCGGCCCTTTTGATGTCAGCTTGACCGCCAGTGCCGTGGTCAGTGCAAGTGGTAGCAGTATCAATCCCAAGGGAATCGCAATTAGAAGATCAAAAAGTCGTTTCATCTGGATATCGTGAGTGTATTCAACCATGCTGCGGTGGCTGCAAGACCTTGTTTTCTCGAGTAGGGTGCTTGCCAATTGATGTCTTGCTTGATTTGACTGCTGTCTACAGTCAGTGATCCGAATACACGTTGAGCTGCCTGGTTTTTCCCCACCAAGGCGGCCGCCATCCGGATCAGCGCAACGGGAACCGGAATTAGCCGACTTCTAACGTTTAGTGCTTCCGCCATACCCTTTACAAGTTCAACCGTAGAAACAGTTTCTCCGTCATCAATCAAATAGGTCTTGTTGCGTGCGGCTTGGTGACTTGAACAAGCAATCAGCGCATCGACCAAATTGCCGATGTAAATCAGACTGCGCTTGTTGGCGGCCAAGCCAAGGGGCAATGGCATTCCATTTCTGACGGCCTGAAGCAGCTTCAGGAAGTTTGCACCCACGCCAGGGCCATAAACCAAAGGTGGGCGAAGAATTGTCACCGCCATGTCAGAATTTCTTGCCAACTCAAGCAACTTGAGTTCAGCCTCAAGCTTCGACACTCCGTAAGGATCCAGGGGGTGAGGCACTGAATGTGCATAAAACCGACCTTCTTCCCCAAGCACCTTGACACTGCTGACAAATACAAATCTTCGAATGCCAGCCTGAATCGCCTGTTCTGCCAGATTGACCGTTCCCGCTGTGTTGACTTCGCGGTAAGCGGCCAAGGGGTCTTCCATTTGGTCATTCATCACATGCACTCGGGCAGCCAGATGAAAAACCGTGTCGCATCCGCTCAAAGCTGTTTGCCAGTTTGTGGAGGCACCAATATCACCAACAGAAATCTGTTCAGATGAACGGGCCGTTCTAGTCGCTTCGATAACGGAGATGCCGCGATGCCTAAGTTCCTGGCAAAGTCCCCTGCCAACAAATCCATTTGAACCAGTGACCAGTACTTTGTTCAGCAAGGCTTTGACCACACGGTGCGATTGATGTAATCCGTATAGCTCGCCACAACGCGCAAAACCTGCTTTGAAACGGCGGGGCTTTCGTATTCAGCCACTGCTGGAATCGATCTCGTAGAGGAACTGTACTGTGCACATACGATGCGTACAGCGTCTAAAACCCGTTCTCGCTTCAAACCCGCCATGATCAAAGTGCCTTCATCCATCCCCTCTGGTCGTTCGTGGGCATTGCGAATGGTGATCGCTGGCAGGTTAAGCAGGGATGCTTCTTCTGTGATTGTGCCACTGTCAGAAATCACGCAACAGGATTCCATTTGCAGCTTGATATAGTCGCAAAATCCAAAGGGTTTTAAAAACCGGATCAAGGGGTTGATCTGGCCCAGGTCCATTTCAGCCAGTTTTTTCTGTGTTCTTGGGTGGGTTGAAACAATCACAGGAAATTGGTATTGCTCGCCCAAGGCATTCAAAGTGTCCAGCAAATCCAGCATGGCTTGCGGGCTATCTACATTTTCTTCTCGGTGTGCGCTCACTACAAAAAACTGTTTCGACTTCAATCCCAATGTTGTTAATACGGTTGATGCAGCAATTTTTGGCTGGTAATGGTCCAGCACTTCTCGCATGTGCGAACCGGTCTTGATGATGGTCTCTGGGCGAATACCCTCTGCAATCAAATACCGGCGGGCATGTTCGGTCAGCACCATATTGATGTCGCTAAGATGGTCTAGTACCTTGCGATTCAATTCTTCCGGCACCCGTTGATCAAAACAACGGTTACCTGCTTCCATGTGGAACACCGGAATTTTTCGTCGTTTTGCAGAAATTACTGCCAGACATGAGTTCGTGTCGCCATATAGCATCACGGCATCTGGCATTTCCTTGGCCAATACCTCATCAGCTTTTTCAATGACCCTGCCAATTGTTTGCGCAGCATTCTGGCCGACAGCCTCAAGAAAGTAGTCTGGTTTACGAATGCCCAAGTCATCAAAAAAAACCTGATTCAATTCATAGTCGTAGTTTTGACCAGTGTGAACCAGGATGTGGTTCGTGTGCTGGTCAAATTCTGCAATCACTCTGCTCATCTTGATCAGTTCAGGCCGCGTACCAACAATGGTCATGACTTTAAGCACTCAACATCTCCTGAATGTAGTCGAGCTTCTTCAACAGGTTTTCCACGCCAGATACGTTCAGGCGTTCCGTGTTGTGGCTGGTGTAGTCGTCCACTTCTGAAATTCTTTGTTCGCCTTCAACAAAATACTTTTTGTAATTCAGGTCACGGTTGTCAGCTGGAATGCGGAAGTATCTGCCCATGTCTTCGGCCTTGGCCATTTCTTCGCGTGATACGAGCGATTCATAAAGCTTCTCGCCGTGGCGGGTGCCAATTACCTTAACCGGCGCAGTGCTTGAGAATATGTTTTTAATGGCCAGGGCCAAATCCTCAACCGTGGATGCAGGTGCCTTTTGAATAAAGATGTCACCCTGCTGACCGTGCTCAAAAGCATGTAATACCAAGTCAACCGAGTCTTCAAGAGACATCAAGAAGCGCGTCATTTGAGGGTCGGTCACCGTCAAGGCCTCGCCTTTTCTGATCTGATCCACAAAAAGGGGTATCACAGATCCGCGACTGGCCATTACATTTCCATAGCGCGTGGCACAAATCACGGTGCCACCAACCGGCACGGAGCGGGATTTCGCCACCACCAGTTTTTCTGCCATTGCTTTTGAAATGCCCATGGCATTAATGGGGTATACCGCTTTGTCGGTGCTCAACACCACCACCCGGCTAACGCCACGTTCAATTGCAGCATTCAGGGTGTTTTCGGTTCCAAGAACATTGGTCCGAACAGCTTCCATTGGATAAAACTCACAACTTGGAACCTGCTTAAGGGCGGCAGCGTGAAATACATAGTCAACGCCCACCATGGCTTGGTAAAGGCTGTCGTAGTCGCGCACATCGCCGATGTAGAACTTCACCTTGTCACTGCCCAGGGCAATTCGAAGGTCTTCCTGTTTCTTTTCATCCCGACTAAAAATGCGGATTTCCTTCACTTCGGTGTCGAGAAAGCGCTTCAGTACCGTGTTTCCAAAAGAACCGGTACCTCCTGTAATCATCAGGGTTTTGTTGTCAAACATTCCAGATCCGTTGAATTTAGTGGTCTTTTCTCATGCGGCGAATCAACTCGGGCCAGGCAGGGGCAGTATAACCGCTCGCCTGCTGGAAGCGAACCCCATTCAAAGATCGGTCAATGACCAACTGTTCGTCGGGCACAATTTCAATCTGCTTGTCGTATTCCTGTGCAACCAGTGTTAATAAGTCCAGTTTTGAGATGGGCTCTGCGGCCACGTGGAACAAGCCTGTCAGTTCTGGTTTGGGTAGAACGAATTGCTCAATTACCCTGGCCAATTCAACCGTGGGCAACCCTGAGAAAACGGCACGCGAAAACCCCTTGACTGAACCAGTTTGTGATAAAAACCAGTCGATCAATGAGTGGCTGGATCCGAGTTCATGACCAATGATTGAGGTGCGCAGGGTCACTGCATGCGGATAATCATGAAGCTCACCCATGTATTTGGATTTGCCATACAGGTCTTCTGCATTGGAGAGGTCACTTTCCAGATATCCGCCCTTTTTGCCATCAAACACGCAGTCGGTACTGATGTGTATCACCCGTGTCTCAGAAAGCGCACACAACCGGGCCAGACGGTGTGGGAACATTGCATTCAGGGGCAGGGCGATCAAAGGGTCTTTGGCGTGGCCCAATTGCTTGATCAAACCAACACAATTGATGACCACCGCAGGCTTTAACTTTGCCAAGAGGCCCGTTAGTGAATCTGCATCAAGTACATCCACGCCCGGAATCAAATTCGATTGCAGCTTTTGTTCGAAGTTGTGGGCTTTGCTCAGGTCTCGCAGGCTGGCATGCACTTCAAGTGCCGGGTTTTGGGATAGCGTCCTGAATACTGCGCTACCCAGCATGCCGGTAGCTCCTAAAATCAGTACCTTCATGCGTTCATTCCTTTCATGCTGGTCAGGGTTTCAATCAATTGCCTGGTTTGTGCTTGCACTTCGAAATTGGAAAGATAATAGGCACGCCCTTTCTTGCCCATTTCTTCGAGCTGTTCAGAAGGCAAGCCATGCAGCGTCAAAATATTCTTGTAGAGTGCGTCCGCATTCTGCGCCGGGCTGATCAGGCCCGCCCCGGATTCTTCGATAACCCTGGCGCCTTCGCCGTTAATGCCCGCCAATATTGGCCGGCCTGCGCTCAAATAGGCTTGAACTTTACCGGGTACTGTCGCGTTGAAAGTTGGGTCATCGTTCAGGGTCACCATCAGTACGGCGCACTTTCGCAAAATGCTCGGCATTGCTTCAATTGGAAACCGCCCTGGCAGCTCGAGATTATCCAGTTCGAGTTCCTGTTTTTGCCGTTTCAGCCAATCACTGCGTTCACCGCTTCCAATCAGTACAACCCGAATGTCAGTATTGCTTTTGAGACGCCTTGCGACCTCGATCACGGTATCCAGCGATTGAAATTTCCCCAAATTCCCTGCAAATACCACGCAAAATCGTGTTTCAAGAAGATGTTCCAAATCTTGTGGCAAAGGGGTGGATGCTTCTAGAGCATCGTCTGGGAAAGAGTTGGGGTGATATGCAATTGGCTTTTTGGGCGCATATCGCGCCATGGCAGGAACAAAAGCATGGGATTGTGCAATCAGGGTGTGGCAACCCGCATAAATCGCCTTGACCAAGCTTGCGACCACTTTTAATGCGGTTTTGTTTTTTACAAAGCCAGTGGACTCAAGACTTTCTGGCCACAGGTCCTGTACCCAAAGCGCAACAGGTATTCGCTTGATCCATCCCAGAAATACAGCGGGCATGGCTTGGGTTAGCGGGGAGGGTGCGTAAACCAGGATCGCATCCGCGTGTCGATTGCGCAGAATCCAGGGTAGACATATCAACCCGGATGCGACAAAGACACCATAATTCAAGATCAGGTTCAGCGCTCCGCCACGCCTGCGGGGGTAGGTTGGAATTCGATGAATGGTGACACCCGGGAGGAATTCCTGTTTGCTCAGTTTCCAGGCCGTATAGCCACCAAATGTTTTGCCATCCGGGTAATTCGGCTGCCCTGTTACTACGGTAATCTCGTGTCCCTGCGCATGCATTGCCCGCACAACATCATTTATCATGAAGCTTTCTGGCCAAAAGTACTGGGTTATCAGAATTATTTTCATCAAAGATACGGGCGGGTGTTCGGGGGAGCAAGCGCGTAGTATACAACCCTGCCTTGGGCGCCAAATCACAATCTATTCAAGGTTTTATTCAAATTGAAAATCATCACCGTTATTGGGGCAAGACCACAGTTCATCAAGGCTGCTGCCGTGTCGCGAGTATTGCGCCAAGCCAATTCGGGCGTGCAGGAAATGATTGTTCATACCGGCCAGCACTATGACCCGAACATGTCTGATGTTTTTTTTACCGAACTGGATATTCCAACTCCCCACGCCAATCTGGGTGTGGGCGGTGGCACGCATGGCCAAAACACGGGACGCATGCTAGAAGCCCTTGAAGCAGAAATGCTGAAGGTCAGGCCTGACTGGGTTCTTGTTTATGGCGACACTGACTCGACCTTGGCCGGCGCATTGGCTGCTGCGAAGTTGCATATTCCGGTTGCGCATGTCGAGTCTGGCCTGCGGTCATATAACCGCCGAATGCCTGAGGAGATCAACCGGGTTTTAACAGACCATGTCAGCGAGCTCCTGTTCACCCCGACTGAAACCGCCACTGATAATCTTGGCGCTGAAGGTTTGACTGGGTCAAAAGTGATACAGGTGGGTGACGTAATGTATGACGCTGTACTGCACTACCGGCAATCAGCAAAGGCACCCAGGGATGTCAATCTGCCACCGCGATTTGCATTGTCAACATTGCATCGGGCGGAAAACACAGATGATCCGTATCGGTTAGCCCAAATCATAGAAGGGCTGCGAGCCATCTCTGCCTCCCTTCCTGTTGTATTGCCCCTGCACCCCCGTACCCGCAAATTGCTTCAGGCGGGTTCATTCGACCTGACCGGTATTCACATCATTGACCCAGTGGGGTATCTGGAAATGATCTGGTTGCTAGACCGCTGTGAGTTGGTCGTTACAGACAGTGGCGGATTGCAAAAAGAAGCGTATTTCTTCAAGAAGCCTTGTTTGACCACGCGGGATGAAACAGAGTGGGTAGAACTTGTGCAGCACGGCGTGAATATACTTGTCGGTGCAAACTCCGAGCACATTGCCTCTGCGTTTGAAGGCCAAGCCTGGCAAAGCGGTGACTTCACCAAACCCTTGTATGGTCATGGTGACTCGTCTGAGAAAATTTTGGCGGCACTCAAGCAGGCATGAAAAAAATACTGATCGTTGCCCATTATTTTCCACCCATGAATTCGACAGGTGCCCGTCGACCTGAAGCACTTGCGCGTTTTCTGCGCGGCTTGGGGCATGAGGTGACCATATTGACTACTCAGAAGTCCAGGCAGATACCCAAGGCCTCTGTCGGCAATGAACCAATATCGGTCATTGAAACAAACCTGTTCGGTACGCGTACGGTTTCCAATATTCCTCTTCAGGAAGAAGCCAAAGTAAGCCACACCCTGCAAACCTCGTCTTTGATGCGTTTCAAGCAACGCTACTTGAACAACACAATTGGACAAATGCTCGACACACGCATTCCGTTGTTGTTTGCAGTCTGGGTCAAGGTGTTATTAAACCGGCTTAGTGGCGGCCGCTTGCACCGATGGCTCAATTCCATCAAAGGGTTTGATGTAGTCATTACCACCGCGCCACCATGGACATGCCATTATTTGGGTTACCTGTTGGCGAAACCGTTTGGGCTTAAATGGTTTGTAGATTATCGGGATCAGTTTTCCGGAAATCATTTGTTTTCTCAAAAATTCGCAATAGTCGAGCGCTATCTGGACCGTCTGTTTTGCGAAAAATCGGATTTGGTGATGACTGTTTCGCCACCGATGCAGCAATACTATGAGGACTTTGGCAGCACAGAAGTACTTGCTGTGATGAATGGGTATGAAGTGGCTCATTTTGCCGATTTACCTGTTGACCCCCTGCGCCCCTTGCCGACTACAGGACCTATCTCCATTCGTTATTTCGGGAAGATCACGTCAGACCGTCTCATGCCCGCATTCTGGAAGGCTATTTCAGAATCCAGCAACGCATTGCGTATTCAGGTAGAAATTTATGGCGAGGCTGAGTTGCTGGCCAATTACCTTCGGTCCCACCATCCACAGTTATTGGATCAGGTCAAACTTTTAGACCCTGTGCCGCATCGAAAGGCACTGCAGTTGATGTGCGCTGCGGATGCGCTGTTGTTTACTGAAACCTCAGAAGCACAGCATGCATCCCAACGGGGTGTACTGACGACCAAACTGTTTGAATACATGGCAGCAAAACGCCCGATCGTTGGTGTTATTGACGAAAACACCTTGGCTGGAGAATTGATTATTAAAAGTGGGTTGGGTGTGGTGGTGTCTGATCAAGCCAGTACTTTGCAGCAATGGCTGGATAAACCTTTCGCCGCAACAAACCCGGATGAAGATTACATCCGAGGGTATTCACGAGACTCGCAGTTTGAGAAAATAGTGGCTTTTCTTTAAAGCATTAAAGTAGTCTAATCTTCATTGAACGTAATATTCGAGCCGGGGAACTTTTGGTTTGATCCTCCAGAGAGATTTCGTGAATTCGAACCGCGCCTTCACCACACGCAATTGTGACTTCATCGCCAACGATTCGAAGTACCGAGCCTGGAACCCCATGCCAAGTTTCTTGCTCAACACTAGATTTTGTCACTACTATTTTTGAAGAGTCGGGTAAGAGCGAAAAAGCCCCTGGATATGGTGGTGCTTGAGCCCGGATAAAGTTGTGTACCACTGCTGCGGGCCAAGTCCAATTTATATGGCCATCTTCCGGGGTTCTCATCCCACAATAACTTGCATCCAGATTGGGTTGCTCAACTAATATTGGAGAACTGTTTGGCCAGTACTCAAGAAAATCAGTCATCATTTTAAGTGCTACGCGATTGGCTTTCAGGAGTGCGTCTGCCACTGACTCATTCTCGTGAAGTGTGAAAGAGTCTTGAGCGACGAGACGTCCTTCATCCATCCCCGTGGTCAATTCAAAAAAACTAACGCCCAGCTGGGCTTCTCCCCGAATAATTTGCCAAACTAGGGGTGCATTACCGCGATATTTGGGAAGTGGGGAGTAGTGAAATCCCAAAAATAAAGTTGCAGGAAACAGCGCTACCGGAATGATTTGATACCACCCATGAACAATCACAGTAGTTGCATCAAGTTCGCCCAGAATTCTCAGTGTGTCTTGGGAGTTCGAGCTGATTAATACAGGTATATTGAATTGAGTGCCTAAATTTTGAAAATCCTGTAAGACGCTTCGACTATCGGAGGTATCGTTCGGGCATACAATCGCCTTGAACACACTTTTATCGGCTCTTTCTGCAAGTAGAGTGCACATCTCCAAGCCTGCTTTCTTGCTGCCTAGAAATATCAAACTTTCAGTCTTAGTCATAATTTTTACGCCAAGGCTTTTTCTATTGCAGTTACTACAAGGGTAACTTCAACCCCCTCGAAACAGGGCAACGTAATCGTGTTGTTTTCCAGCCAGGTTGAATTGGGTTGAGTATCGTCGTACTTCTTTGCGAAGTAGGTGCCGCTGCTCATGGAATAGGTGCCGATCGTTGTTTCAACGCCCAGTTCTTTCAAACGCATGATGAGGCTGTTGCGGTTGCAGCCTGTCGGTACTTTGAACACCATTGACTGTACGTTGTACCGCACCCCAGGCCCTGTTTTTTGAGCAACAAATCCAAGTGGTTCGAGCAATTCAATGTACAGGTTCCTGATGCGGTTCCGCTCGTCAATAATGCTGTCGATTTTGGTCAGTTGTTTGCTGCCCATGATGGCTTGAAGTTCCGGTAGACGAAAGTTGAAGCCGTAATCAACGAAATCAAGCGCAACACCTTTCATGCCCTTTGCGCCGTGAAACAGCTTCACTTCAAACCAATCCGCCCACGCGTCGTTGTTGGTAGTAATCGCACCGCCTTCACCTGTACTAATCAACTTTCTGGGGTGGAAGCTGTAGCACGTCATATCCGCAATTCCCCCGCAACGCTTTCCATGTTCTGCGCTGCCGATTGCACAGGCTGCGTCTTCAACCAGGGGTATGCCGTGTTTCTCGCATATCTCCTTGATTTTTGTAAGCCCGGTGGGGTTGCCCAATGCATCTACAAAAATGACCGCCTTGGTTTTTGGACTTATCTTCTTTTCGAGTTCACTGGGCAGCATGTTGAATGTGTCCAGGTCTACATCTGCAAACACAGGTGTTGCGCCCAGGTCTTCCACCACATTGGCTGTGGCTGGAAAGGAAAAATCAGATACAACAACCTCGTCGCCAGGACCTATTTCAAGGGCGCGCAAACAGGTCCACAAGGCGGTGGTAGCCGAGGTTGTTGGAAACACGTGCTTCACATCAGCGAATTGAGACAATTGTTCCCTGAAGTGCTGGATGTGAGTGCCGCGTGTAAACATTCCAGTTTCGAAAACCTCACGAAACTCCTTTTCCACTTCCTCAAAGGAAATGTAGGATTTCATCAACCGAATGCTGCTCATGCTGACCTCTTGATTGTTTGTTGATACCAGGCGATTGTTTTGGCCAGACCTTCATCAAAAGGTGTCAAGTGGTACTCGATTAATCCGTGTACCTTTTCATTGCTTGCATTGTGGCAAAGCACATCTGATTTGCGCTCGGGTTTTCGGGCAACCTCACCCTGATAATTCATCAAGGTGAAAATCTGTTGCAACAGGTCCCGCATTGATATTTGGTTGTCTGTCGAAATGTTCACAGTCTCGCCTGCTGGCAGAACATTGTGCAGTTGCACGACCGCATCCACCGTGTCCTGTACGTAGATGAAGTCGCGTGTTTGTAAACCCTCCCCGTGAAGCTCGGGTGTGATTCCGTTGAGTATTCGGAATGCCGTGATCGGAATAATTCCGGCCAGGTAACCCTTGTAATTCTGGCGTGGCCCGTAATTGTTGAAAGGTCGAACAATGTAGGCGTCCAAATCGAACATTTTCACGTAGCTTTCCACTGCGTGGTCGGCAGCTGCTTTACCTGCAGCATAGGTGGTGGTCGGGTTTTTGGGATGCGCTTCGTCCATTGGCTCATATACCGCCGTGCCATACACCTCTGAGGTGGAAAAATGACAAAGTGTTTTGAAGCCCCCGCGCCGTTGAATTTCAAGCAAATTCAACACAACAGTGGTGTTGGTTTGAAAAGCATTTGCGGGGTTGACGAAAGAATAGTTCAAGGCCTTGGTCGCGCAATTGAACACCAGTTCAATCGCGTGTTTGGCAAATATGTAGTCAAGGCTGGTTGAGAACTCTGCATCGTCCTTGTAAAAAGTGCATTTGCCTGTCGCCACCGCTGATGCGAGATTCGACTCATCGCCAGTGAACAGGTTGTCAATCACAACAACGTGCGCAGCTCCCAAGCTGATTAGCTTGTCCACCAGGTGACTGCCGATAAAACCAGCGCCCCCAGTCACCAAAATACCTGCCCCTGCGATCGACGGCCGATTTTCACGCTTCATAGTCAAAGTAACCTTAAAATTTCGTTCATCATCAATTATATGCGAGCCCTGATTCAATCACATCTTCGATTATTCAATTACCATCTCGACATGTTTCGCTGCGATTGATCAAGGAATTCATTTGAAAGTGTTCATAGGCCCGGTCAATATTGCCGGTATCGCAACCGGTCTGGCCCATGGGCTGCTAGAGGCGGGTGTTCAGGCCCAGGTGGTGCTATCGGCACCTGACCCTTTCAATTACTCCACTACAAAAGCCCCTGTCGCATTTCGTCTGTGGCAACAGGTGGGTCTCAAGCGGATGCAAACACCGCGCAATCGTCTGTTTTTGAAAATTCTGTATGTGCTTTTGCACAAAATGCTCGGTTATCTGTTTTTGCCTTGGGCAATACTTAATTTTCAGGCTTTTATTTTTCTTTTTGGTCAAACCCTGACGGATTCAGCTTTTGAGTTGAAGTTGCTCAAGCTGTTGAAAAAGAAAATTATTTTTGTCTATGTTGGAAGCGATGCCCGGCCTCCCTACATGGATGGGGGCCAGTTTCCATCCGGAATGCCTATTCCATCGGCAACTTCGTTGCGAAAACTAAGTCGACAGCGCAAGGCCTTGATTTCCCGACACGAAAAATATGCTGATTTTATTGTCAACTCCCCATTCAGTGCCCAGTTTCAGGAAAAGCGGTTCATTAACTGGTTTGCAATGGGCGTGCCTCGACAGTTTGTAGAGTTGGATGTGAATTGCAGAAAGGCACCTAACGGCCACCCTGCTGTTGTCAAAATTTTGCATAGTCCTTCCAATCCTGCGGTTAAAGGAACCACTCAAATTATCGCCGCACTAGACCGCTTGAAAGAACGGGGTGTGAAGTTTGAACTGGTGATGCTCCAAAACATGAGCAATGCCCGGGTTATTGAAGAAATCCAGCAATGCGATTTTGTTATTGATCAACTCTACTCAGATACCCCGATGGCGGTATTTGCTGCTGAAGCGGCTTACTTTGGCAAACCTGCAGTAGTCGGTTCCTACTGCGTAGGCCAGCCAATCAATCTGTATGGCCCCGCCGGGATACCTCCTTCCGAGTTTGTGCACCCAGACGAGCTGGAGGAGGCCATTGAGCGACTAATCATGGATCACCCGTATCGGCATGAGCTGGGGCAAAGTGCTGCACAGTTTGTACACACCTACTGGAAGGCCAAGGCGGTGGCTTGGCGGTACCTATCCCTGCTGAACGATCAAGTGCCTCCCGATTGGTGGGTTGAACCCCATCAAGTCACGCATGTTCTTGGTTGTGGCATGTCAGCAGAGCATGCATGTTTACTCGCTGAGTCCTTGTTGCAACAGTATGGTGAATTGTCTTTTGAGCTTGGTAACAAACCAGAGCTTTGCATGGCGCTGCAAGAACTGATTGATACGTATAAAGGTGGCAGTAAGAATGATTAACCGGGCCATTAAAGATGTTTTGGTATATGGCCTGTCATCCATACTGACTCGCGGAATGTCGTTTCTGTTGATTCCGTTTTATACCCACATTCTGTCGCCAGCCGATTTTGGTGTCTTTGATTTGATCACAACGCTTGGTGCGTTGGCCAATCTGGTGGTTGCGCTGGAGGTTAGCCAGGGACTGTCCCGCTTCTGGTCCGAAGCGCAGGGCGCTGCGCACCAGCGCAGGCTCGCCAGCACGGTTTTCTTTTTTACGGCTTTTATGTTCGGTGTGTTCTACATCGCGGGTTTGATGTTTTCTGTTCCGATCGGTCAAATGCTGTTTGGTGTAACGAGCTATGAATCTGCGCTTCGCCTGGGCTTCGCCTTCATGGCCATTAATGGGGTTTACTACCTCTTGATCAATCAGTTTCGCTGGGAACTTCGCAGCAAGGAATATGCTGTAGTCAGCATCGTGTTTTCAGCCACTTTATTGGGCTTCACTGCCTTGGCTGCACTTTGGTTTAAAACGGGCATTGAGGGTTTGATTCAAGCTCAGATACTGGCAGTCTCCGTGGGCGTGTTGCTCGCCTTTGCGTTGTTGCGTCAAAGCTTTGCGTGGCAGTTTGATTTCAGGGTTCTCAAGGACTTGCTTCGGTTTTCGATGCCCTTGGTGCCCGCAGGTTTGGCTGTATTTGTCAGCTTGTACATTAATCGTTTTGCGTTGTCGCATTATGGAACATTGGCTGATGTGGGATTGTACGGGCTGGCCAGCAGGTTGGCAGGGGTTGCTTCATTGCTAATTGTCGGTGTGCAGGCTGCAATTACTCCCCTGATTTATCAACATTATCGCGATGACAGCACACCTTCGGAAATCGCAAGATTATTCAGCGGTTTTTCTGTTGTTGCATTGCTGGGCTGTCTCGCACTCGCCTTGTTTTCCAGACAGATTCTTTTTATTTTTGCCAGCAGTGAATATCAGCAGGCTGCCGTACTGATCGCGATCCTCGCCCCGGCATTGTTGTTGTCACAAATGTATGTGTTTGCGCCAGGTATGGCCATTCTCAAGAAAACCAGTCTGCAATTGTTGGTGACCCTGTTCGCGGCCCTTGTTAGCGTAATTGGTAACTTTTTATTGGTCCCTTCCATGGGCGGAATGGGGGCCGCACTTGCTACCTTGATATCTTCCGCCGCATTTTTTGGTGCCTGGGTTTTGGTGTCCCAGCGACTTTATACTGTGCCGTTTGAATGGAGGCCACTGTCTATTTCAGTGGCTGTCTATGCGATGCTGGTGCAGTCAGGCTATTGGGTCGATGAGGCTACTTTGCCGATGTGGCAAATTCTTTTGGTCAAGTCCGGTTTGTTGCTCGCCTTTGTGTGTGTTCAGTGGCGTATCGGTTTGATCAATATCAATAAGCTGCGACAGCTTGTACTTACAGGGAAAGTTTAAACATGTGCGGTATTTTAGGCGCGGTATTTGCTGAAACTGAGACTGGGCAGTATGCCAAGGCGCATATGCACACTGCATTGGCAGCTATCGCGCACCGGGGTCCAAATGACCGGGGGCTTGAGACAACCTCGCTTGGGGCGGTTGATGTCATCCTGGGTCACACTCGATTGTCAATTATTGATTTGTCCGCGGCTGGGCACCAACCCATGCACAGTGCATGTGGTCAATTCAGTATTGTTTTTAATGGTGAGGTTTACAATTATCGAGAATTGCGTCAACAGTTGTGTCAGTTAGGTCGCGCATTTCGCACGGATTCAGACACGGAGGTGTTGTTGGCCGCTTGGCAACAATGGGGATTTGATGCCTTGCAAAAGCTGCGTGGCATGTTTGCTTTTTCTGTTTTGGATCGCCTTGCCAACAAATTGTTTTGTGCCCGGGATGCTTTTGGAATCAAACCGTTTTACTACAGTCGGCAAGCCCATCAGTTTTTGTTTGCATCAGAGCTTCCCGCATTGCTCGCCCTTTTCCCCGAACGACCTTCTGTCAATGTACAGCGAAGTTTTGACTATCTGATACACGGTGGTTACGACGACAGTGGCCATACATTTCTCAACGGCATAATTGCCTTGCCCGCCGGTCATTTCCTCGAGTTGGATTTGAATGACCTGGCTGCCGCCAAGCAGCCGGAAAGGTGGTGGTGGCCAAGGGTAGAACAATCTTTCTCTGGAACATTTGAATCAGCTGCAGACGAACTACGCGAACGGTTTCTGAATAGCATTCGTCTGCATTTGCGCAGTGATGTGCCAATAGGGGCAGCACTTTCAGGTGGGGTCGATTCGTCTGCCGTGGTGTGTGGCATGCGTCATGTGGAACCAGACATGCCAATTAATACGTTTAGTTATATTGCCAAGGGGCAGGAAGGCGATGAAGAAGTGTGGGCCGACATGGTGAACCAGCAGGTCCGCGCCAAAGCTCACAAAATTACCGTATCCGGTCATGAGTTGGCTGCCGATATTGATGACATGATCCGTGTTCAAGGCGAACCCTTTTATAGCACCAGTATTTATGCGCAGTACCGCGTGTTCAAGCTTGCCCGTGAGAACGGCGTTACTGTAACCCTCGACGGGCAGGGTGCTGATGAGTTGCTGGCAGGGTATAACGGCTACCCAGGTCACCGCTTGCGCAGTCTTGTGCAGCAGGGTCAGTTGCTGCAGGCGTATCGCTTTGCCAATGCCTGGGCCCAGTGGCCAGGTCGTTCAAAAGCATTCGCCTGGCAATCGCTGCTTGGGCAGTACTTGCCAGCCCATGCGCGCGCAACTGCCTTGAAATGGATTGGCCGCGATACCAGCCCGGCGTGGTTGAATTCGCATTATCTCAGCCAGGCTGGTGTTCAGCGCAGCCTTTATCCGCACAGTGTTGCAAGTGATGAAGCACCTCGTGGTCGTTATCTGACGGCCACGCTGCGACGTTCTTTGTCTGGCGGGGCCTTGGGCTCGCTATTGCGTCATGGTGACAGAAACTCGATGCGGTGGGCCGTTGAAAGCAGGGTACCCTTTTTGAATTCCGACATTGCAGAGTTTTTGCTCACTGTGCCGGAACATTTCCTTGTTTCAAACCAAGGCGAAACCAAAAGTATTTTTCGTCATGCGATGCGCGGTATCGTGCCTGACCCTGTTCTTGATCGAAAAGACAAAGTGGGTTTTGCAACGCCTGAGCTTGTTTGGTTACGCCAACTTGGGCAACAACGCGTTTACGAATGGTTGGAAGGGGCAAGACAATTGCCCATGTTAAACGTTGATGCTTGTCGCAGCGAACTCAAGCAGATTATTGATGGCCAACGCCCTTTCAGTTACAGGGCTTGGCGGTTGATCAACCTGTGCCGCTGGGTACAGGTTTTTAATCTTTGATATCGAAATCAGGTGTTCATGTTGGCTTCGGCATGTTCCAGTATTTTCAGCACACGAATAGCCTGTTCCGGTCCAGATGAAGAGGGTGTTTCCGATGCAATACATTCCGCAAAATGATCAATGCTGTTGAACAGCGCATCCTGGTCCGGAATGTATGGAATCCAGATATCCCCCACCCTTGTTTTGACCGCATAGTCTTGATACTCCACATCGGTACCCGCGATCACATCAACACCTTTGTCGTAAATCGTCAATTTCTCGGTCGTAGGCTTCATGTCGTCGAATACGGCCATTTTTTTTGTTCCCGCCACAATCAACTTGCGTTCTTTCAGCGGTGAAATCCAGCTGGATTGAATGTGTGCAATGAACGCGTCGTATCGAAGCATCAAAAAGGTAAGGCTTTCCTTTGGGTTGTACATTTTTTCACCCACCGCCTTGATGTAGAAAGGCTCCTTGCCATTGGACAGGTAGTCGATGATCGCCAGGTCGTGGACAGCAAGGTCAGCCATTGCGCTCACGTCTTTTTTGATTTGACCCAGGTTCATGCGCATCGCTTCGATGTATATCAAATCGCCGATTTCGCCACTGGCGATCAGCTCCTGGATTTTTCGGATGCAGGGGTGATACATCATGATGTGATCCACGTGAATGATCAGGCCTTTTGAGTTGGCAAGGGCTGTCAACTCCTCGGCCTCGGCCACTGTGGATGTAAAGGGTTTTTCCACGTACACGTGCTTGCCAGCTTTCAGTGCGTCCTTGACCAACTGGTGGTGCGCGCTTGTTTCCACAGCTACTGCGACAGCATGTATGTCCGGATTGTTCAGCAAGACCTGATAATCGGTCTCGTAGCGACATTGCTCAATATAGATGTTGCGGGCCTTATCAAGTCGAGCCTGTTTTTTGTCGCAGATTGTGTGCAAGGTCAGTTTCTTGTTGGCAAATATGTTTTTTGCCACGTTGGGTCCCCAGTAGCCAAAACCGATCAAGGCAATGTTCAAGCTTATTCTCCGGAAAGTACTTGCAATTTCGTAGTGGTGTTGCAGGCGCTGCAATACCCTTTTTGGTCCAATTTGTTTCCGCATTCGCAAACATAGGCATGAATACGGGCTGGGTTTCCCATCACCAGTGCGTGTGGCGGAACGTCTTTCGTCACAACGCTGCCTGCAGCCACCATGGCAAACCTGCCGATTTCCACGCCGCAGACTATCGTGCTGTTGGCGCCCAAACTGGCCCCCTCGCGTACCAATGTGGGTGTGATTTTCCAGTTGGTGTTGAAAGCGCGTGGAACCCGATCGTTCGTGAATGCCACATTAGGACCGACGAAAACGCGATCCTCAATGGAGACTCCCTTATAGATTGAAACACTGTTCTGTATTTTACAATTGTGACCAATTGTGACGTCCTGGTCTATGTAGACGTCTTTCGAGACAATACAGTTGTTTCCAATCCTCACCTTCTCGCGAATCTGGACATTGATCCAGACCTTGGTGTTCTCGCCAATCAGGGCTTGTTCCGACACATTGGCAGACGGGTGAATATAAGGTTTTGTCATCATCAGGGTTTGCTTTGCGGTTGCTGGGTTTAATCGCGATTATATGCCAGTGCCTGCTTTTCGCCTTAAATCGACCGCACTTTAGAACACCGTGGTCTTTTTCACCCAGTCTTCTGGGTGTAAGCTTCGGCATAATGCAAAACTACTGAACGCACTGAATATACGCATGAATATCAATCACGACAGGATCGCCATCATCGGCCTGGGTTACGTAGGCCTGCCCCTCGCTGTCGAGTTTGGCAAGCATCGTTCAGTGTGCGGTTTTGACATCAACGAAGCCCGAATTACACAGTTGGTGGCCGGCGTAGACCACACGCTTGAAGTTGAGGCGTCTGACCTTGCCCAAGCTCAACATCTTCAGTTCAGCAGCAATGTTGACGACCTGCGGGCATGTGGCGTTTTCATTGTTACTGTCCCTACTCCCATCGACAAAGCCAATCGGCCGGACCTTACCCCCCTGATCAAAGCCAGTGAAATGGTGGGCAAGGTCATGTCTGAAGGAGCCGTGGTTATTTATGAATCCACTGTTTACCCCGGTTGCACTGAAGAGGTCTGCGTTCCCATTCTTGAAAAGCATTCAGGCCTTGTTTATAACCAGGGCTTTTACTGTGGTTACAGCCCTGAGCGTGTAAACCCAGGCGACAAGGTGAATACGCTCACCAAGATACGAAAAATCACCAGTGGTTCCACACCAGCGGTGTCTGCAGCAGTCGACCAGCTCTATTCCAGCATCATTGCCGCTGGTACTTTCCCGGCTACCAGCATCAAGGTGGCTGAAGCGGCCAAGGTGATCGAGAACACCCAGAGAGACCTTAATATAGCCTTGGTTAATGAATTGTCTGTCATTTTCGACAGGTTGAATATTGACACCATCGAGGTCCTCGAGGCAGCGGGCAGCAAGTGGAATTTTCTGCCATTTCGCCCCGGCATGGTGGGTGGGCATTGCATTGGCGTGGATCCATACTACTTGACGCACAAGGCAGAAGAAGTGGGTTATCACCCACAAGTCATACTCGCGGGTCGCCGTATCAATGACAACATGGCCCGTTATGTTGCGCGCAATGTAATCAAGTTAATGCTTAACAACGGCATTGATGTGGCTCGCAGTACCGTGGGTGTACTTGGCGTAACTTTCAAGGAAAACTGCCCCGATATCCGCAACAGCAAGGTCATTGATCTGATTAACGAACTCAAGTTCTGGAATGTCAATGTGGTTGTGACGGATCCGTGGGCAGATGCAGAGGAAGTTCGAGAGGAATACGGTATTGAACTGACCACAATCGACGCTACGCACAAGGTCGATTCACTTGTGGTGGCCGTAGGCCATCATGAATACAGACTGATGTCGCCAAATGAACTGCGAAGTTATTGCGCCTCAAAGGCGCCTGTGCTGGCTGATGTCAAGGCACTTTATAATCGCCATGAGGCCGCCGCTGCTGGCTTCACGGTATTTCGTCTTTAAACCTGAACTACCCGCTTCGGATTTCATTCATGCACCATTACCCCACCATTACAGACCGCAAGATACGAATTGCCGTTGTTGGCTGTGGCCGTATTTCAAAAAACCACTTTGGATCCATCGAAAAGCATAGTGCCGACTTTGAATTGGTTGCCATTTGCGATTCCAATCCCGCGACCCTTGAGGAACACAAGGCTCTGTACAAGGTGCCCGGTTATCAAAGCATGGAAACCATGCTGGAGGAACAGCAGATCGACGCAGTGGCCTTGTGTACTCCAAGTGGTGTGCACCCCGACCAAGCGATACTTGCTGCAAAGCATGGTGTGAATGTCATCACCGAGAAGCCCATGGCCACTCGCTGGCACGATGGGGTGCGTATGGTCAAGGCTTGCGATGATGCCGGCGTACGCATGTTTGTAGTGAAACAGAATCGTCGAAACACGACTTTGCAACTCCTCAAGCGGGCTGTGAGCGAACACCGTTTCGGCAAGATCCACATGGTGCATTTGAACGTGTTCTGGACCCGTCCCCAGTCCTATTACGACCAGGCTGAATGGCGCGGCACATGGGAATTTGATGGTGGTGCATTCATGAATCAGGCCAGCCACTATGTGGATTTGCTTGATTGGTTGATTGGACCTGTAGACAAAGTTCAGGCCATGATGAGCACTACCCGGGATATCGAAGTGGAAGATACTGGCGTGTTGAACGTGCGCTGGCGTAACGGAGCTTTAGGCTCCATGGCAGTGACAATGCTGACCTATCCCAATAATCTGGAGGGCAGCATTACCATTCTTGGTGAAAAGGGTACTGTCCGTGTTGGTGGCATGGCCGTGAATGACATTCAAATCTGGCAATTTGATCAATCCAAAGAATATGACGATCAGATAAAGAATGCCAACTACGAAACAACTTCGGTGTATGGTTTCGGCCATCCCTTGTATTACAAAAACGTGGTGGATGTGTTTCGTGGAGTAGCTGAGCCTGAGACCGACGGGCGTGAAGGGTTGAAATCGCTGGAGTTGTTGATAGCGGCCTACCTGTCGGCTCGCGACGGGAAAACCATTTCCCTCCCTCTCGAATATTAAAATGTCCGTCTCCATTCACCCTACGGCAATTGTTGATGATGGCGCACAGCTGGGCGCTGGCACCCGTGTTTGGCATTGGGTGCATATCAGTGCAGGGGCCCGCATTGGCGAACAGTGTTCCTTTGGACAAAATGTGTTTGTTGGCAATGATGTCTTGATTGGCAATAACGTCAAGGTCCAGAACAACGTCAGTGTTTATGATGCCGTAACCCTTGAAGACGATGTCTTTTGCGGCCCGAGCATGGTGTTTACCAATGTATTCAATCCTCGCTCTGCTGTAATTCGCAAGGATGAGTATCGTAGAACCCTTGTAAAACGCGGCGCTACCTTGGGGGCCAACTGCACCATTGTGTGTGGTGTGACGGTAGGCGAGTACGCATTTATAGGGGCAGGGGCTGTGATTAATCGTGATGTCAGACCCTATGCCTTGATGGCGGGGGTACCTGCCCGCCAGATAGGTTGGATGAGCCAGTTTGGTGAAAGACTTGCTTTGCCCTTGAATGGCAATGCCGAAGCTGTTTGCAAGCACACAGGTGTGCGTTATCAACTAATTGATGGAAGTTGTATATGTCTGGGCCAGTAATTCCATTTATTGATCTGAAATCGCAATATGCGGACTTGAAACCCGAGATTGACAGCCGTATTCAGCGAGTCCTCGACCATGGTCAATACATCATGGGTCCTGAGGTTCGGGAACTGGAAATTGCTCTGGAAGCATTTACCGGCTCGAAGCACTGCATCACCGTGGCCAGCGGAACAGAGGCCTTACTCATCGCACTGATGGCTTTGGGCATTGGTCCTGGAGATGAGGTAATCACCACCCCATTTACCTTTGTCGCCACCGCGGAAGTGATTGTTTTGCTGGGCGCCAAACCCGTCTTTGTTGATGTGGAGCCTGATACCTGCAATATTGATGTGTCAAAAATTGAGGCGGCCATTACGCCACGCACCAAGGCGATCATGCCGGTGAGCCTGTACGGTCAGGTTTCCGATATGGATGAAATCAATGCAATCGCCGAAAGGCACGGTAATTTGCCGGTGATTGAAGATGCTGCCCAAAGCTTTGGTGCTGAGTACAAAGGTCGCAAAAGCTGCAATGTGTCGACTATTGGTTGCACCAGCTTCTTTCCGAGCAAGCCTTTGGGTTGCTACGGTGATGGTGGTGCCATATTTACAAACGACGACAAGCTTGCCGAGGCTTTCCGGGAAATACGCGTGCATGGCCAAGCCGAGCGGTATGTTCACACGCGTTTGGGCGTTGGCGGGCGAATGGATACACTTCAGTGCGCCATCATGCTGCCCAAGCTTGAAAAATTTGCATGGGAAGTCCAACAGCGTCTGGAAATTGGAGCCCGTTACAACCGAGCCATGGACGAACTTGGCATACAACGGGTTGTGCAGCGGGCAGACAGAACCAGCGTTTATGCCCAATATACGGTGTTGGTAGACGATCGCGCGGCATTCCAAACGCACATGCAGCAATTGGGTGTTCCTACAGCCGTGCATTACCCGGTGCCTTTGAACCAGCAGCCGGCCTATGCACACCTTTGTTGTCCCGATTGTACGCCTGTCGCGGCTTCGCTGGCCAAGCGGGTTACCAGCTTGCCCATGCATGCTTATTTGGACACAGCTTTGCAAAACAGGGTGGTTGAAGCAGTTTCTGCGGGGAAAATCTAGAAATAGGAAGTTTATAGCCCTTTACATTTTCAGCACTTAGTATTTGGACCCAGGCCTGTTAAGCGGGGTGCTTACCGGGAGGATTCAATGTGTCTTCGCTGAATGTAAATCTGGTGTTTCCCTATCGAACGACCGAGTTTCTTTGATCTCCCAAGCTTTGGAATCCAAAAGTAAGGCCATTTATTCTTTTGGCAGCCCTCCTGCTCAATTGCCCATCCTTCATCCCCTCCATCCGGTTCCAGACCGGATCCTGTCGGGGGGTATCACCCGAAAGAAGTAACATTAATTAATAAACCTGTGGTGCAATGTTCGTAACTGCATCGCGCCCTCAACTGTCGTTTTCCTGCTGTAGCGTGCATATGGTCAATGGGTTTCAAGCATCAAATTGATTTGCTTTTACCCCATTTTCTCTGGCGATTGATTGACGTCCGTTGCTTTTATTCTGGTCATACACCTCACTGATTCGGGAGCGGCATGCAGAACCTTGGCGTTGTTCAAGATATTTGGCCCGCAGCGCTGACAGGTCTCGTTTGCGCACTGCTCACCAGCGTGCTGATCGTAGCCACGAAGCGCTGGCACGGCCGGTTTAGTATGGACAACACAAACGGTGTCCAGAAGTTTCATACCGTACCCACACCAAGAATAGGCGGATTGGCGTTGCTCGCCGGTTTTCTGGGTGCTTGGTTCGTCATGTCTGATTCCAAGCTCTTGGGTCTGTTGTTGATTGCAGCGTTGCCAGCGTTTGCCGCTGGTTTGCTTGAAGACCTCACAAAACGTGTTTCCGTTAAGGCCCGGCTGCTCGCAACCGCGGGAAGTGGTCTGCTGGCGGTTAGCGTGACCGGCTATTGGGTGAGCAATGTGCATGTGCCCGGGTTAGACTGGTTCTTGGCATTCGCACCTTTTGGTATCTTGTTCACTGCTTTCGCTGTGGCTGGCATTGCCAACAGTGTCAACATCATTGACGGTTTTAATGGTTTGGCCAGTGGTGTAGTGGTATTGATGTTGTTGACTTTGGCCACAATTGCTTACCGTACGAATGACATTCCGATTTTGAATCTTGCTTTGGTTGGGGCAGCAGTGGTGGTCGGCTTTATGGCGGTGAACTACCCTCGCGGTTATATTTTTCTCGGCGATGCAGGTGCTTACACCTTGGGTTATTACGTGGCCATGTTGGCTGTAGCCTTGGCAATGCGAAATCCTTTGGATGTAAGCCCTTGGGCCATGCTGTTGGTTTGCGGCTACCCCTTCATTGAAACCCTGTTCAGTATTTATCGCAGGCTCAGCCGGAAACGCCGACACAACCCGGGTGCACCGGATGCATCTCATTTGCACAGCCTGATATACCGGCGTGTTGTCAGCCGAAAACTGGTGCCGGGTGCGCCAGCCTGGAAACGCAATGCTTACACCGCGCCATTTCTGTGGATCTATTCCTTTATCCCCATGCTCGGTGCCTTGTTCTGGCCAGAAAGTCTGAACATGGTAATCGGCTGGTTGTTGATCAGTTTTGTGGTTTATCAACGCATGTACAGGCGCATGCTGTGTCTGACTGCTTATTTCAGAAAAACGGGTAGCCGTTCATTAAGTCCCCGCTAAAGGTTCTATTGATGTTCAACAAGTTTTTCGCAGTTGCGGCCCTTTTCGCAGCGCTGACTCTTCCGGTGACAGCACACGCTCAAAGCCAGTTGCCGTTGCCGTTTCCTTTTTCACAAGTGCCCTCTGCAGGCGGTGGTGAAGCTGGGTCTGGTGGTAAAAATTTTAATCCCGAAGAAGGTCTTGATTCCGTTCGATCTCTCGGGGCACTTGGTCCCCGATCTGTTCAAACGGGTAGTTTGTTGGATGATGCAGGCAAACCTTCTGATCAAATGACCGAAGAATTCAAATTGCCCAGGAAACCGCTAAGCGGCTTTCAGCAGTTTGTCTTTGACACCACAGGTCGCATTCTTCCGTATTACGGTGACAATGCGTTACAAAAGTCAGTATCGAAGGACAGCGCGAACCAGCAGGTTTCAGCGGACTATGAAATTGGCGCTGGCGACGAAATTCTGGTGCGTGTTTGGGGGGCAATTGATGTCAACGTCAAGGCTCGTGTCGACCGAGATGGTCAACTGACGATTCCAACCGTGGGCACCTTTCCTGTCGCAGGTGTGAAGGCCCGTAATCTGGACGAATTCCTCAAGTCTCAGGTCGGTCAGTATTACAAGAACTTCAATTTGAGCGCCACATTGGGCAAGTTGGGTGGCGTGAATATTTTTGTGGCGGGTCAGGCTTTGGCGCCTGGTATGCACAGGGTGAACAGCACCAGCACGCTGGCTTCAGTTGTGTTTTCTGTCGCGCAACCTGGCTTGAATGGCAGTCTGCGCAATGTGCAATTGCGCAGGGCTGGCCAAACAGTGGCTACCTTTGATCTATATAGCTTGTTGCGAAATGGAAATCTGGATGGCGACCGCAAGCTGCAGGCAGGGGATGTGGTGTTTGTCGGGCCTGCCGGGAATCGTGTGGCCTTGAATGTTGAAGGGCCCAGTGCGGCCATTTTTGAATTGAAAGAAGGCGAGACACTCAACGACCTGTTGAATGCCGCAGGTGTGGACAAAACCCTGCTTCGCCAGGACAAGGTGTTGATCGAAGGGTTTAATGCAGCAAACCCCAAGGCGCCGCGTGGTGTCGAGCAGTTGACCTATAAACGCGCCCTGAGCGAGGCCACGCTGCGCGACGGTGACATTGTCACGATTTTTCAATCACGGCGCGAGTTTTCCAATGCGGTGACCTTGAAAGGTGCTGTGGCTGACCCTGCCCGTTATCCCCATTTTGAAGGAATGACAATTGCAGACCTCATTCCGGATACGGATGTGCTGATTCAACCGGATTATTTCAAGAAAAAAAGCGCATTGGTGGGGTACAACAAAGCCCGTGCTGAGCGTGCATTTCAGGATGAACGCCTTCAAGACACCATGACCCTGGAAGAGCAGCTTGATCACCAGCAGCGATTGAAATTGCTCAGTAATGCACCAGACATGTACGTGGTCGATCCCAAAACCGGGGCGATAGTTGAGAATCCGGCTGCAAAATCCTTCAACAGCAGAAGGGATCAGGTCAAATTGGCCGCGATTGAAGACACCATAAAAAACCTGTTGCCTCCTTTGAACTGGGATTACGCTGTGATCGAACGCCTGAATCGGGCTGAACTGAAACCTGTGTTGGTTCCATTTAACCTGCGCAAGGCCATGGCCCGTGACCCGCAACACAATTTGCAGTTGCAGCCGGGCGATGTGGTCACCATATTCAGTGCGGAAGACGCTGAAATTCCGAAATCCAGAAAAACTGCCTTGATCAAGGTAACCGGCGAGGTGGCAGCCCCCGGTTATTACCAAATCGCACCTGGGGAAACCTTGCGTGATGTTCTGGTGAAGGCGGGTGGTTTAACTCAGGACGCCTATCTGTTTGGTGCCAAGCTGACCCGCAGAGCCATCATGAAAAAACAGGAGGAGCAGTACAACAAGGCTTTGCAGCAGGCTGAGCGTCTGTTGCAATCCGCGACGAATGCAAATGCCGCGTCAGCGTTGAGTCCTTCCGAGGCTGCCAATGTGCAGGCGCAGGCTGCCAGTCAGCGCCAATACCTTGAAAAACTTCGTGCCACAAAGCCGGATGGTCGGGTTGTGCTGGATGTGAAGCCCAAGGCCAGAAATATTGCTGAGCTTCCTCCTCTGGTATTGGAAGATGGTGATTCAATCGTATTGCCCAGCCTGCCAGGGCAGGTTGCAATTTTCGGCTCGGTGTATTCACAGGGGGCTTTTGCGTATGAGCAGGGTCAAACCGTGTTTGACTACCTTGCGTTGGCAGGTGGGGCTGCGCGGAGTTCAGATAAAGGGTCCATTTTTGTGTTGCGTGCCAATGGCACCGTGGACAGTGCCCAACAAGGCTGGATTCCATTTGTGAGTGGACTGTTTGGAAAAGAGGCGCTGCCTGGTGATGCCATTTATGTTCCAGAGGATTTCGAGCGCGTTTCTTTCATGAAAGGTTTGCTCGACATTTCCCAGATTTTCTACCAAGTGGGCTTGGGGGCTGCAGCCATCAAAGCCATACAAGATTGATCAGGGGCTGACATGAATCATCACATGGAGCCAAGCCATCATTCCGACGAGGACGAA
Source organism: Burkholderiales bacterium (assembly GCA_027484315.1). GTDB lineage: Bacteria > Pseudomonadota > Gammaproteobacteria > Burkholderiales > Burkholderiaceae_B > Limnobacter. The sequence goes on along the minus strand of JAIXTE010000012.1, from coordinate 8,005 downwards.
ATCAGCCTGCTGGAATTGGCGACAACCTTGGGGGAAGAAAAGAAGCTGGTGTTTGGCCTGCCACTGGTTGCGGGATTGATTGCGATAGTGGCTGTTTTGGTGATGACGCCTGTTTACACGGCCAAAACCACCCTGTTGCCACCTCAAATTGGCACGGGCGGTGGTGCTGCGGCTGCATTGGCGAGCCTGGGTGGTTTGGCGGGATTGGCGGGTGTCAGCGCTGGGGGCACAACAACGGATACCGTCATTGCCATGTTGCAAAGTCGAAGTGCGAAAGATCAGATTATTGAGCAGTTTGATTTATTGAACTATTACGAAGCGCCTTTGCGCGAGGACGTGTATCAAGCACTGGATTCGCTTGTGCGTGTCAGCAGTGATAAAAAATCAAACATCATCACGGTTGAAGTGGATGACAAAGACCCTCAACAGGCGGCCAAAATGGCGAACGCCTATTATCAGGTTCTACGTGGTCTGATGACCCGGGTTGCGGTGACTGAAGCCCAACAACGCCGGCAGTTTTTTGAGGATCAGTTCCTGACAGCCAAAGAGCAGCTTTCAAGTGCAGAGGTCAGGTTAAAGGAAACACAGGAAAGAACCGGTCTGGTCGAGCTGAAAAGCCAGGCCGAGGCCACTATTGGTGCGGTAGCCCGCCTGCGTGGCGAAATCGCCCAGAGGGAAGTGCAACTGAGTGCCATGCGCACATTCGCAACACCTGAGAACTCGGATTACCGTCGGGTAGTGGCAGAACTGAATGGCCTGCGCGCAGAGTTAAAGAAGCTCGATAAGGGAGGTGTTGGCGGTGAATTGGGTTTGGTGTCAGCCGGTAACTTGCCAGAACAAGGGCTTGAATATGTTCGAGCCTTGCGCGAGGTGAAATATCACGAAGCGGTTTTCGAGATCATGGCCAAGCAATTTGAATTGGCCAAGGTTGATGAAGCCAAAGACGGTGGCAGTGTTCAGCAATTGGACGCTGCCGTGGTACCTGAACGCAAAAGTAAACCCAAACGTACTTTGATTGTTGTTCTCAGTGTGCTTGCTGCAGGCTTTCTCGCGGTGCTAATTGCCTTTGTTCGTTCAGCCCTGCGCAAGGCTGCGGTGATTGAAGAAAATCAACAAGGTTTATCTGCCTTGAAAAAGGCCTGGCGTTTCAGGGGTTAACAGGTTTGTGTTTGCTGTGGTTTTTTGACGTGTGTTTTTGAACATTCTGCTTAGGAGGGAATTATCATGAAAAAATTGTTGGTGATGGTGTCGATTATTGGTTTGACCATGGGCACAGCTTTTGCCCAGGCTGCGGGCGCTGGAACGAGTGGTGGTGCTGGAACCGGTGCAGGTGCAGGTGCGGGTGCGGGTGCGGGTGCGGCAGGCGCCGGTGTTGGCGTTGGTGCGGGAGCCGCAGGAGCCGCCGCTGTGGGTGGTTTGTCTGCTGCAGCAATCGCAGGTATTGCTGTAGGAGTAGCCGCCGCTGTCGCGGTGGGTGGTGATGATACCAACACGCCTGTTTCTGTGTCGCAGTCCAACTGAGGCGTTAAAAAAGCAAAACGCCTCCATCTTGGGGGCGTTTTTTTCGTCAACTTAAAACAGGTTTGTGAAGAGATCAACTCTGTGCGCTACCTTGTTCATATCGCTTTTTTGTTGTTGGCCTGCAGTGGTTTGAGTGCCTGCACATCAAGCTTGCCTGCCGTTTACAAAATGGTTCAGGCCTTGGAGAAACCCGACCCTGCAAGGTTCGAAAATTTTGATGGCAGCCCCGGGCTCCAGTTGCTTGAAGTACACAGCCCCACTTCGCAGGCCATGCTCGTGCTGGGCTATGTGACCACCCCGACAGGGCAGCCGCCCATTCAAACCTGGTACGACGCAGAGCAGCAATTGTTGCGCCTGCAAAACGGTTTTATGATCAATTTGACTGGTATTGAAAATGCCTTGTCGGGCACTGATTACGTCTGGACGGCGAGGCCTGCTGAACTCGGCCCGTGGCTGCCGGTTGCGAAAACTTACAGCCAGCCAGCGCAGCAGTTGTTTGGTAAAACGATTGAACTTGCATATCGCCCCGTACTTGCAAAAGACGTTGATTCACGCAGCAGCGTACTTCGCAAAAGATTACTCAAAAGTCACACCAATGCTGTCCCCACTTTGGTCTGGTATCAGGAAATGTCTGTCGCCGGCAATTTGCCAGGTAATTTGTACGCTTTCAATCAAGACGGTGTGCCTGTCTATGGTTCGCACTGCCTGGTACCCGGTGAATGTGTGGAATGGTTGTTCAAGACTTCGGGCAGCCTGAAACCATGACATTGAAAGCAACAGCGGCTATTGTGATATTGCTTGTCCAATGTAATTGGTCACATGCTGAAAGCACATATATGCCACAGCAGGGCGAACGGCTGTCGAATTTGTTGATGCGCCACCAATTGCTTCCCGGAAGTGCCAGGAACGAAAACGGTGAAGTCTTGCAGCTTTCCTCCATGGTCTTGAAGCGTGATGTACTGCGCGACAGGCAGCAGCTTCAGAAAATTCGTTTGCTCACCCAGCTTGCAACCATGGGGCCGGGCAAAGTACCACCTTTTCTTCCGGCTTTTGTGGCGTCATTGCCTGTGACTGGCAGGCAATTGTTGCCCACTCAGGATGGCCATGAAATGGCAGCCAAAAAAAATCTTGATCCTGTGCTTCAGGCAGTGGATTCCGTCGTGTTGAACCCTGTGGCCAAGGGTTTGGCTGTACTGAGCAATCGCGGTGCGTGCAAGGTTGGGTTCAAACCCGAAGTATCGATATTGGCCTATCTGGAACATTGTTTTCCGAAAGAAGGGTTTTTCCAGACTGGGCAAGGGTTTGACTACGCGTGGCTGATTCAGCCGACGGGTGAAGTCATCAGGCTGAATATAGGTTTGTGGAATGCATCCGCGCAAACTTTGCCACAACCTGGCGCCTGGATTTGGGCGCCCGCACGTGGCAGCGGATGGTCTGAGGAGGAGAGTGTTGCACTGGCGGGCTTCTTGCAAACCCAAGGAGCCTTTGTAGAGCAGCCTGAATCAGATCGCGCAGTATCAGACCGCAATGAGCCATGGATGTCTAGCGCCACAAGACCAACCCGAAGCGATTGGGGCACAGTGGGCCTGTTACAAATGCCAAGTGCAAGAATGGCCGATGCAGGTACCATCAGCTTGACCACGAGTCGGGTTGAACCCTACTCGCGATACTCATTCATCTATCAGCCTTTCGATTGGCTTGAGGCAGGTTTCCGTTATTCAATTGTCACCAATCGGCGTTTTGGTGACGCGGATTTCAGTGGCGACAGGAAGTATCAGGACAAAAGTGTTGATCTGAAACTTCGTTTGTTGGAAGAGTCTGCATATTTGCCTCAGGCTGCAGTGGGTCTTCGGGATATTGGGGGCACAGGCCTTTTTTCCAGTGAGTATTTTGTAATCAACAAACGCGCTGGGGCTTTTGATTTCACTTTGGGTTTGGGCTTTGGGAACATGGCCACTGGCGGTGGTTTGTCCAATCCGTTCGGCTTTGTAGCCGGCGAGTTTGACAACAGACCGATGTCGCGTGAGCAGTTTGGTGGACAGGCCAACACAGACAATTATTTTCGTGGTGAGGCGGCACTTTTTGGCGGTGTCGAATGGCAAACCCCATGGCGGGATTTGATTTTAAAGGTGGAGCTCGACGGCAACGATTATTCCATGGAGCCGTTGAACAATCCGCAGGAGCAGACAAGCCAAATCAACTATGGCGCGGTTTACCGTATCAATGACCAAGTTGATTTGTCAGTCAGCGTGCAGCGCGGCAACACCATGGGTTTCGCCTTGGCATTCAAGGAAAATGTCAGCAGTTATTCAGTGCCCAAGCTTAATGATCCCAAGCCCGTGACGGTCACAGAAGGACCTCGACCGCGCAGCACAAATTGGGACCAGACTGTCAAGGCGGTGGAGTCGCAAACCACCTGGAATGTGGACAGTGTGCGTCAGCGTGGCAGTGAATTGCAGTTGACGGTCAGGAATTCGGATGTGACGTATCCGGCCAAGGCAGTGGACAAAGCTGCTGCTGTTCTGCACGAGAATGTTCCGGAAGGGGTTCACTGGTTTTCTTTTGCATACAAAAGCCGCGGCACGGATGTGGCCGAGCATGTTGTTGATCGCAAAAAGTGGGCCACTGAGAAACTGGAGCTTTCGATTGACTCTGCCGACAACGCAGGTGCAGTCGTGGCCGTTGAGCCCAATGCTTACCCCTATGAAGTGGTGCATGTAGACAAAGACCCCTGGTATTCCGGCAGTGTGGGCTTGGGCTATGAGCAAACGTTTGGCGGTGCCAATGGCTACCTGTTTCAATTCACAACCTATGCAAAGGGTGAGGTTTCTTTGGGTGAAAGTACCTGGTTGGCCGGACGTGTTGATCACGTGTTGGGCGGCACTTTCGACAAGTTCACACAGCGCGGTACCAGTAACTTGCCACAGGTTCGCACCAACTTCCGGGAATATGCTGTCGCATCAGATACAAAGCTGAGTAATCTTCAACTGAATCACGTAGGCCAGTTGTCAGAAAATCATTTCTACAGCCTTTACGGTGGTTATCTGGAAAGCATGTTTGGCGGCGTGGGCGGCGAATACCTGTACCGCCCAATGAACGCACGTTGGGCCTTGGGGGTTGATGCCAACAGGGTCAAACAGCGGGCCTTCGAACAGGATTTTGATTTCGCCCGTTACAGCGTGAACACCGGTCACATTACCGCGTATGTGGACACGGGTTTTGAAGACATTCTGGCCAAGGTTTCCGCAGGCCGTTATTTGGCTGGCGACATGGGTATCACGGTTGACCTTTCCCGCGTGTTTGCAAATGGCGTGAAAATCGGTGCTTACGCCACGAAAACCAATGTGTCCGCAGCAGATTTTGGAGAAGGAAGTTTTGACAAGGGCATTTACTTGAGTGTGCCCTTCGACGCCTTGTTTACAAGCACGTTGCCCGGTGAGGCGAGCTTTAATTGGGTACAGGTTACACGGGATGGTGGTGCCAAGTTGAGAAGAACACTGAGCCTGTTTGATGAAACTTCGGCGCGAAGCCCACGCACCTTGTGGTTCAGGTCTACGCCCTGAAAGGTGCTTCGTTGTGGCGAGCCTAATGAATCTCGGAAATGGCGTGTAAATACTTTTTGATCACAAGTTGCTCATCGAACTCGCGCTCGATTTTTTTTCGCCCTTGAAGCCCCATCTGTGTTTTTTCTTCTCTGTTTAACCGACATATTTTTTCCATCTTGTCTGCAAGGTCTGTTGCATTTCTGACTTGGCACAACAGCCCATTGATACCGTCGTCTACAACTTCGCGACAGCCTGGCACGTCAGTAGTCACCAATGGGCGCGCCATGGCGGCAGCTTCCAGCAAGGTACGTGGTGTTCCTTCTCTGTAGGACGGCAACACCACACAGTCGGCCTTGGCGATTTCTTCATCGACTCTGTCGCTTGTGCCAAGGTAATGCACTGCACCTTCCGCAACCCAGTTATTCATTTCTGCGCGGGAAATTGCGGTCGGATTTTTTGCATCTAGGAACCCTAACAGGCAGAACTCAGCGTGAATACCCCGCTCTTGCAGAATACGGGCTGCCTCTACAAATTCGCAAACTCCCTTGTCCCGCAGCATGCGGGCAATCAGTAGAAATCTGGGAATGGTTTTTTCAGGCAAGGCCACTTGCTGAAACCGCTTCAGGTCAATACCTGAACCGGGCAGCATGTCAGTCACAGCGTTATTGACCAGTTGCCTGGACACAAACAACTGTTGATCGTCAGGGTTTTGAAAAAAGACTTTGGCAGATTTGAACAAGGCGAGCCGATAGAGACTGCTCACAAAACGGCCAAGCCATCCACCCCTGATAAAGACACTGCCCAGCCCTGCGATGTTGTTGATCACCGGAATGGACAAGGCGTGTGCAGCCAGAGAACCATACACATTGGGTTTGACGGTGTATCCCAGAAACACATCTGCCCTTTCTTTTTTCAGCAGTTTGAAGAAACGCCAAAACAGCAGGAAATCACGGCCGGGGTGTGTGCCCTGGTTGTCCATTTCAAGTGGGATGAAGCTGCACCCAAGTGCACTCAATTGGGGCGCATACTCGTCAGCTGGCGCGATGGCCACCACCTCATGTCCTGCTGCAACCAGTGCACGAATAAGTCCGGAGCGAAAGTTCAGCAAATTCCATGCGGTGTTCGTAGAGATGACAACCTTTTTTTTCAATTCGCTTGCCCTTGGTTTTATCTGTTACCAGCTTTTGTTTTGATTCGTACAACCGCGCAAAAAGCCTGCAAGGCGATTGCCAGTGACTTGAATACAATATGACTGTTCAACCAGTTGGCGTCCCTTATTGCCCATGGCTTTTCTCCGGTCGGTTGATGTGAGCAACCGTTCAAGGTGCTCAACCCACGCTGAGGGGTCTGCAGCCAGGTAGCCGTTCAGGCCTTCGTGCACAACGCTGCAGTTTGCACCCACCGGGCTGGCCACAACGGGTAGTCCACAGGCCATGTACTGGATCAGTTTGTATGCACATTTGCCTTGCTCCCATGGTGTGTCCAGCAGTGGCATGACTCCAACATCGGCACTGGCCAGGTTTTCTGCTTCGGTGTCTTCGGACCAATTCAGGCATTCCACTTGAACGCCGTCCATCGCAAGCTGACCGCCAATGATGCGCAGTACAAATGGCACACGTCTTGCGAGTTCCTGGAGGGGTGCTTGCAGCAGTTGCAGGTAGGGCACTGTGCTTGGCGAACCGATCCACACTACAACAGGCAGATCTTTGTTGAAATTCTGATTTGCCGAATCCGGAAAGGGGTAGCGCTTCAAGTCGATCACAGTAGGTATCACCTGCACATCCAATGCACCGGCAGCGCGTGCGCGTTTGGCCAGGTAGTCGTTGCCGCAGACTACCAGGGCCGCATCGGCCATCAGGCCATCAATGCGTTTTCCAAACAATCTGCGAACAATAGCGAGTCTGTGTTGGTCGTATTTGTGGAACAACGCGTCGTCGTAGTCGAGCACGTAGGGCGCGCCCTTCAGCAGCAGTTTTTCAAGCCACAGCGGCCACCAGGGCAGTGTTTCTTTTTCTATCCACACCAAATCAAAATGGCGGCGCGACCAAAGCGCTGAAAGGCGCAGGCAATATCGTTTCAGCACAGTCCCAAGTCCGTATCGACCATTCTTGTACCGTGTACTCAACGCGGCATCGTCGAACAGGGCTCGCGTGGTGACATCAAACCCCGCGTCAGCAAGCATGGGCAAGTATTGAAAGGTCCGCATGCGGCTGGATGCGCCCAGCGACCCATAACGTGTCAACGCAAGAACACGAATCGACTTCATCGTGTTGTTCCTTGAGAAATCCATTTCGGAAGCCATTGGTACAGCATGCGATAGCCTTGCCATGTTTCGCGCAGGGACGGCCACGATGCCCTTGCAATCGCCAGCACACTTCGTGAGAACGGTTCAATCAGCAGTGTCGACAAAAAAACAAGCACGGCCTCGCCGTGGCCAAAGTGCTTTCTGGCGTAGAGTAGCCTGCTGCGCAAGGAGTAGAACAGCCTGCGTGCTTTCACTTGATTGGATGTGCCTCCACCGGAATGAAAGGCTTGAATATCGGCCAGATACATGGTGTTCCAGCCAAGTTGTTTGGCGCGGTAAGAGAAATCCACTTCTTCGAAGTACACAAAGAAACGTTCATCAAAACCGCTTAGGGTCTCAAACAATTCCCGACGAACCAGGAAAAATGCACCAATCACCTGATCGACTAACCGGCTTTCGTCGTGGGGCCATTCAGTCATGGCCAAACCCAAATGAGGGAACACTTTGTCCAGCCCAAAGGCCCTTGCAAAAAACCCTTTGAGGCTTGGAAAGCGCGAGCAACTTCGGGCAACTTCCCCTGACTCGTCAATTAGCTGAACCCCGCAAATTCCGATCTGCGAGTTGACTTCATGTTTCATGTAGGCCAGCGCTTTTTCGAGCGTGCCAGGAAATACCGCTGCATCTGGATTCAGAA
>JAIXTE010000007.1 GCA_027484315.1 Burkholderiales bacterium | reverse complement strand
TTCGCCGTGCCCAGTCTGTCACAAGCTTTCTGACAGGCAAGGGCATTGACGGTGGCCGCCTGACCGCCGCCGGTCTGGGTGAAGGTTTCCCTGTGGCCAGCAACGACACCGAAGCGGGCCGTACCCAAAACCGCCGTGTTGAAATGTACGTGCGCAACTGATCAGACACTCGATCACAGCCCGGGCCAGTGCGCCCCGGAGACTTTTCGCGAGCGAAAAAAAACCACCAAAGCGGTGGTTTTTTTTCATCAGGCAATACTGAAAATTACTCTTTCGGCTTGTCGCGCAATTCACGACGCAAAATTTTGCCCACGGGGGTTTTGGGCAAGTCGTCGCGGAACTCCACGAATGACGGGATCTTGTAACCGGTCAGGTTTTGACGGCAATGCGCAATCAAGTCTTCCTTGGTTACACTGGCGTCTTTTTTCACAACGACCAGCTTCACTTTCTCGCCAGTTACTGGATCGGGTACACCTACCACGCCGCACTCCAGCACGCCGGGGTGCTGAGCAACCACGTCTTCAATCTCGTTGGGGAACACGTTGAAGCCAGACACAATGATCATGTCTTTCTTGCGGTCCACAATCTTGACGTAGCCTTGCTCGTCCATGGTTCCGATGTCACCTGTCGCCAGCCAGCCGTCCTTGTCGATGGTTTTCGCAGTTTCTTCCGGGCGATTCAGATAACCCAACATCACCTGCGGGCCACGCACGCAGATTTCGCCTGGCTCATTCAAACCAGCCCACAGGCCGTCGTCACGCTTCAGGCGAACTTCGGTACCGGGGATAGGCAAGCCTACGTTGCCACGGAAAGCTGGGCGTTCGCCACCATGCAATGGGGGCACAGTAACCACCGGTGAGGTTTCTGTCATGCCGAAGCCTTCAGAAATCGCACAACCGGTTACCTTGTACCAGCGCTCTGCAATCGGTTGCTGCAGGGCCATACCGCCGCTCATCGCGAACTTCATGTCGGAAAAGTCGCGGCTGCAAAACTCGTCATTATTCAGGAATGCGTTGAACAGGGTGTTCACCGCAGTAATGACATGGAATTTTTCCTTGCGCAATACTTTCATCACCGTGCCCACATCACGCGGGTTGGCAATCAGAATGTTCCGTGCACCGAAGGTCATGAACAACATGCAGTTCACGGCCAGCGCATAGATGTGATACAGCGGCAGCATGGTGACCACGCAAATCGGGTCTTTGCCGATGGCTTCGCTCATCCAGGCCAAACCCTGTTCCATGTTGCTCATCAAGTTGCGCTGGGTCAGCATGGCGCCCTTGGACACACCTGTCGTGCCACCTGTGTATTGCAACAGGGCCACATCGTCCAGCTTGGGGCTGGGCTTGGGGTAGGCCACGCCTTTGCCAGTGGCCAGCGCCTTTTTCATGGGCACTGCTTGTGGCAGGTTGTAGGCAGGCACCATCTTCTTGATTTTGCGCATCACGAAGTTGATGATCAAGCCCTTCAAGCCTCCCAACAGGTCGCCGAGCTGCGTGATCACGATGTTCTTGACCTTGGTGCCTTCGAGTGACTGCTGCAGGGTGTTTGCAAAGTTTTCAAACACCACGATGGTGGTCGCACCAGAGTCTTTCAACTGGTGATTCAGTTCACGCACGGTGTACAGTGGGTTCACATTGGTCAGGGTACAACCCAGCTTCATGGCACCCACAAAGCACACAGGAAACTGCACGCAGTTGGGCAGCATGATGGCCACCACGTCACCGGCCTTCACTCCGATGGATTTAAGGTAACCGGCAAACTGGTCTGACATGTCGTCAACCTGCTTGTAGGAAAACTCCGTTCCAGCCGACACAAAGGCTGGGCGGTCTGCGTATTTTTTAAGGCATTCAGAAACCAGTTCCAGCATGCTGTTATAACGCAGGGCAGGCATATCACCAGACACACCGGGGGGGTAGCTCTTGGTCCAGTAACGGGACTCAAAAAGCGCTTGCGCTTCTGCGCTGACAAAACCATTGAATTGATCGGGGGATACTTTCGCAGTGTTCAAACCTGCGTCCTCGGGACGTGCAGACATTTGGCTAATCTCCATGCAAATCAGCGCTGACGCCAGCCGTTGCCCGGGTGCCATTAAAGTCTCCCCTGCACAACCAACGTGGCCCTGATTTTTTTTATAAGTGTTGTATCAGTCTTTTGACAGGCTATACGATATCACCCTTCACTCGATTTAGGTAAGGTTGGCGTAAGTTTCTACCCCGAATCAATCACTTAGACCCACTTCTTTAATTAAAGGGAACCAAACCACGGAGCCAGGCACCCAATTTTTATTCAACTGATTTCAGGTTTTGACAAAATGAAAAAGAATCCGGTTGAATTGCTCACAACGCGCCAGCAAGTGGGGCTGCTTTTTTTGTTGTTTTTGGGCGCAGACCTGTGCTTCATCGCTCTCCACACAATCAATTCACTCACCCCGCTGTGGAACAACCCCCTGCTTAACATTGAAAAAGACGCGGGTTATTCCGAGATTTACCAGTACCTGAAGTATTTTTGGGTCAGCCTGCTGTTTCTGGGGATTGCCGTCCGAACCCGTACCCTGCCCCCAGTTGCCTGGGCCTTTGTATTCGCCTTTCTGCTGGCGGATGACTCTCTGGGCCTTCATGAGCAGGTGGGAGGCACCATCGCCCAGCATCTTGATTTCGCTCCACCGTGGGGGCTCCGACTACAAGACATCGGCGAGGTGATTTACGCACTTTGTGCAGCGCTGTTGCTGTCCATCCCCCTGGGACTGGCCTACCTGCAGGGCAATCCGCGCTTCAGGCATTCATCGCACCACCTCTTGCAACTGGTGGTGCTGCTCGCCTGCTTTGGTGTGTTGGTGGATTTACTTCACATGTTGGCCCAAACGGGCTGGCGACTTCAATTTGTGCTGGCCGTGATGGAAGATGGCGGTGAAATGGTGGCGGTCAGTGGCCTGCTGATTTACACATTGACACTTTGTCTGCGCAATGGGGAGCCACCCGTTTATTCACCATGGGAGTGGCTGCGCCTTAAAAGTAACGCGACTTTCTCTGGGTCGGCTTGAAATAACTACCCAGCAGGCCTGTGGCCACCAGCCAGTGCAAACGGGCACGCTCCGGCCGGCGGCGTAGACAGGCCAATGCAGCACGCCCCAGCCGTGCTGCAATGTTGTTGGGCCAACGCTCGTGCCGATTCACGAAACAGGCAATAGCAAGGTCTTCATTCACCTTTTTCTGAATGTTCAAATGCGGGTTTTCATACACGCACGCAGGTGAAGTGATGCGCAATACACATCCCTTCTGTTCGCGAATGAACCAGGCCGCCCATTCCTGGTCTTCGGCTGAAAACACTTCTTCACGAAACCCGCGCTGAAGCAACAGGTTGCGGGGAATCATCGCGCAGGAATTGGCCAAGCCATTGCGACCATCGAATCGGGTGATATCGATGTTGTCATAGGCAGTTGAAGCCCCTTTGCGAAAATAGAAAACAGCGCATTTCGCTGCCGCAGCTTGCTGAAATGCAGACTCAACGAGCTGAGGATCCATTAATGCAACATGGGCGCTGTGAATGAGCACCTGGTCTGCAGCCGCCACGGCGACCCCCAGGTGAATGGCCCGGGAATAATTGAACTGCCCTGCCCCGTACGGGACATGAACATCCGCGAGCTCGCGCAGCCTTTGTGCTACCTGTTCGCTGCCCGAGGAATCAACCACCACAATTTCCCGCGGCGGTAGCGACTGTGCGCGCAGGCATTGCATCGCCCGCACAAGCAGGGGCGTTGCTTCATGGGCCCGGATAATGACGGAATAACTCATTGTGCAAAAAGGCTGCCCGAATGCAGCCCGGGGAAGACAAGAGATCACATCCTAAGCGAGAACCCCATAGGGTGATGCCAAGTGCCTCCCCTCACCACTGTTGGCGCAACTGGTTCAAGTAACGCTTGCGTGCGCTGGGGGCCAGGCCTTCAAGCACAGACAACACCCGGTCTGCATTTCTGAACGCCTTGATTGTCAGAAAATGGTTAGCCTGTTTGTCCCGATTTTCATACTCCACGTTTGGGCTCAACTGGAACGCTGCGGAGTACTTCCCGCGGTGGGTGTGAAGACTGATGTTATTGGGTTCCACCGATTCGGAAAAATTCACCGCGTCGTCGCGCAGCGCAGCGGAGCGTTGAGTGGTTTTCTGCAAAGCAGAGGGCAGGCAAAAACGGGGCTCATCCACATTGCCCTGCGCTACTTCAGCGTGGCCCGTCATGCAATTGAAGAAACAGGTTTGACCGGAACGCTTGAAACCCAATAGTGCATCTTTCAACACCTGAATGGCATCGGTGTGACAGGACTGTTCGTCCGCTTGCCGCTGGGAAAGCACGGTTGCCGAGCGAACACGGACGCCGGGAACACTGTGCTTGATCAAATCCATATTTTTCAGAAAACGCTGGTAGGAGTTGTCCACTTCACCCATCGAATTCAAGTTGATGACATCAATACCGTGTGCGCTGGCCTGAATGACCAGTGGAAGCACATGGTTTTCATAATCAAAAACCTCGGTGTGGCGATGGTCTGTGATCACACCCAACAGAAAGCCAACAGGTTCACCAGCAGCGGCGGAAAGATGGCGCACCACGCTGTGCAGGTAGGTTTCATCCTGCTTGGGCGCAAGTACAGACACAATTCGGATGCCGTATTTTTTCCGGTACTCCTCTGCGAGAACAGCCTTTGCACAATCCAGGGGCTTGGGCACCACGTAGCTGAGTGCGCGATTGTCTTCATCGGCACCGGGCAGAGTCACTCGGGGGTAGGAGAAGAGCCGGTGCGCATGCCCCAGGGCCAAGTGCCGCTCGCGCGTTGCGAGCAGCGCAAGGTGCTGCGACAAGGTCGACAGGTTCAATCGGGCTTGGCACAGCAATTCATCACGCAGGCACTGCAGGGCTGGTGGCGAGGCCCGCTTAGTGAATTCCGCAGCGACCTGCTTGATAGATCGGCTCAGGGCAGTGGGGCGTTCATCCGGGCTGCTGCCGGGCGAATCAAGAAAAGGATCCGGAGGCTGCCGGAAAGGTGCAACAAGGGTCAAATGATTCATCGTTGAAACAACTCGTCAATTGAGCTATGGGTCTTCACAACAAAAAAAGTTCAACGCTTTTTTCGAATCAATATGTCAGTCAATGCAGATTCTTAACGAACTTTGTAATACGCCTGAGCACTCAAGTGACCTTAATTTTTTAGCGCAAGGTTTTGAAACATGCCCACGCCTGCCCCCCTTTCTGCTGCCGCGCTCTCGTTCAACCCGGACACCCACCTGAAGGAGTCAATTGAACAGGCCTGCGCCCCCGGCCTTGGCCTGAGTGAACGTTTTCACAAGCTGACCGCTTCCGTGTTCATCCCCGATCTCTTGCCCAATGAACAGGAGCTCGCTGCAAACCTCACCAACGCCCAGCGAAAAATGCTGGCGCTTGATCGATTCAAGAACACGCCTCAATACCAGTCGTTCAAGAACGTGATCAACCACACACTGGCTGAACTGGACACCATTGCCAATACTACCCACCCACAGGCGCAGAAAAACACGAACTTCCAGGGCCTGGCCAGCGGGCTTTGGGAAACAATCAACGTTGACACCACGTCGCGCTTCGGCGTGTTTCAAGCCGACCTGTACCAGCAGGCCTGCCCCGACGCAAACCGGCTTGTGCGCATGCATGCCTTTGCCCGGCAGCGGCCTGACCTTGTGGCCAGTGGCGGTGAGGACAATGCGAGGGCCTGCATCAAAGAGCTGTCTGAAAGACTCAATGTGTGTGGCCCGGGAATTGTCCAGCATTTCGAGGAGGCTGCACACAGTGTTCGCCAAGCCACTTTCACGCCGTCGATGCCGGAGCGCTTCGAAGCGCTGAGAATCCAGATTGCCCGAAATGCAATTGCAGAGTTTGTCCACGAGAACCCTGATCCCCAGGTTCACGGACCGGGCAATGAAATTCACAAGGTTGCAGCCTGGCAAAATCATTTTGCGGCAAGCATGAATTTGCCAGTGATCAACGACGTATACGCATCGCCCCAATATGCTGCTAACCACTTCGAACGGATTGGGTTAAGCCGCAAACTGGACAATCTGCAACCCAAGCCAGCGGTTGCCAAGGCAATGGCTTTTCAGATTCTTCAGGAGGCACACGATGCGTGGAATCAATTGCAGACAGACGGTGTTTCGGACCTGGCCCAAGGCTGCATGACGATCCTCGATAAGATCAGCAGCAGGCACGGGCCGGTTGCACCCCACGCCCTTTTCGACATGAATGAAGATGGCATACCCTTCAAAATTCACGACAACCCAACCTTGCTCGCCCTGTCGATATTGCAGCAGGTCAAGGACAAAGTTACGGTAGTGCCGGGTTCACCGAAAATTGTGCGGTGGCCCTTCTACCATCAAAATGAAGAAAGTACCCTGACGCTGAAAAGCCAACTCCACCTGTCATGGCTTGAGACCGCACCGCCAGCAGGCGTAGGCGGTGAGCCGGAAAATCAACTGGTCAGCGCCAGACACCTGGGTAAGGAACAACTCGGTCAGCTTCTCGATCTGTTGAACACCTTCCAGATCCACGATGTCCCTTTCAAATCAGCCATGCACGAATTGTTGCGCAATGACTGGGGACAGCACCTCGAACCGCTCAGGTCGCAGAACTTTGATTCCGGTGTACCCAACGATGTGTTTATCCATTTGGCCATGGGGTTGGCTCATGGCTTGAAGCTTGGCGAAGTGGAAACGCACCCCAAGCTTCTGGATGTGTTTTCCACGGCGATTACCAACCTCCATTCATCCAGGGTGTTGAAACACTATTCGCCCGATCAGATTGTGAAGTGTCTGAATCATGCCCACCAGTTGACCGATGCTGACGGCCGGCTGGACCCCTTTGGGGTGTACCGAAAGATGAATACCATTTGCAATCTGCAACCCGCAAATGTGGACATTTCCCTTTACAAAGCGGCACTTGAATTCAAGTGGAACAACGAACCACAGAAATCACTTGACGAAGCGCTTGGAAACCCAGCCTTCGCGACTACTAAATCTGCATATGGAGTGGCCTATGTGGACGTGATGGCCAAGTGTGCGCCACACTGCCTCAATGTCACATTGCTGGACAATATCAACATCATGGCGCAACCCGAAGTGGCTGTCCGCTTCATCGACGTGGGCGCAACATTCACCGCCACCAACTACGGGCAGCCCAGTGCGCAGCAACGTTTGCTGCTACACCCGAACGATGCTTTCGTGACCATTGTGCTGAATCAACTTTCTGAACGTGGAGTCTCTCTGCAGGAAGTGGCTCGCCCTGATGTGATTGCGATGCTCACCAGGCGGGGTATGTCCATGGCGGCTGCCACTTTAAGAAATTACCCGGGTCGATGAACCAGAACATCATTGGAAACAGGTCATTTCGATCAGGTATTGCCTCGATCAACAAAGAGGCTGACCCGACCTGATTGACCAAACTGCATGAACTCTACGATACACGGGACCACACAGTGCACCTAATGCAACCGATGAGCCTGCCATGCCCAACACCGCCACAAACTTTACCCCTGACCTGCACCAGGCCACAGAACAGGCCATTGAGCAGGCCAGTGCACCGAACCTGACCCAGAGCGAACGGTTTCAGAAGTTACTGGAGTCGATATCCGCACCCATCCTGCAGGTAGAGAAAAGAGACAGTGGGGCTTTTCATGATCGTGATGTACAAATCGTGGCAATCCATGAATTTCAGAACAGCCCGGAGTATGCAAATTTCAAGGCCGTCATCCAGAACACGCTCCAACAACTGGATGTCATTGCCAACTCATCACCTCGTCCTGGCAGCCAAGGCAACCGTTTTCAAAATTTCGGCAAAGATCTTTTTGTTCAGGTTACAGAGGATCAACGCTCCCGCTTCGGCACTTCTCAGGCAGACCTGTTTGTGCAAAGCTGCCCTGACGCAAATCGGCTCTTGAGGATGTACACCTTCGCCAAACAACGGCCTGAGCTGGTTGCAAGCGGTGGCGCGGAAAATACCCGCGCCAGCATCACAGAGCTGTCTCAAAGGCTTGGTATGTGCGGTCCGGGCATTGTGCAATATTTCGATGAAGCAGTAAAAACCGTTCGCCAGCTCACTTTCACACCATCCATGCCTGAACGTGCAGAGGCCTTGAGAATTCAGATTGTGCGAAATGCAATCACCGAATATCTCAACAGACCGGAGGCTACCAACAAAATAATCGGGTCGGAAGTCCACACGGTTGCAGCCTGGCAAAACCATTTTTCCCGCATGTTTGCTTTGCCGACCATTTCTGACGTTTACGCAAACGCCAACATCACCATAAATCAAAATGAACAAGCCGAACTGGCCATCAAACTCTCTGCACTTCAAAGCGGATCTGTCATTTCTACAATTCTTGCCAATCAGATTCTCGAGGAAGCACAAGAAATGTGGCGTCATGCGCAGGCCAACGGCAACAATGATTTGTCCCAATATTGCATGACCTTGCTGGAGAAAATCAAGGAAAGGCACGGTCCGATTCAACCTTACACTGTCATGCTGCTGAATGACGATGGCATGCCAAGCAGGATCCAGGACAATCCCACGCTGCTGGCGCTTGACATTGTTGGACAGGCCGACAATGCGACCGAGGTTCATTTCGTTAAAGAATCAGTGAAGGAGTGGGCACCTACCCACCAGCACGCGCATGGCAAGATCTCCCTGAAAAGCCGTGGCAATTTGAATTGGCTTGAAACAGCCCCGCCACCGGGTTCATCGGAAAAGCCCCAACAGGATTTGATGAGTATGGAGCGAATGACCCGGCAACAAGTTGTTGAGCTTCTTGATACTTTATGGACACCACAACAGACCGACCTGAATGTGCGGCAGGCCATGCATGAAATCATGCAAAACGACTGGGGCAAAAGCTGGCCACCAATCATGGCGCAAACATTCACAGAACCCAATTCGAGAGATGTATTTGTCAACCTGGTGATTGGTATTGCAAATGGCCAAAAACTGGGACCGCTTGAACCGACGGCAGAATTCGGAAGAATGATGATTCAGGCCCTTGAAGGTCTTACAGAATCAGCCGCCCTAAAAAAATATTCTGAAAACGAAATTTTTCAACTTCTGGAATATACCCAACAATGGAATGACGCTTGCCACGAGCTGTACGAACTTGTTCAGTTGAAGCCACTGTGCGAGTTAGTGAGCGACTACATAAACCATCCCGTTCATATTCCACTATACAAAGCGGTGCATCGATACGAATGGAAGCACTGGCACGACTTCGCTTACAAAAGGGCGTTGATCACCCCCCCTTTTTTTTACAAATATTATCGAGAAGGCTACGGGGAGGCCTTTATTGAAGCAATCGCCAGTGAAGCCCCCCAGCACCTAAAAGAAATAGCACGTCATTACTCTAACAACATGTGCGACGTTCGCCTTAGCTTAAAGTTCGTGGATTTGACTGGCACAGTAGACATGTTTGCTACAGAACTGGATCCCAGTGGGGTGCGAACCTTGATATCGAGATGCTTTACGGATCAGATCGCTCTCTCCGTAGTGAAAGCTTTGAACGATCGCGGATTCTCATTGAAACCAGCTTGCAACAGATCCTTTTACGTTAAACTTTCGTATGGCAAGTGGAGCACGGCTTCATATTTGAAGAAAAATATAGATATCCCCTTATCAAAGCGCATTCTCAAGTGGGTACGCAACAAATCCCACGCGCTTTCACCTCGGCGCGGGTCAGCACCGGCGTAATGCAGGCGTCCACATTGCCAAACACCTGTTCCCAATGGCTTAAAGGTTGCGATGCAATCAACTGCACCATGTCCGCACGAATCTGCACCGCCTGTGGTGTACCGGGCATGGCGCCACGGCTCCAGTGGATGTTGATCCATTCCGGTTTGCCCATGGCTTCACAGGCCACTTTCCAGAACTTGTGTTCCAGCGAGCCCACGGCCAGGTGGCGGTTGTCCGCTGTGCGGTATACGTTGTAGCAGGCCAGGCCACCTGACAGCAGATCGTCCTGGTGCTTTGCGGGTTTGCCACTGAGCATGACCCACATCTGCTCCATGCTCTCGGGCATGATGTTCTGCTTCCACAGGTTGTGGGTCATGGACACATCCACAAAACTGCCTGCACCTGTCCGCTGCGCTTTCAGCAAGGCGGCCAGAATACCCTGCACTGCGGCCGATGTACCACCGAACAAATCCCCAAATTGAACCGCAGGCACAGGAATGTCGCCGTTGGCCGTTTGCAGGCCGTCGAGCACGCCGCTCAGCGCCATGTAATTGATGTCATGCCCTGCCTTTTCGGCCAGTGGACCTTTTTGTCCGTAGCCTGTGATGCAACACATCACAAGTTTTGGATTCAGTGCTTTCAGGGTGTCGTAGGAACATCCCATTTCGGCCATGACGCCTGGACGAAAGCCGTCAATCAGCACATCGGCCTTGGCCGCATGGTCTTTCAAACTCTGGATGCCTTCGGCCGTTCGGAAATCAGCCACCACGATTTTCTTGCTGCTGTTCAAAGCCTGGTACAGCATGGGCATGCTTTTGGCATCATCACCATGGGGTGGCTCGATCTTGATCACAGTGGCACCCATTTGCTGCAGGATCAGCGATGTGGCCGGGCCTGGCAAATTGCGGGAAAGGTCAACTACGGTAATGCCTTCGAGCAGTGTGGAATCCTGAATTGGGGACACGGTAAATTCTCCGATTAATTGTTTTTACGAGTTTATCAAACAAACGTTTGATTAGTCTCTTTGTTTGTCTCTCCAAGCTCAATAATTGAACCAAACGTGAAGCTCTACCACCTAGTAGCCCGTTTGATTTTCAACACAACACCATGCAGATTCAGCAGCACCAATCCTTGTCTCAGTACAGTTTTCAACCAACACAAACCAATCCCGAGAACCCACCCGTTCAGGAAAAAGCAAACAACATCGCCCGCGCCTTCGCAAGGGCAGGCGGTTTTTTGGGGGGCTTGTGTTGTCTTGGCAAAGCCACAACACAGGTAGACTCGCCTCCAGGAACACCACGCCAAGTGCCGCCCGATCAACCCATTTTTGAGCCAGGCTTGCAAGAAATCCAGCCTGAGGACATTCCGGCCAGGCCATCCGCCAGCCTGCCTTCGCCGGCCCCCAGCGCCAGTGAGGTATTACGACAAAGTCTGTTCCATGAAGGCTCATTGTCTGTTGCAGCTCAATTGCAAATTCGCAATGAAATTTTGGAGCGATCCGCTGCCTTGGGAGAGTCGCCGCAAAATCCGTTTTTCAGTTTTCGACACATTCAACTTCCCGGATTCAACACCAAGGTAGACGGAAATCGCGTGTTCGTGACTTCGCCCAATCACATGGCCAAACTTGTTTTGGCAAACCTGTATGAAAAAAAATATGGCATTCAGATCTTGGTGCAAAAACATGCGTTGAACGAAAAACAATTGATGGTCCTGCTGATGGAAAAGCTGGCTGAATCCAACGGGCAACCTCTGGGGCTCGTACTCCAACCCCAGAAACTTGACAGCCTGCTACGCAAGGCCAAGCATTCACTGGACAAGGATTCTGTGGTTCCGGCTTTGCAAGAGATCAGGCCCCCTGCAACCAAAGATTATGAAGACCATGTTGCGCCTGTGATTGTGCAAAGCTCAAGCCTGGGCTTTGATGTCATCAACCTGGACTTTCTTGAAGATCGCAATTTCACAATGATCAGCGCATTGCAAGGCCTGCGATCTGCAGGCGTCGGAATCGGGCGCATGGAGTTGCATGTTCCTCAGCGTCAAGCTGACCTGTATTCCTGCCACACCGACGCCATGCAGGTATTGAAGGACGCCCTGCTGACGCATCAGCAAACCGGGGGCAACCTGTATCAACACTATTGGAAACAACACGGCATCAAAACATTCAACCCCACACCGGGCGATTTCATTGACGCCTACCCGATTGACCTTCCACCGCAATTGCACAAAGGGGTGCAGCGCTCGAAAGCGATGGAACCGGTCAACCGTTCAATACAGGACGCAATGTCGACAACAGCGCCATCAAGCAACCCGAACAAACAGCAAACCATTGCTCAACATCGAAACCGCTTTTCGGTTTCCGTAGCGGGAAAAAACAAGGCCATGAACCACTTCCTGGTGTTCAAGGCCTATCGAAATGCACTGAAGGTTCTGGACAAACTGGAAAGCTTTTCGGGCACGCAGGCACGCGAGGCATACCTTGAGACCATCAAAACCCGACATGAATTCAAATGATTGCAACTGACCCGCTGCCAAGCGCAGCGGTGATGACACATTGATAAAACAGAAAACCCGTACTGATTTCTTCCTTCACCATGCGTATACGTCTTTCAGAAAAACCCTGCGCCGAACTGTTGAGTTTGCGACAAACCCCAAACAAAACGAACACCCTGACCCGTGCAGTCAAAACACTGGGCAGAAAAATAATGGATGCGAAGCGCATTTTGCAAAAGCTGAATTGCGCCAACTCGCACTCGGCCAGTGCTTTTAACAGCCAGCCTCGCAAACAGTTTCGGCCCGCCATTGGCACTATCAGCGCCAGCGAAACCCTGCGGCAGCATCTTTTAAAAGGAAACGCCTTCTGCACGCAAAGCCAGGAACAACTGGTGCAGAAAATCGAGGCGCGGTCAGCGACAGTGGAGGTTGACAACAACAATCCGCTTTTCACATTTCCGAACCTTGAGGATGTCACCAACCTTCCCCCGGCCTTGGTGAACATGGGGCCGATTGCCCGACCGGGACATGCAGCAAAACTGGTTGTTGCTGACCTGTATCGCAAAAAATATGGCGTACAAATTCTGGTACAAAAAGATCCGATTGCCGATGCCGGGCAACTGGCCAGGCTGCTGCTCGACAAAGTGAATGCGGCAAATGGAAAGGCAGTGGGGTTTGTACTTCACGCCAATCGCAGCAATGCGAAGGAGTTTCCGCTTCCCGACAATTCCAGGGACTACCTGGGTCACGTTTTACCTGTGATTGCCCAACGATCAGCCAAAGGCATTGAAATAGTCAACCTGGATAGCGTGAAAGAAACCGCCTCCGAACTGGAGGATGCGCTTTGCATCATTCAAGGTTCAGGTCTTGAAGTGAAAGCCCTGAAGCTAAACATTCCACAGCGTCAGGCGGATGGTTATTCATGCCACACGGATGCCTTGCAGGTATTGAAAGATGCCTTGATCAGCCAAACCAGAACCCGAAAAAGCCTGCACAACAATTACCTGAAAATGTACGGCATTCCGGCCCGCCTTTGCGGACAACTTGATGCGGCGGACGAATTCCTTTCGACCCGGTTCATCAACATGCCCCCGCATTTGCAGAAAACAGTGCAACGGTCACAAGCCCTTGCGTCCAGCCGAATGACTTTCAAGGAAACCATGGCCACGCAGGTGCCTTCATGGGGCCATCGCAAAAAACAGACTCTGGGTGAGCACCGGCAACGCTATTCAGCAATCATCCCGACTAGCGGTAAAACTGTGAATCATTTCTTGCTGTTCAAGGGTTACCGCAACGCATTGAAAGTATTGGAGCAGTTGGAAAGCTACCAAAACAAAGCGCTGCGCAAGCAGTATTTGCAACGCACAACAATGCAGCACCAACTGGACCAGGACGCTTCATCTGCATAAAAAGTGACATGAAGATGTCAGCCCAAACCGACAAAGCACTGACAGCATTCAACACGTTTTCCGCTGACTTTTTCGCACCATCAACTTGTGTACAGAAAAAACTGAAAAGGATGCAGACACTAATATTAGCTAACCCATCCATATGTTTTTATTCATCTTTTTTGCACTTTAAAAGTTAGAGCAACAGAACCTATTTGATCTGGAGGACACCAAACTCACAACACAAACTCAAGTAGATCAACATGCGCAATCAGGAAATCACGGCCGGTTCACCGCGAGCCATTCAACCCGAAACACGAGCTACGGAAAAAAAAGAATCCTCGTTCGGCAGCAAACTGAAGAGCATCGCCAAGGCTTTCACCAAAACAATGAGCCTTCGCGACAACAAGGCGGACTACGCCAAACTGTCGGAAGCTCAAAGCCTGGGGGGAACCCTTGAAAGCCAACCGGCCTTGGACCTGTTTTCAGACCAGGCCACCCATTCATCCGGAAAGCATTCCCTGGAAAACCTGCGTGCCCGCTTGTTCAAACAGGATCACCTGTCCGCTGGTCAGCAAAAAAAACTGGCGACTGAAATTGAGGCGCGTTGCAAAACCTTGGGAACAAAAGGGACTGCACCCTATTTTGAGGTTTCCGGAAAAAAGTTTCTGGATGCCAAGGCATTTGGAAAAGTAGTGAAGAAAGAAAGCGAGAGTGGAAAGCTCAGTGCCCGGCACCCCCACCTGCAGGCAAACTTGCCTGAAATTACCCAAAACCAGGACACGCTGGCCTACAGCGTGAAACCCAGCCGAGTGGCTCAACAAGTGATTGCCGATTTGTATCTACAAAAGTACGGAATCCAGATTCACGTACAGCAAAGCAAAAACCATCACTCTCCAGAAAAGCTCGCCGAGTTGTTGATGGAAAAACTGGAGGCTGCAAATGGCGAGCCCATTGGCCTTTTACTGCAGCGGCCCCGACAATACGCATCGCGCAATGGCGACCTGATCCCGTTGGTCGTACAAAACAAGGATGGACGCATGGACCTGCTGAACCTGGGAAATACGGACGGATATGTTCGAGAGTACCTGAAACAAACTGCGGGCTGCTTGAGGCAACCCGGTACTTTTGTCACGACCATGGACCTTCACAACACAGGCCGCCGTGTTAAACACAGCGATGCACAAGACACTGATGCCATGCAGATTTTGAAAGACTGTCTGGTCGAGAACAAAACCAACACAGGGCACCTTGTTTCTCGCTACCAATCACAATTCGATGCTCCCAAGAGGAACCAAAACGATGCAGTCCCCCGCATCAACTTTCCAACTATTTTCACCCCTGCGCACCTGTTAAAAACGGTTCAGGTTTCGACATCGCTTGTAAACGCCCATGTGCCAACCGAGCAAATCCTTGACACACGGGCGCCATCGCTTAACCCTTACAAGCAGCAAACAATTGGGCAACATCGTGAACGGTATTCGCTGCAAACTGAAAACGGCGAGGGTGTGAATCACTTTGTGACAGTGAAGGCCTTCAGAAACGCTTTCAAGGTACTGGACCACCTGGAAAGTTTTTCAAACGCGAATGAGCGCGCACAATACCTTCAAACCATTGCCGCCAAAAACGGCTTGGACTAAGAAAAAAGCCTGAGGTCACTGTTGTGAACCTCAGGCTTTCAATCAATCAAACACTTTTACTTATCAGGAATTGACCACGCGCAACTTCTCGAATGGCTCAACGTTGGAGCCATGCTTGACGTTGGGCACATTGGCGCATTCAAAGCCAGGTGCGTAAGTCACCGACTTGTCACCAAAGAACTCGGCTGGTGTGAACTCGTCCACCATGATGGCTTCCAGGCTGATGCGGTTTGCACGGTCCAGCAGCTTCTTGTCGGCTGCTGTAATAATGCCCTTGGCCAATGCGGCTTCTGCCATTTCCTGCACAGAACCCTTGTCCACCAGCTTGGAACGGCGCGCCTGAATCACTTTCATTTGCACCACTTCCGCTTCCTGAACAGCCTGGAAAGCAGCCATCAAGCGCTTCACGCCTGTGGTGTTTGCCAGTACTTCGTCGCTGTCCAGATCAGCCAGGTTGAACTTGGGAATGTACAAGTCGCCGGTAATGCGCGACTGTTGTGCACCGCTCTTGGTGATTGTCTTGGCCACGGTGGGCACCAAACGATCCAGACCTGAACCCACAATCGGGTTCACGCGCAGGCTGAAGTAGCCCACGGTGCGCAGCAAGAAACCAACCGGGTTGTTGCCGAAGTTGGAATAGATGGACTCAAATGCCTTTTGCACTTTGGCCAATGCGTATTCACAAGCGTACTGCACCAATGGCAGGTCTTCCTTGATTTCACCTTCAGCAACATAGCGGCGTACAGTTGAAATGGCCAACAGTTGCCAACCCAATGCATCGGCAAAGTGGCCAGTCAATTGCTGGCGCGCTTTCAGCTTGCCACCCACGGTCAACAGGGCCATGTCGGTCAGGAAGGAATAGCGTGAAGACGCCCAGGCCAGCTTGCGCAGGTAGGGTGTTACGCCGTCAATCTTGGGTGTGCTGGCCATGTGGCCACGGGTTAGTGTCAAACCAACCAGGCGGCTGGTGTTGACCACCATGTGACCAATCCAGCCTTTCAGCGCGCTGCTGAATGTGGGCAGGTCGTTGGCTTCCAGTGCGTTCGCAATCTTGAATGCATAGGGGTGGCAACGCACGGCACCTTGACCGAAAGTAATCAGCGAACGGGTCATGATGTTCGCGCCTTCAACAGTGATGGCAACCGGGGCTGAACAGTAGCCACGGCCAATCACGTTGTTGGGGCCTTGCATCACGCCGGCACCGGCCATCACGTCCATGGCGTTTTTCGCCTGTTCGCGAGACAGTTCGGTCAGGTAGGCTTTCCACACGGCAGACACCACTGGGGGCTGCTCGTTGTTGTCCAGCGCGCTGACCGCATACACGCGGGCCGCTTCGCTGAGGTAGGCCATGGCTGCAATTTCAGCCAGCTTTTCCTGAATGCCTTCCATTTCAGCAATCGGCATGCCGAATTGCTGACGCACGCGGGCGTATGCGCCTGATGCAGCTGCTGCTGCACGCACACCACCCACAGCACCTGCTGGCAATGACACAGCACGGCCACCGGCCAGCTGTTCCATCAACATGCGCCAGCCCTGGCCTGCACACTCGGTGCCGCCAATGATTTCATCTGCGTCGATGACCACGTCGCGGCCAATGATTGGGCCGTTGTAGAACGCGTCGCCGATTGGCTGGTGATGCTTGCCCATTTCCAGACCGGGAATACCACGGTGAACCAGCGCAACTGTAATGCCTGCGTCGGTGCCTTTGCCCAACAGGTTATCTGGATCCTGCAGCTTGAAGGCCAGCGAGATCAGGTTGGCCACAGGGGCCAAAGTGATGTAGCGCTTGCGGAAGTTCAGCTTGATCTGAACCTTGCCTTCGGCATTCTTGAACACCACGCCACGCGCCAGAATGGACGCAGCGTCGGAACCAGCTGTGGGCTCGGTCAAACCGAAACACGGCAGGTATTCACCAGTGGCCAAACGGGGCAGGTAATGCTCTTTCTGAGCCTGCGTGCCGTAGTGCTTGATCAGCTCGGCTGCGCCCAGGCTGTTTGGAATAACAACCAGGGTGGACAGCAGCGGGCTGTGCGAAGTGATCATCGCCATGATGGTGGAAATGGCGTTGGCCGAGAACTCCAGGCCACCAAACTTTTGCGGGATCAGGAATGAATAGAAACCAGCGGATGCCAAAAAGTCGATTGCCTTTTTCGGGATGACGCGCGTGGTTGCGATTTCATGCGGATCGCACATTTCGCACAACTGCTGCACTGGGCCATTGACGAACTCACGCTCGCGGGGGCTCAGCAGTGCATAGGGCTCTGCGAACATTTTTGCAAAGTCGGGCTTGCCTGAGAAAACCTGACCGTCGATCCACACCGTGCCCGCCTCAAGCGCCTGGCGCTCGGTGGCGGAAATCTGCGGCATGGCTTTGGCTTTGATCAAGCCATTCATGATTGCTTTGAATACCATGGTTACTGCTCCTGTTAATTCAAATCACTTAGTTCAAATTGTCTTCAAGCTTCTTGCCTTGGGCAGCAAGTTCCACCAGCATGCTGGCAGGCTTGAATCGTTCGCCATACTTGGCGGCCAGTTCTTCACAGCGCTGTACAAACTGTGGCAAACCTTTTGCGTTGATGAACTGCAACATACCACCGGTGAATGGGGCAAAACCCAAACCGAAGATGGAACCGATGTTGCCATCAGCCACCGAACGCAGCACTTTTTCCTGCATGCAGCGTGCGGCTTCGTTGGCCTGGATGTACATCAGGCGGTCTTGCAGTTCCTGTGAAGTCGGCTGCTCTTTCGCAACAGGGAATTCTTCGGCCAAACCGGTCCACAGGGTTTTGCCTGCGGGGGTGTAGTCGTAGAAGCCCTTGCCTGCTTTCTTGCCGATGCGGCCGTGCTTTTCAGCAACCGTGATCAGGGTGCTGTAGCCTGGGTGCTCAGGGAAAGTTTGTCCTGCGGCTTCCATGTCTTTCTTGGTCTGCTTCATGATCAGCAAGCTCAAGCTCAGTGACACCTCGTCGTAAAGGGCCAAGGGTGGCATGGGCATGCCGGCTTCCAGACCTGCCATTTCGATCGAACGGGGGTGTACACCCTCGCCCACCATGGCGGCTGCTTCCATCAGGAAGGTACCAAACACGCGGCTTGTGAAGAAGCCACGGCTGTCATTCACAACAATCGGTGTCTTGCCGATTTGCTGAACGTAGTCGAAGCCCTTGGCCAGGGTTTCGTCGTCGGTTTTTTCACCCATGATGATTTCAACCAGTGGCATTTTGTCCACGGGGCTGAAGAAGTGCAAACCGATGAACTGGTTGGGGCGCTTGGAGGCTTCGGCCAGGCCGGTAATTGGCAGGGTGGATGTGTTGGAAGCATACACGGCTGTTGCAGGAATCACTGCTTCTGCGCGGGCTGTTACATCGGCTTTCACGGCACGGTCTTCAAACACGGCTTCAATCACCAGGTCTGCACCTTCCAGCTTGGAATAGTCGGTGGTTGCAGTAATCAAGTTCAGCAGGGCTTCTTTCTTTTCAGGTGTGCTGCGCTTTTTGGCAATCGCTTTGTCCAGCAGGTTGGTGCTGTAGGCCTTGCCTTTGTCCGCGCCTTCCTGTGTGGCGTCGATCAACACCACTTCAATGCCCACTTTCGCAGACACGTAAGCAATGCCGGCACCCATCATGCCTGCACCCAGAATACCCACTTTCTTCACTGTGCTTTTTGCAGGTGCGGTGGGGCGGCTTTGGCCTTTCTTGATGCTGTTCAACTGGTACCACAGCGTGTTCATCATGTTCTTGCTTTCCTGCGACAGTACGCAGGCAGCAAAGTAACGGCTTTCCACTTTCAAACCGGTGTCGATGTCGGTAATACCGCCTTCGAACACGCAGCTTGCAATGTGCTTGATGGCTGGGTAGTTGCCGAATGCCTTGGCGTTGGCCATGGAAGGTGCAATCGCCCAAATTTGTGCAATCGCTGGGTGCTTGGAATCGCCACCGGGGAATTTGAAGCCCTTCACGTCCCAAGGCTGCAAAGCTTTGGGGTTGGCGACAGCCCAGGCGCGTGCCTTGGCGATCATTTCTTCGATGGAATCGGCTGTTTCGTTGATGATGCCTTTTTTCACGGCCTGCTCAACGCGCAACTCGGAACCCTGGGTCATCATTTCCAATGCGCCCTGAATGCCGATAATACGTGGCAAACGCTGTGTACCACCGCCACCGGGCAACAAGCCCAGCTTCACTTCGGGCAAACCGAACTTGGCTTTGGGGTTGTTCAGTGCAACGCGGTAGTTACAGGCCAAAGCCAGTTCCAGACCACCACCCAGTGCTGTGCCGTTCAAGGCGCACACGATTGGCTTTTCGCATTTTTCCATGCGGCGCAACAGGCTCTTGAAGGCTTCAGCCAAATCAAAGGCTTGCTGAGCTTCGGTAATCTTGTAAACCGTGTCCAGGTCAGCACCAGCCAAAAACTCGGGCTTGCCGGAAGTCAGCACCACGCCCTTTACAGCAGCGTCGGTTTCAATGCGGGTCAGGGCTTCCGCGTAGGGGCCCATCAGTTCTTCGTTCAATACGTTCATGGAACGGCCGGGCATGTCCAGTGTGACCACTGCGATGCCATCCTGACCGAGTTCAAATTTCACTGCACTCATTGTGTGTTCTCCTTCGGTCTTCAAATGCGTTCGATGATGGTGGCAATGCCCATGCCGCCGCCCACACACAGTGTGGCCAGGCCCAGGGTTTTGTCTTGCCGCTCAAGTTCATCCAGCAAAGTGCCCAAAATAATGGCGCCCGTGGCACCCAGTGGGTGACCCATGGCGATGGATCCGCCGTTGACGTTCACGCGGTCCAGGCTGACACCCAGGTTGCGTGCTGTCTGCATGGGTACTACCGCGAACGCTTCGTTGATTTCCCACAAGTCGATGTCGGAAGCTTTCAGGCCTGCTTTCTGCAAAGCCTTCAGGCAGGCTGGCGTGGGGCCAGTCAACATGATGGTGGGTTCTGAACCGATTACCGCTGCAGCGCGAATGCGCGCGCGTGGCTTCAGGCCAGCTTTGCGACCGGCTTCCTCATTACCCACCAGCACCAGGGCTGCACCGTCCACGATGCCGGACGAGTTGCCTGCGTGGTGAATGTGGTTGATGCTTTCAACCGTGGTGTACTTGCGCAGGGCTGTGGCGTTGAAGCCCATTTGACCCATCATCGCGAATGAAGGCTGCAGGGTAGCCAGGCTTTCAACAGTTGCATTGGCGCGAATGAATTCATCGTGATCCAGCATGATCAAACCGTTGAGGTCTTTCACTGGCACGCGGCTCTTGTTGAAACGACCTTCGGCCTGGGCCTTGGCGGCACGACGCTGACTTTCAACAGCGTAGCTGTCTACATCAGTGCGGCTGAATTTTTCGAGTGTGCCGATCAGGTCGGCTGAAATGCCCTGGGGAATGAAGCCCAGTTTGTCGTTGATACGGGGGTCCATGAACCACGCACCGCCGTCGCTGCCCATGGTCCAACGGCTCATGCTTTCCACGCCACCGGCTACAACCATGTCTTCCAGACCGCTACCGACCTTGGCTGCAGCCAGATTCACGGACTCAAGGCCTGAAGCGCAGAAACGGGATTGGGTTACGCCTGCCACGGTTTCAGCCCAACCAGCGTCCAGCACAGCGGTACGTGCCACGTCCGCGCCCTGTTCGCCCACTGGCGTTACACAACCAATGACCAAGTCGTCTACCAGACTGGTGTCAAGGTCATTGCGTTGCTGCAAGGCGGTCAGCAGGTTGTTCAACAACCACACTGGCGTGGCCTGGTGCAGGCTGCCGTCTTTTTTACCTTTGCCCCGTGGGGTTCTTACTGCGTCAAAAATCAGTGCCGATGGCATCTATGCCTCCTGGATATTTCTCTGTGTTCGGTAATCCGAATTACCGGATATGAAGTGACTTCTTCACAGTCCAGAATGGCGATGTGCAAACGCACAATCAACCCATCAGCTTACTTTAGAGTGTGGCCTCTATGAATATGGTAATTTGGCTTACCCTTCTTTTGGATCAGGATAAATTGCGCCGGTGTCATGCATGAAGAAGCGGTCTTGAATGGGTGCAGCAAGCCCCAATTCACGAGCAACACGAAACAAATGGCAGTCGCGGGTCCACAATGTAGCCCCCGGTGACAACAAGGCCGCCGCCAGCAGATGGGTATCCACATACCCTAGCCCCCTGCCGTACAGGCTGCGCAACTCGATCAGTTCCTGCACTTCGGTGGGTGAAGCCAGCACGGCGGGTTCCAGATCGGCCAACGAGGCCAGCACCTGGGCGCGGTCATGAAGATTGGCCAGTGACATTTCACCCACCACAAATGGATGCGTTAGCACGCAACCTTCATTCAGCAAGCGAACCAGTTGCGGCTCGGCCTGCTGAAAATGATCCACCCACACGGTGGTATCCACCAACACCTTCACAGTTGCCACTGCCTGCGGGGTATGGGTTTGAGGTCGGGCTGGGACCCACCCAGCAAGGCCAGCCTGCGTGCGCTTTCCCGCTGTATGAGGGCACGCAGGGCTTCGCGCAGCAACTCACTTCTCTCGCCCAACCCGGAAAGCTGCCGGGCTTTTTCAAGCAGGTCGTCATCAAGATTCACGGTGGTTCTCATGCGGTATTCCGAAACTTTGGACTGCATCAACCATAGCACCAGATGATTCGATTTTTGATGCCTTAATATCAAGCTTGAAACATGGGTCCGGTCACTCGGAAAAAAGCTACACTGCACGCATGAAGCTCATCGAAAATACCGAATCAACGCCAGAAATCACCCAACCCGCGCATCCAAAAGACATGCGCAAGGCCACGCTTGAGCGGGTTGAAAAAGCAGTACTTGAACTGTTCACCACCCGGGATTTCAACAATGTGGCGCTGATTGAGGTGGCACGCACAGCCAATGTGTCGCTGCAAACCATTTACAAATACTTTGGCAGCAAGGAACAACTGGTCGCCTACGTGCTGGACGCGACGCTGAGCCGCTTGGCCCACCGGATGATCGACCACTTGGAGGGTATTGAGGATTACCGCGAACGCTTGCGCAAAACCCTGTGGGTGATGCTTGACTATTTTGACAAGCACCCCAAGGTGATCTTGCTGCTGACGGTGTCCATTCCAGCCAGCCAGTACCAGGACTTGCCAGTCTACGAAAGCCCGGAACTGATGGGCGCTTTTTTGGGCATGTTGAAGGACGGCCAGCAAAAAGGGGTATTCAACAACTCCGTGTCCAGCAAAATGCTGCTGGACGTGTTCATGGGTGTGTTTGGTCGCGTGGCGCAAATGCATTTTCTGAGAAAAGAGCAAAATCGGCTGATTGACCAGTTCGATGATCTGTTTGCAATTTTGTGGGGAGCCCTGAAAGCAAATTGAATGGAACTTTGCGATCAAAAGGTTTACCCAAATTGAGTGAACTTTTTAGAACCCGCAGTTCTACAGGATGCAACCATGCAGAGATCACCCGCTGTTTCACTGCTACAAACCTGTGCCCCGCCTGCATCCTCGTCGGCCGATCCCTTGGCTGGCCAAAGCGGCAAACTTCAAGCGATTCAAGCCGACGATTGGAAGTCACTTTCCAGCGACCAGCGGCAAACCCAATTCAAGGCCCACTACAAAGCGGTGCAAAACAGCTGGAAAGGAATTTCTGCCTTTCTGGAACAATCGGTGAATCAAGCCGAGCAGGCCTTGAATAGCGACCCCACCAACGCATCGCTGAAAACCCTGACAGAGGGCAGAAGAAAAGCGCTTCAACAGATGAAAGCCTACCTGTTCGACAGGACTCACCCAAAAATGCTGGACCTGCTTTACCTGAACCAGACGCGAGAGCACCTTGAGGAGATTCACACCCACCTGGGCAACCAGAAACTGGACACCGACATCAAGCTGGGTGCGGTGTTGGAACTGGCTCGGGGCTTGGGGGTTTGCAAGGAAGGCGTGGCGCTGAACATACTGGCCTGTGCAAAAACCTTGAACGCAAGAAACCAGTCACACCCGCTACATGGGCTGTACAAGACCGCCCGGGATGAACTGATCAACCAACACCTGCTCACCGCTGTGCGCCTAAGCCACGCCACACCGGTATATTCCGGAAAGACGGCTGGTCAGCCCACAGGCTACCTTGAAAGTAAACGGCCCCAGCACAGGGCCCTGGAAATTCACGAAGTACAGGCCTTGCGAAATGCATTGTCGGGAGAACTGGGCCTGCAATACATTCCCGATAAATACATCAACCCCCACTATGAAAAAGCGATTGGCGCCATTGCAAAATCACGTATCCCGCAACTGATTACCACACACGCAGTGGCCACCCGCGTCGCCGATGAGGTCATGAACTGGATGCGTGGCACCGGCCTGCTCAGCGAACAGATCATCCAGGTTGACGGAACCAGCGCCCCGCGACAAGTGGTGGACATTTCCGGCGACCAGTACAAAGACCTGTGCACCACACTGCAGAATGAACTGGGTCTTGAACCTGCCTTGTTGTTCGACACACCAGACGATGACTTTACACGCTTGGTTCTGGTTTCATCTGAAACCCTGACCGACCGGCTGGTGGACTGGATTCACACAGAGCAGGACCAACCTGACTCGCCGGTAAAGGGGCTTTGCGAGACCAGCGACGGTGCGGTAAGCAACCATGAAATCCGCGAGGCCATGCGCTCGTTTCTTGAACCAAAAACAAACAGCGACACTAGCCACATCAGCAAGGCCGCACTCAAGGCCGCCCTGTCCGACCCGGTTCGCCACCCGTTTTTACCCCACCTGAGGTTTGAAGGTGAGGACGACAAGAAACGCAAGGGGCCAGAACAGGCCAAGCAAAACCAAGTCAGCAAACCCTCAAGCCAACACCTCTAAAGCGACTTCCACCACGCACCACTACCGTGCATTTTCAGCATGAAATGCGGGCACTCTTTTTGCATTAAATGCCCCACTTTCAACCATAAAACTGAAAATTCACCAAAATGGAACAAATCACTCTCGCACTGGACACGCTTTTTGTGCTTCTGGGCGCCATCATGGTGCTTGCAATGCACGCTGGTTTCGCATTTCTGGAAGTGGGCACAGTGCGCCACAAGAACCAGGTCAATGCACTTGTCAAAATTCTCGCCGACTTTTCAGTCAGCACCATCAGTTACTTTTTCATTGGTTATGCCATTGCCTACGGTGTGGGTTTTTACGAGCCCGCCACAGTACTCAATGCAGGCAATGGATATTCGCTGGTCAAGTTTTTCTTTCTGCTGACTTTTGCGGCAGCCATTCCCGCCATTGTGTCGGGCGGCATCGCCGAACGAGCGCGCTTTGTTCCCCAGTTGGTTGCAACCGCAGCGTTGGTGGGTGTGATTTACCCGGTGTTTGAAGGCATGATCTGGAACGGCAATTACGGTTTCCAGGAATGGCTGACCACCAGTTTTGGTGCGCCATTCATGGACTTTGCAGGCAGTGTGGTGGTGCATGCCGTGGGTGGCTGGATTGGCTTGGCGGCCGTTCTGCTACTTGGGCCTCGCCGTGGACGCTACACGAAGGACGGTCGCATCAGCTCGCACCCGCCATCATCCATTCCGTTTCTGGCGCTGGGCAGCTGGGTGCTTGCAGTGGGCTGGTTCGGCTTTAACGTGATGAGCGCGCAGAAAATCGAAGGCATTTCCGGCCTGGTGGCTGTGAACAGCCTGATGGCCATGGTGGGCGGCACTTTGGGTGCTCTTGTTGCAGGTCGCAACGACCCAGGCTTTGTCTACAACGGCCCATTGGCTGGCCTGGTGGCCGTGTGCGCGGGCAGTAACATCATGCACCCCTTGGGTTCATTGGCAGTGGGCTCGATTGCGGGCGTGCTGTTTGTCTACATGTTCACGTTTACCCAGAACCGCATGAAAATTGACGACGTACTGGGTGTTTGGCCCTTGCATGGCATTTGCGGCGCATTTGGAGGCATTGCAGCCGGCGTGTTTGGTCAGCAGGCACTGGGCGGCATGGGTGGCGTTTCATTCCTGAGCCAGTTGGTGGGAACCATGGCCGGCGTGGTATTTGCGCTGCTTGGCGGCCTGGTTGTGTACGGTCTGCTCAAACTCACCGTGGGCATCCGCTTGAGCGATGAAGAAGAGTTCAATGGTGCAGACCTGACCATTCACAAGGTCAGCGCCAGCCCCGAACGCGAAACCAGCAGCTGGTAAATAACCGAACTGCTTTATTTCGACATGATCTCCAGGGCTTCTGAATAGAAGTCCCTGCGGATCAACACAAAGACAATCAGTGCACTGAATGCAACCAACAAGCCGGGATGAATCATCCAGGTGACTGATGCAATTCCAAAGTAGTAACTTCTCAACCCCCGGTTGAATTCGTCGCCAGCCAGGCTGTTGATGCGCGCCATGCGCAATACGTAGGCCTCGTTGTACTCCTTGTCCGGATTTCCGTCGGGAGCTGCCCCAACCAGAATGGTCAACAGGTTGAACTGGCGCAGGCTCCAGGTGAACTTGAAGTAGGCGACCACAAACACCGTCAACACCAGCAACACTTTGATTTCCATCAGACCACGGCTGACCTCACGGCTGAATGGCAAATCGGAGGTGATGTTCACCAACTGATCCATCGTGCCCAGCAACGCAAACAAACCCGCAATGATGTAAATGGTGGTGTTGGCATAAAAGGTGACGCTGTTAACCAGGTTGCCAATCAATGCGGTGTCGCTAACCCGGTTGCTTCGCTGGATGAGTTCCCGCGCCCAAAGCTTGCGGAAGTCATGGGTTTTCTGGGCCAGGCCGTGTCGACCAAAACGACTGCGCCCGTCAAAGACGTAGTTGTAGCCGCGAAAACAGATCACGAAAAATGCCACAGCCAGCCAATCGAACAAGGTAAGCAGGGAAAGAGCATTTTGCAAAACAGTCATGGGTGTTGGACTCACTGGTATTCGGTTTAATCAAAGGACAATTGATACAGCACATCCACTGCATTGTCAGCACCTGTCCGGGCAATGAAGCTTAACTGCCGGGAATATTGGTAATTCAGTTTCAAAATGCTGGCAGCAGTGGTGACCGACTGGTCGAAACTGAGATACACCTCGTCACTAAAACGCTTGCCCAGGGAAATAATACGCTGAGACAGCAGCGGGTCATCGGAACCCAGAATACTGGCCGAGTTGTCCGCACCCGGAGCAATGGCCACTTTGCTACCCACTGCGCGGGAATCGGCAGCGGTCAAGGAGCCGGTACTCAGGTTAAGATCATCAATGCCCAGTGAACGGGCAATTTTTCGGGTTGTGCTGTCATCGTCGTCGCCAAAAATGGCGGCTGCCGCAGTGAGCAGCAAGGTGGAGTCCCGGTCTGCCGAGTTGCTGCCCCGCCCAATAATCATCCAGGACAGTTTTTCGGAATCCGGTACAGCAGGCTCACTGACCAGTGTCACCCTGGGTCGCTGGGCGGTACCAGTGACTTCCACACCCGCCTCCACGGCAACGCCTTTCCGAACCGCGCGCACGTTCAAGCCTGGGTTGTCCAAAGGCCCCTGAAAATTGACTACACCCCGGTCAATGGTCAAGTCTTGGCCATAAGCGCGATAAGTTCCATCCACCGCCTGAATGGTTCCGGTTGCAGTCAGCCTTCTGCCCGAGCGGCGCTGGCCACTGCCGCCTACACCTTCCAACATCACCAGGCGCAAGCCACCGGTGAGGCGAGTGCGAAGGCCTTCTGCATTCAGGTAGAAAAGCTCGCCCAAATTGGCCTGCAATTGCAGGTCGATCGGCAAACCGGCTCCGGCCACTTCGCTGCGCCCCTTGATAAACACATCATCACCCAGCGTTTGCGGGCCAGACTCGGGCATCTCGAAATAAGCGCCCAGCGCATTGACTTCACCCCTGATTTTCAGGGGCTGCCCATCCACCTGGGGTTGTCGAACTGTGGCACTGGAATCCACCATCAACCATCGGTCGGGACGTTGCAACAAAGGCACCTTGTCCAGTTTCACCTGAAGTTCGCCATCAAGCCCAGTCAGGTTCCATTGCCCAGTCGCGGTGATTTTTCCGTTGCCTTGAATGAGCGGGCCCAGTTTTTCAATTTGACGTTTGGGCACTCGGCGGTTGTAAACGGTGAATTCAAAGGTATCAATACTGGCTTTGTCTGTGGTGAAATCGATCACCACATTGCCGTCCTCCAGACGCACACCCTGGTCCAACTGAAAAATGTCCAGATCCATGGCGAACAGCCTGCCCTGCACATCCGGCTTGTTGGCAGTACCGCCGATAGCCATGGCGACCTGACCTGTGCCACTGGTGCGAACACCGCCGCTGATCAGTGGTCCAAGCCAGTTCAATTCGGTAAACCCGGCAGCAACCGCACCTTGCATGGCCTGATCTGCAGCCAATCCCCATGCCTTGGTTTGCGGATTCTGGGCCACCGGCAAACGAAGGTTTGCCGACACCACGCCAAACTCTTTGGCGTCGAGTTCAAGGTTCAAACTGGCTGCCTCGCGATTGAAATCCAGGTTCGCCTTCATGGTGCGAATGTCCACGTCAATCTGCGAATCTTCCAGCACCTGCAAGCCACCAGACACATGGGTAAGGTCCACATGGCCATCCACTCGGTTGGGGTTGGCCAAATAACGCCATGCCACTTTGGCCACCAGGTCTCGTGGCTCAACGGTCAGCTGCTTTCTGAGAATGGGCGACAGACGTGGAAAGGCAAAACTGGGCATGCCACCTTCCACTCGAATTTCCTGGCCTGCAATTTGAAACACACGGTTGCTGATCAGGGACGTGTCTTCGCCTTTGATATTCAAATCCAGCAACTCGGTGAACTTTCTGGATACGGTCAATGGTGCCGGGTTCTGCAAACTGAAACTGCGGGCGGGCGCCCACATGCCTTCCACACGCAATGCTGTAATGGCACCCTTCCAGCCCGTGGTAGTTTCTTTGTTGCGCACGATGTCTTGAATACCGCCGCGCAAGCCCAACTCACCCTTGATGGGCCGCTGCCTGCTGAATGTGGACAAGCCAGTGTCGAACACCGCGTTCAACGCGTGACTGTTGCGTGTCCCGGTCAATTTCAGGCTTAAGGTATTGATCCAGTTGCCCTGTACACCGGGCTGGGCAACGCTGCGAACCTGAATGTCGCCCGCCCAAATGGACGTGGGTGCAGAACCCAGCGAGAAATCACCGGCCACGCTCTCCACTTGAACCACGTCATCCAGCCGAAGCTTTTGTACCTGTACACTGCCCTCTCCGGAAAAATTGCCATCCAGACCACGCAATTTGCCCTGTAGCCGGGCGGTTCCTCCCAACTTTCTATCAATCAGTTGCCCCAACCGGGCCAACTGGGGGAAATTGATATCCACATTGACAAAGTCAGCCTGTGTACCGTAACTGCCATCCGCCTTCGCTGTGTTGCCCGCTACAGCAACATCCAGCATCACCTTGCTCAACTTCTGGGCATTGCCATTGGCTTGAATGCTCACCTTCAAGGGTGCGTTGGCCAAGGTGGACTCGTCGACATTCACGAGAAGTTCGCCCGTTGGGTTCATGGATTTTCCATCCCCACCGGGAGACAACTCGCCCTTGAAATCAAGGTTGCCGTTCAAATTGCCCTGAAGCAGCGGGTTGGCGTCGGGGATATACAAAGCCGGGTTCACCTGACTGAACTGCAATTGCAGGCTCAATGGCAGCTTACCCGCCAAGCCCGCAACCATGGAACCATCCAGCAAAGTTTTTCCATCCTGGACTTTCAACTTGTTCAAGCGCAACTGGCTTGCCTGTTGAACACCGTCCAGTTCAACATTCAGAGCATGCTTTTGCGGCAAGGCTGCAAACACTGAAATGTCCAGCGCACTGGCCCGCAGGGAAAACCGGGCCGAGCCTTGCAACAGCTTCGTCATAATTTCATCAGCTTTCGCATCCGGCAAATCGGGTGCAGCCTGCCATTGAAGGTTCATACTGGCCTGGCCTGCACTGCGCTTGCCGTCGGAAAACTGCACCCCGGGCACAGTCAGCTTCAATTCTTCAGGCTGGGATCCGCTGACCTGCAAGTCAATCGAGGCATTCAGGCTGGACACGGGAATTCCGCCGGATTGCAAGGTCGCGGGCGCATCGTTCCTGACTGAAAAACTGCCGGTTGTCCGGGTAAAGTCTGCATTGGGCTGAGCAAGACCCTGAATGGTCAGGGCCGCCACTGGGGCTGAATCAAACCACTGCCGGGGGTTGAAATCTTGCGTGACCAGACGAACCTTCTCAACCATCACTGGCTTGAAAGGGGTCACCACTGCATTGATCTCAGCACTTTGGTTAACCTTCGAGCGAAGGGTATCTTGCCCCACAGCATTCAGCAGCAACTCAAGGCGCTCCAGTGAACCGGCCAACTGCAATTTCGCATCCAGTTGCACATCATCAAAAGTTCGATTGGCTGAGATCAAACCATCCACAGCGTAAGGCTTGGCCAGAACCAATGTCGCTCGGGACTGAAGCTGAGTACCTTCCACAGCCAGGTCAAGCTGCTGCAAATCGAAGTGGTTTTGTACAACACTGGCCCTGCCCGCAATTTGCTCCACCACCAAGTCGTTGAACATCACTTGGGCAATTTGCAGGCTTTCGAGACGAACGTCCAGTGGAAAATCTATTTTCTCGGGGAGGGAAAAAGGTTCTGTGTTTTCGGAAGGCGGCATCACAAGCCGCACGGATTGTGCAGACAATGTATTCACCACCAGCCTATTGACCAAAATGTCAGACCAATCCAGCTCGACTTTCAAGTCGGCGATGTCAACAAATTTCTCGCCATCATTCCAGCTCAGCCTGGAGATATTGAACCCTTCCCGCACTGTGCCTTGCCCGAGTTCAACCTCCAGCACCTGGCCTGTGTTGTTACGCATGAAGGTCTGAGCCTGGCCGATTGCGAAACGCAACCCCTGTTCACTGGATACCAACCAGAAAACCACAGCAGCAAGGCCTGCACACAACAAGCAAAGAAAACCCGAGAAAATCAGTAAGGGGCGCTTCAAAATGCAACCCCCAAAGCGAAGTGAATACGCAAATTGTCCTGATCAGCCGCCTTGGCTACATCAAATGCGATGGGACCAGCAGGTGTTTTGTAGCGCACGCCAATACCCACCGCCGGTTTGGGATCGAAACTGCTCCAATTGTCAGCCACGTCACCGACATCCGTGAACACGGCCGCACCCAGCGGGCCATTGAACCAGCGCACATACTCCAGGGTGCCGATCATGACACGTCGCCCACCCACCAACACACCCTGGTCAAGCACACCGAGGTCCAGAAAGTCATAGCCACGAATGCTGTTGGTTCCGCCTGCGCGAAACAGGTAATCCTGGGGAATATCGCGACGTGCGCTGGCCGCGACTGTGCCCACTTCAAATCGGGCAGTAAAAAGATGTTCCCTGGAGGGTGACCAGAATTGCTGGACACGCCCGTAGAGGCGCACAAAACTTTGATCAGAGGCAAATTGCTCGCCTGCCACAGCTGCCTGGGCAAAAGCGATGTATCCGTCGGCCGGATTCAAACGGTTGTCCACTGCGGCACGCGTCCACGATGAACTGGCCACAAGGGCCTGGGTATTTCCAAAGTTGACTCCCAGAGCGCTGCGTTCTTCGAGCTGGAAATTCAAGCCCAGCCGATACTCGTTAATCCCTTGGGTGTACTCGCGAATGACACCGATTGAGGAACGGTCCACTTCCAGATTGGAAATCTCCTGGTGATCAAAAGCCACACCCACAGAATCTGACATACCCCGCTTCGACGGAGGCAAAAACACATCGGCAAATGCAGACTGTCTCTTCTGTTCAACCCGTACACCGGTCACCAAGGAATAGGCGCGATCAAACAGGTTGTTGAACTGGTAAGTGGCTTCTGTACGAAAGCCGGTATTTGAACTGTAACCTGCACCAATGCCCACGCGTTTGCTGTCGCTTTCCAGCACAGTGACTTCAATAGGAACCCTTTCAGGCTGTCGGTCATCTGTGTCAATCTTGACATCAACCGCCGAAAAATAAGTGGTGCCCTGCAAGTCAGCCAACAAGGTGAGCAAACGCTCCTGTTCATAACGGTCACCGGGCTTGATGGTGTTGTATCGGGCCACCAGGTCGCCCGGGTACTTGTTCAAGCCCTGAATGTTCAATTCACCAAACGTAAAAACCGGCCCGCTGTCATATACAACGCTCAAGGTCACAGTATTGGTGTCTGGGTCGACATTGGCCTGGCTTTCCGACAAAGTCGCTGCAGCGAAGTCTCGGGCCAACAGGTCGCGCAGCAAGTTGTCTTTGCTGGCCGACCAGTCGGATTGATTAAAAGCCTGATTGGTACCCAACAACCACAGGGTCTTTAAACGTTCTCGCCGGGCTGCAAATTCATCCTTGTTGATTTCGCCGTCAAATTGAATGTCGACAGAAGTGACCTTGCTTTGTGGACCTGCATCGATTTTTATATTCAGGGGTGCCAAAACGTCTTCGGGCAAACTCTCGTCCACCACACGCTGTATTGACGGTGAAAAATAGCCCACCGTGCCCAAAACATCCCGAATTGCAGGGCGCATGCGCCGAAACAATTGCCAGGCATCGCCATTGTCACTGACCTGCGCGGTGGCACGAATCTGCTCAGTGGCTTGCTCCACCAAAGACATGAATTCTTCAGCAACAACAAAGTTCACAACAGGCTTTTCCTGCAGACTCACCTCTTCCTGCGCCTGCGCAGGCTGCACAAACACACTGCCAAAAACAACAAAACAGGCAAACAGAAAACGCAACTTAATCATGACCTTTCATTTGGATTCAGGCTATTCACCGGCCTGAGACGGGCTGTTGGCCCAAAGGTGGACCACCAATGATGGTATTTAATTCCGCATTGATTTAGTCGAAGTGTATGCAATGCGCTCTATTTTCTTGCAGACCGAAGCCCAATTGCAGTCGATGTAAAGCTCTGGCGACGCTATAAGCGCAGCAGGATGCGAAAAATCATTTCTGACCTTCAATCGACAAGGGCTTTTGAATCATGCCACCGCGTTATTTAACATTCTTTAACCAACTACACAAAATTTAAAGTTTTCCTTCATGCAATTTTGATTTCCAGTGAATCCAATCTCACCCATTGTGAGTAAAACGCTTATAGCAGCAAAAACGGCTTCCTCAATACTCTAGCTCCAAGGAAATTAAGACCATGAAAAACGCAAATCCCGACGTGGGAATCATCAAATCATCGAGCGGCGTTCAAGTCGAAC
The DNA here is from genome assembly GCA_027484315.1 of Burkholderiales bacterium. GTDB lineage: Bacteria > Pseudomonadota > Gammaproteobacteria > Burkholderiales > Burkholderiaceae_B > Limnobacter. Next base: position 527 of record JAIXTE010000007.1, on the reverse strand, counting down.
GCGCTGGCCAGATGGTGCAACTCAACCAGGGTGACGCGCTCAAGTGGAACGACGTCGTAACCAACACTGGCGCCCAGACCGCAGAAGTACTCATGCCCGCCACCTCGGCCGGTCATGGAGACACATTGTTGCAATTGGCCCCCGGCGCATCCGCAAAACTGGCGGAAGTCAGTTCCACCGTGGCCGACGGCGCAACCCGCACTGAAGTGGTTGCCCTGAGCGAAGGCGTTGAATTGTATGACATCGATAGCGACGTCAGCTCAGCAATCCTTACCCCCTATGAAGGCTCAATGTCGGGACTGGTTGGTGCCGGTTTGTTGGCAGCAGGAAGCGGTGCAGCAACTGGCGCTGGAATTGCCGGCGCGATTCTCGGCGCCGTCGCATTGAGTGACGATGGCGATGACACAGTGACAACAATTCCAGTCGGCCCCAACGATGGTGATGCTGATGCTGATGCTGATGCTGATGCTGATGCCGACGCAGATGCTGATGCTGATGCTGATGCTGATGCTGATGCTGATGCCGAC
>JAIXTE010000093.1 GCA_027484315.1 Burkholderiales bacterium | reverse complement strand
GAGAACCTGTTCAACATCGAAACCGGCGAGCGAGGGTTCCTGCTTCGCGGTTCTGAAGACTACCTGGCCCCCTACACTGAGGGTAAACAGAAGGTGGAACTTCATTTGAACAAGGCCATCGAGCTGACCCAGAAAAATGAGTTTGTGACCACCAAGCTGCGTCTGTTCAATGCCCACTACAAAAAGTGGCTGGATACTGTGATCGACCCGTTGATTGAATCCAAGCGTGCTCAACTGGCCGGGCAAATTACCCCTGAAGATTTTGAAGCCGAAGTGAAGGCTCGCCCCGGCAAGCCGCTGATGGAGCAGATGCGCGCCGAACTGGCCGAAGTGGAAAAAGAAGAATTTCGTTTGCTCGCAGAACGCAAGGCCGCAAGTAAAGCCACGTATGAAGAGTCAATCGTGATCACCGTGTTGATCACCTTGTTGGCTGCTGCAGCGGGGCTGGGTTTGAATTTCGCAATTTCCCGCATGTTCAAGCGCAAAGTGGGCGTGGCTGCCCTGCACATCAATGAGTTGGCCGAAGGCAAGCTGAACAGCAAGATCCAGATTTCCGGCAAAGACGAAGTGGATGGTATTTTGTCAGCCCTGGCAAAAGCGCAAGGCAATTTGAAGGGTTTGATTGACGGCATTCGCACCTCCACAGTGACCCTGACTGAAGGGTCGGGTTCTGTGCGTGTCGCCTCTGAGGAAATGACCAAGGCCGCAACCGAGCAATCGGACGCTACGGCGTCGATGGCGGCTGCAGTTGAGGAATTGACTGTGTCCATCAGCCAGATTACCGAAAACTCAAATGACGCATCACACACAGCCATGGAGGCCAAGGTGTCAGCTGATCAAGGCATGGTCACCTTGAACCTGGTGGTGGATGGCATTCGCAAAATTGCGCAATCGGTCCAGGGCAGCGCCACCACCGTGCGTTCGCTGGAAGCGCAGTCCAATGAGATTTCGGAAATCATTTCAACCATTACCGACATTGCCGACCGCACCAATTTACTGGCTTTGAATGCAGCCATTGAAGCAGCGCGCGCCGGTGAAAGCGGTCGGGGTTTTGCTGTGGTGGCCGACGAGGTACGTAAACTGGCCGAACAAACCAAGGGGTCTTCCGAGCGGATTTCCAACATGGTGTTTCAGATTCAACGTGTGACACAGGATGCCTCGAAATCCATGGAAGATTCCGTGGATCTGGTGCAGGCTGGTATTCAGCAGGCGGACTCGGTGTCCACCACGATTGAACGCATCAAGGCCAATGCAGACCGGGTGAGCGACGCCATTCAGTCTATTACGGTGTCGATGCAGGAACAATCGAATGTCAGCGTGGAAATCAGTCGCAATGTGGAACGTGTGGCACAAATGACTGAAGAGAACACGGCCACGATCGCCCAAAACAGACATGTGTCCGAGCAGATTTCTGACCTGGCCGTGAGCTTGTCAGGCGCAGTGTCGGTGTTCAAAACCTGATTATTTCTTTAGCGCGTCCAGCACAACCTGCTCGAACTCTTTCATCAGTTGAGGCTTGATCCGAAGCAGGGCGCGCTCGAACAACTCTGGTAACTGTGCCCTTAAAATTTCAATTTGCGGGTCGCTCAAGCGCCCGCCTGTGGACTGTTCAATCTCCTGAAGGCCCGATTCAATGACCTCGGTCAACAGGGGTGGGCCACCATCAAAATGTTCACTCATCGCTTTACTGATTCCCTAGCCCTTGGCCCTGTCGAACGTGTTTAAGGGGTATCCCCTTTCCTTGTAAAACTTGTAGCGTTGGCGTGCCAGCGCCTTGTTGTCTTCTTCATTGCCCACAATTTCCACCAGCCTCTCGAAGCGTGCGAAAAAGGGTGGCCACTGTTCATCCAGGTTGATCAACAGGTCGTAATGGCGAATATCGTCTGCTTTGTCGGTCAGCACAATGGGCGTGTCGGCCAGGCCTGGGTGCCCGGTGACCACGTGTGGCAGGAAGTCTTCTTCCGAGAACGTCCACAGCAACTTGTCCAGCTGATCCAGCACATCAGGCCTGGTGCTGTAGCACACGATTTTCAGGCCACTGCCGTACGCCTTGCGGACAAGCCGACAGGTGTACAGCAGGTGGTCAGAGACATTCAGATGAAAGTCAATTCGGGTCAATTCGGGCTCACTCAGGCTTTGGCACGTTTCATGACAAATTCGGCCAGCATTGGCACGGGGCGACCACTGGCACCCTTGGCCTTGCCAGAATGCCACGCCGTGCCTGCAATGTCCAAATGCGCCCAGTTGTAGGCCTTGGTGTACTTTTGCAGGAAACAGGCTGCGGTGACACTGCCTGCGGGCGGGCCACCAATGTTGGCCATGTCGGCAAAATTGCTTTTCAGCTGTTCGTGGTATTCCTCGTCCAGCGGCATGCGCCAGGCGGTGTCCAGCGCGTTTTGACCTGCTTTCAGCAACTCGTTCGCAAGGTCGTCGTCTGGGCTGAACAGGCCGGTGTTCACATGACCCAAGGCCACAATGCAGGCACCAGTCAATGTGGCCACATCCACCACTGCGGCGGGGTTGAAGCGTTCAACATAGGTGAGCGCGTCGCACAGAATCAGGCGGCCTTCCGCGTCGGTGTTCAAAATTTCAATGGTTTGGCCGCTCATGGACACCACCACATCGCCGGGCTTGCTGGCGTTGCCTGCGGGCATGTTTTCGGCGGTCGGCACCACCACAATCAGGTTCAATGGCAGCTTCATTTCAGCCACGGCTTTCATGGTGCCCAGTACACTGGCTGCGCCGCACATGTCGTATTTCATTTCATCCATGCCTGCGCCCGGCTTCAATGAAATGCCGCCAGTGTCGAATGTGATGCCTTTGCCCACCAGCACCACGGGTGCTTCTTTGGGGTCTTTGGCGCCGTTGTACTTCAGCACGATCAGCTTGGGTGGTTCGCTGGAGGCCTTGCCCACCGACAACAGGCTGAACATGCCCAGTGATTCCATTTTCTTGTGGTCCAGCACATCCACGGCGAGTTTGTATTGCTTGGCCATGGCTCTGGCTGTTTCAGCCAAGTAGTTTGGTGTGCAGATGTTGCCTGGCAGGTTACCCAGGTCTTTGGTCAGCTGCATGCCTGTGCCAATTGCCAGGCCGATTGCAGCACCTTTTTCCACTGCGGTCTGGGTGGACTTGGTGCAGGCCAATTCAAACGCTGGGGGCGCTGCCGCGTCCTCATCCTGCTTTTTGCAGGCTGAAAAGCTGTAAAAACTTTCGGTGATGGAGCGGGCGCACAGGGCGGCGATGTCCTTGTCGTCGCTTTTCTTGGGCACTTCCTGATTCAGTGCAAAAAACACCTTCGCGGGTTTGAGGCTTTTCAGCGCTTCGCAGGCCGCTGTGGTGGCCTTGCGAAGGGTTTTGGCATTGAGTTTTTCAATATCATCCAGACCGACCAGCACGTACACTGGCGCGCCTTCCTTGCCTGAATTGAACACCACGCGGCACGTGCCTGCATTGCCCAGCGAGCTGTCAATTTTGCAGGCATTGCTGATCAGCCCATTGGTGTCTACGTCTGCGCGTTTCGCAGAAGCGCTCAGCTCACCCTCCTGGTAAATACCCACCACTGCCACGTCACAACCTTTTCCGGGAACAGGGCCACCCGCCGACACGGAAGCCACTGGCCCTGTTCCTGCCTTGTAGGAAAACATCGGCGGTGGGGTGGGGGCTGCTTTCTTCGTGGTTTTCGGGGCAACAGGCTTTTTTGTTTTTGAAACTGCGGGTGTGGCTGTCATGGTGTTCCTTCTTGCGATTAATGCTCGACCATTCAAAACGAATGCATGCGACAATCTACCATTATCAACAAGCCGGGTTGGCGAGTCAAAGCGCAGCCCGCCGCGATTGAATGCTGTTTCGGTCTACTTTTCGAAAAGACTTTGCACAAACTGCTGGTGCCACCTTCGTGGCCCTGTTCACGATTATCGTCACCACTGTGCTGGTGCGTACTTTGGGGCAAGCCGCAGGCGGCAAGGTAGACAATGCGGAAGTCTTTACGCTGATCCTCCTCGGCGGCCTTCAATACCTGCCTGCCGCCTTGGTCATTACCGTGTTCATTGCTGTCATGGGGGTGGTTTCCCGCGCATTCAAGGAACAGGAAATGACAGCCTGGTTTGCAGCGGGTGTGTCGCTTTTCTCCCTGACGCGTCCTGTACTTCGCTTTGCCGTTCCATTGACCCTGCTGGCGCTGGTGTGTTCGATCTGGTTGACCCCGTGGGCCAAGGCCGAGCTGGATGCCGCCAAAGACCGCTTTGCCAAGCGCAGTGATGTCAGCAAGGTCAGTGCCGGCCAGTTTCGCGAATCAGGCGAGGGCAATCGGGTGTTTTTTGTTGAACGCCAATCGGAAGTGACCAAGCAGGTTGAAAATGTGTTTGTAGTCGATGCCAAGGGCGAAACCCGCACCGTGGTTTCTGCCTCGCGAGGCACCGTGGAAGTGGATGCCAGCGGTCAACCCTACCTGGTGCTGAGCGGCGGGCGCCGCGCCACGCTCGATGGCACGGGGCAGCGGTTTGCCTCCACCGAATTTGAAACCTATGGTTTGGCCATTGACAATACTTTAGGGGCAGCGCCTAGCTTTCAACTGCAACACCGCCGTGTTGACCTTTTGATTGCCGACTTTTCTCCGGGTGCGCAGGGTGAACTGCTTTGGCGCGTCAGCTTGCCATTGTCTGCGCTGGTGCTGGGCTTGCTGGCCATACCCTTGGCATTTGTGAATCCACGCGGTGGCAATTCGCTGAACCAGTTGTTTGCACTGCTGATTTACCTGACCTACAGCAACATTGTGTCAGTGACCCAAAGCATGGTCGTCAAGGAAACCCTGAACTTCTGGGTGGCCCTGATACTGCCACACGCCTGTGTGATGCTGCTGTTTTATCTCCTGATGATCCAGCGCAACCGCCCGGCTGGCGCACCATTGTTCACCTTCAAAAAACCGGTTGGCAAGCTGGATTTGCAGGATATGGTTGATGCACAGGAGCTGAAGCGATGAAAGTGTCCAACCGAGTGACCAAGCCGTTTGCAGTGCCACACGCCTTGCTGGTGTATTTTCGCCGTGAACTGTACAAGGCCATCAGTTTTGTCATGGTGGCATTTGTAGGCCTGTTTGCATTTTTCGATCTGATTGCCGAAGTGGATCGACTGAACTTGCCCGGAACCAGCTGGTTTTATTATTTCGTGGCGGTGATGCTGGGCTTGCCCGCTCGGGTCTACGAAATTGCACCCATTGCAGCCTTGATCGGTTCAATTTATGCCCTGGTGCAATTTGCTGCCAGCAGCGAACTCACTGCCATGCGCGCGGCAGGCCTAAGTACCACGAGCATGCTGAAAATGCTGGTTCGGATCGCTTCTGGCGTGGTGGTGGTCACCGTGCTGTTTGGCGAGGGTGTGGCTCCCTTGGCCGAACGCGCGGCGGTACCCATGCGCGCCAAGGCTTTGGGCTATGAGGTGGACCGTGATTTTCGCAGTGGCTACTGGATGCGCGACACATTCATCGACCCGCAAACCGGCCCGCGCGTGCGCTTTGTCAATTTCGACTCCTTTGACAAGGAAGGTGATTTGCGAAAGCTCGAATATTACGAACTGGATACCGACTTTCGCATTCGCGCCTGGGTACGCGCTGAGGCGGCAAGGTTTGACCCTGAAGTCGGTGACTGGGTTTTGCGCAACGTGCTTGTTCAGCGTTATTTTGACCAAGCCGTGCAGAACGAAGAGGCGGCCCGTTCAGGCCTGACCATACATGCCAGCCCGGTTGAAAAACTGGAAGCCTTGCGCTGGCGGTCCAATCTGTCGCCGGAGCTGCTGACGGGCCTGTTTGTTCGCCCTGACCGCATGAGCGCCTGGCAGTTGTACAACTATTCCCGATTCCTGAGCAGCAATCTTCAGGCTACAGGTAACATTGATTTGGCTTTGGCTAAAAAGCTGATGTACCCCTTTGCCATTCTGATCATGATGATGATTTCACTGCCGTTTGCCTACTTGCATTTCAGGTCGGGCAGTGTCAGCGTGAAGGTGTTTGCAGGCATCATGATCGGGGTCGGTTTTCACTTGGTGAATAACCTGTTTTCCCACCTCAGCATGGTGGCCAGCTTCCCGCCTTTCATCAGTGCGGCATTGCCCAGCCTGATCGGCTTCGCGGTGGGGATGGCAGCTTTGTGGTGGGTGTCCCAGCCCGCGCCCTGGCGCACCTTGAATGTATTGAGGAATCGATGAGCAGTACCGGAAAGAAAGCAATTGTCCTGTTTGGCCATGGTGCACGTGATCCCCAGTGGGCCGAGCCCATGAAACGCCTGCAAAGTATTTTGACGGCGCAATTGCCCGATGTTCAAATTGAGCTGGCCTTTCTGGAACTGATGGCACCCAGCCTGCCCGATACTGTCGATTGCATGGCCTTGGGTGGTACAGAACACATTCAGGTGGTGCCGATATTTTTCGGCAGGGGTGGGCATTTGAAAAATGATTTTCCTGTGATCATGGCGGAGATGAAGCAAAAGCACCCGGGCTTGAGTATCGAGGCCACTGCGGCAGTGGGGCAGTGGGATGCAGTGTGGCAAGCCATTGCCACGGAAATTGTTCAGCAGGTTCAATAAACAAACTGGAGATTCATCATGAAGAAATGGTTGGTGTTGGCTGTTCTGTGTTGTTCCGTTCCCGCATATGCGCAATCCACTGAGGCGGCCTGTCAGGCCAAGGCAGTGAGCAAGGAAGGCAAACCCTTGGCGGGTGCAGCCAAAAACTCCTTCGTGAAAAAATGCCTGGCTGACATGAAGGCATCTTGTGAAGAAAAGGCCCTCAGCAAGGACGGCAAGAAATTGGCAGGTGCTGCCAAAAATTCATTCATGAAAAAATGCGAGGCGTCAGCAGGCTAAGCTGCGGCTATTTGGCTGAGGCAGAGCAACCGAGATTGATCGGTCGATTCGTTGAGGTAGCCTGATAATTCAGGCCGCCCGGAAGAAGTCAGGCAACGCGATTTCTTCTGGCTTGTGTTGCAGCAGTTGCAACTCGACACATGCCTTGGCCAAGGCCTTGCCGATCAGGATCAGGCAAGGCCCGTCTGTCAGCTGCTCCGCCGAAAACAAGGGCAGTCGGCCCAGGTTCAAGGGTGTGAATTTTTCTGCAGGCAAGGACACGCTTTCACACAGAATAACCGGTGTGTTGGCATTCCTGCCTTTTTCAAGCAATGCGGCTGCCCAAGGGCCCGCCTGACGCAAACCCATGTACACGGCTACTGTGTCGTTTTCCGTGCCGGTAAACAGGTCTGTGCTTGGTGTTTCGTCACTACCGACAGACGGTGTGGTCAGGGTCAGGCTGCGGGCAACGCCACGCAAGGTGAGCGAGGCCTGCAAGCTGCTGGCCGCGGCCAGTGCAGCAGTGACGCCGGGCACCACTTCAACGGTGTGGCCAGCGGCTTTCAACGCAGTAATTTCTTCATCCGCTCGGCCAAATACCATGGGGTCTCCGCCTTTCAGGCGAACCACTAGTTTGTATTGTTCAGCGGCTTCAACAAGCTGTTTGTTGATGAAGTGCTGGGCCGTGGATTTTTGGCCGCAACGTTTTCCAACGGCGACCAGTTTGGCATCGGGGTGGGCTTCAGAAAGAAGAGAGGGACTGACCAATGCATCGTGAAACACACAGTCTGCCTGCATCAACAGCTTCAAGCCACGAACGGTGATTAAATCTTCCGCCCCTGGACCTGCACCAATCAATACAACGCGTCCCATCTCAAAAGTCCCTATTTAAGAACAAGCAACCAACAACCGGGTGATGGGTTGTTGATTACTGCTTTGCAACGATCATGCCAGCTGCCACAGTTTGGTTGGTGGCACTGTCAATCAGGATAAAACTGCCCGTGGCGCGGCATTCTGTGTACAAATCCGCCACGATGGGCTGAGCCAGCACCAATTCAATCTGCGCGATGTCATTCATTTGCACCGTTTTGGTGCTTTCGCCATGCAGCAGTGTGTGAATGTCGAGCACCTGGTTCACTGCCTTGATCTTGGCCTGGGTTTGGCGGGTGGTCTGCTTGATCCAGTATTTGCGGGCCGGGTTCAAGGGTTCGTTGTCCAGCCAGCAAATGTCGGCGGTCAGTGCTTTCACCGGTGTGTGGCTAACTGTGTCTACGCTGCTCACAATCTGGTCGCCACGGGAAACATCCACATCGCGGTCCAGTACCAAGGTAACACATTGGCCCAATAGGGCTTCTGGCAGGTCCTCATTCAAAAATACGATGCGCGACACCACGGCGTTTTGGCCTGAAGGGTGCACCACCACTGTGTCGCCCACTTTCACGCTGCCGCCTTCCACACGGCCCATGTAGCCGCGGAAGTCGTCGGCCTTGTGGCCGTCATGACGGGCTACCAACTGCACCGGGAAACGGAAACCCACCTTGTGTGCGGCTTCCGCGCGGTCTGCACGGCTGGGAATGTTTTCCAGAATGGGCAACAGGGGCTGGCCGGTGTACCAGGGTGTTTTGGGGCTTGCAGTGACCACGTTGTCGCCAGTCAATGCTGAAATGGGTAGCACGAGGGCTTCCTGTACGCCGACCGTAACAGCCAGTTCACGCACTGCTTTTTCAGTGGCGATGAATTTTTCCTGGTCGAAATCCACCAGGTCCATCTTGTTCACGGCAAACAGAATAGCGGGGATGCCCAGCTTGCCGGCAATGGCGCTGTGACGCTTGGTTTGAGCCAGCAGGGTGGCTTTCAGGCCCTCTGCGGTTTTTTCAAACGCAACGCGGGTGATGTCAACCAGCACAATGGCCACGTCTGCAGTGGATGCACCGGTAACCATGTTCCGTGTGTACTGTTCATGGCCCGGTGTGTCAGCCACAATGAACTTGCGTGCCGGTGTGGCAAAGTAGCGGTAGGCCACGTCGATGGTGATGCCCTGTTCACGCTCGGCTTCCAGGCCGTCAGTCAGCAGTGAAAAGTCGATGGTGTCGCCGGCCGTGCGCTTGTTTTTCGCCTTGGAAATGGCGGCCAGCTGGTCGGCGAAAATGCCCTTGCTGTCAAACAGCAGGCGGCCGATCAGGGTGGATTTTCCGTCATCAACAGAACCGGCGGTGATGAAGCGCAGCATGCCGTGCTCTTGGGTGCCCAGTTTCAGGGCTTCAGTGATTGCATTCATGGTGTTCATCTCGTTGTATTTTTTCGTGGGCCCGGGGATCAGAAATAACCTTCTTTCTTGCGGCGCTCCATGGAGGCCTCGGAGGTTTGATCGTCCATGCGGGTTGCGCCGCGCTCGGTGATGTCGGTCACTGCGGTTTCAGCAATGATTTCAATTGGGTTGGCTGCAGTGCTGGCAACTGGGCAGGTGCATGTGATGTCACCGACTGTGCGGAAGCGCACGGTGCGGGTGGTCACGGTTTCACCGGCCTTGGGTTGGGTCATTTCAGTCACTGGAACCAGCAGGCCATTGCGTTCAATGATTTCACGCTCGTGGGCGTAGTAAATATTGGGCAACTCCAGCTTTTCACGTTCAATGTATTGCCACACATCCAGTTCGGTCCAGTTGGAAATCGGGAACACGCGCATGTGTTCACCTGGGTGCACGCGGGTGTTGTACAGGTCCCAAAGTTCAGGGCGCTGGCTTTTTGGGTCCCATTGACCGAAGCCGTCGCGGAAAGAAAAAATGCGTTCTTTCGCACGGGCTTTTTCTTCATCCCGGCGTGCGCCGCCCATCAGGGCATCAAAGCCGAACTCTTCCTGTGTTTCCAGCAAGGTCACGCTTTGAAATGAGTTGCGGGAGGCCTCCGGGTGCGGCAGGCGAATGGTGCCTTTCTTGATTGAGCCTTCCAGTGAACGAACGATCAGTTCTTCACCCAGTTGCTTGGCTTTCCAGTCACGAAACTCGATCACTTCAGGGAAGTTGTGCTCGGTGTCAATATGCACCAGCGGGAACGGAAACTTGCCTGGGCGAAATGCCTTTTCAGCCAAGCGCAACATCACAATGGAGTCTTTGCCACCCGAGAACAGCATGGCAGGGCGCGCGCATTCGGCGGCCACTTCGCGCATGATGTAGATGGCTTCTGCTTCAAGCCAGTCCAGGTGGGACATGGTATGTAGTTGCGTACTAGCTTGGGTACTCATGATTGTTCTCGGCTTGTTGATCGTTTTCAATAATTCAGTTTGATTTCAAATTGGCGTTGTGCAAACCGCATTCTTTGCTGGTGGGGTCTTCCCACCACCAGCGGCCTGCGCGAATGTCTTCGCCAATCGTGATTGCGCGTGTGCATGGTTCGCAGCCAATCGACGGAAAGCCTTCAAAATGCAGTTTGTTCACGGGTACATCGTACTGGCGAATGTAGGTCCACACATCGGCCTCGCTCCAGTCGGCCAGCGGGTTGAACTTTTCAATGCCGCGATCAGCGTCGAATTCTCGCACAGGCAAGGTAGCGCGTGTGGCCGCTTGCGCTTGGCGCTGCCCGGTGACCCATGCCTTTGCACCTTTCAAAGCGCGTGCCAGTGGTTCCACCTTGCGAATGCCGCAGCACTCTTTGCGCAGCGCCGTGCTCTCATAAAAAGCATCACGGCCCTTGGTGTTCACATAGGTTTCAACTGCTTCATGTAGCGGCTCGAACCACTGCACAGTTTGACCATATTTGGCCTGCAGGGCAGGGGCCACATCCAGGGTCTGTTGATGCAGGCGGCCTGTATTCAGGCTGAACACGCGAATATTCAGTTTCAGGCGTGCAACGACATCGAACAGCACATTGTCTTCGGCTGCCAGGCTGCTGGCCAGTGCGATTGAATCGAACTCACCGGCTGCTTGAGTCAACAGGCTTTCAAGTGCTTTCACTTTTTCAGCAATGTCGGTTGCAGGCTGGTGCGGCCCGCGGAACACAGCGATGGGTTGTTCGGTTACGACATTGCTTTCCACCACAGTGTCCACGCTGTGAAAGCGTGCTTGGGAATTCACTGCATTCATGCTTAAGCTCCTGCTGCCGCCCGGCGGTTGAACACGGGCAATGAACCATCGGCACTGGTTTGGTAAGGAACGGTGAAATCGGCAAATGCATTCAATGCATCTTCCAGCGACTTGCCTTCCTTGATGTCAAACTGCGTGAAGCCGCAGCGTGCCAGGAAGAAAAACTGGTCGCGCCAAACATCGCCAAAGGCACGAATTTCACCCTTGAAGCCATAGCGTGTGCGCAGCAACACGGCACCGGAATAACCTTGGCCGTACTTGAACACCGGGAAGTTGAATGCGATCAGCTTGAGTATATTCACGTCGCCTTGCAACTGCTCGAGGTTGTCCTCTGGGTTCAGATACACACCCAGTTCCCCAGCCTGAGCACGGGCTGTCAATTCAGCCTTGTTCGCTTCCCAAGCAGACAGGTGCACCAATACCTTGCCCTGGGCCGGAATGGCAGCAGGTGCCTCGGCCGTGCCTGCTTCTACTACCCTGAATTCGTCGGCCACGATAAGAGCCTCGCCATTCAACGGCTTGGAGATGATCTTGTTTTCAGT
>JAIXTE010000120.1 GCA_027484315.1 Burkholderiales bacterium | reverse complement strand
GCCTTGCTTGCCCTCGTATTGAGCGCCCCCGGCTTTCAAGCGGAGGTCATGGCACAAACCATGCCGCACCAATCGCCCCATCAATCGGTGGGTACAGTGAATTGCGCAAGCAGCACCTGCCACGGCAGTATTGCAGAACGAAGTGCAACGCCTGTTTTGCAAAACGAATACACCACCTGGTTGCGAGAAGACCCACACACCCAGGCCTACGCGGTGCTGAGAAATGCGCAATCCCAACGCATTGCAAAAAACCTGGGGCTTGGCCAACCTGCACACGAGGCCAAGGTTTGCCTGGATTGCCACAGCCACAATGTGCCTGTCAGCAAACAAGGCCCTCGCTTTGACAAAAGCGATGGCATCAATTGTGAAGCCTGTCACGGCCCTGCCGAAAAATGGATCAAGACCCACGTTGAACCCAAGGCCAGCCACGCAAAAAACATTGAGAACGGCCTGTACCCCACCAGCGACCCATATGCTGCGGCCAAGCTGTGCACCAGCTGCCATGTGGGCGATGTGAGCCGCCCCATCACCCACCAGATCATGGGCGCGGGCCACCCCAGAATTTCCATTGAAGTGGAAACCTTCATGGCCCTGGAACCGCCGCACTACAAAATCGATGAGGATTGGGTGCAACGCAAAGGCGCATACGACGCCGGAAAAATCTGGGCCATGGGCCAGTTCGCCAGCAGCGCGAATTTGCTTGAACTGATTGCAGACCCCAAGCGTAACCGACAGGGCATCATGCCCGAACTGATGATGTTCGACTGCCACGCCTGTCATTCACCGATGAGCAAGAAAGACTGGTCAAAAGACCTGGCACGCACGCCGGGGCAGGCACGCATCAACAATTCCAGCCTGATCATGGTGCAAGCCATTGTGCGTGCTGCAGCCCCCCAGCACAGCGCTGAAACAGCCCGATTGGTGAACCAGCTCCATGTGGCCAGCTCATCACCAGTTGCCAGCATGACAGAGGTTGAATCGGCCGCAAAGGCATTGATTGGGCAGTTGAATTCAGCCCGCAAGACGGTGGCTGCCGTGTCTTTCAACGAGGCGGTACTTGAAAAGTTACTTAAGGAACTGGTGAACATGGCGGCCAGCAACCAATACGCTGACTTCGCGGGTGCTGAACAGGCCTACATGTCCATCAGCAGTGTGGTCAATGGCTTGGCCCGCAAAGGCAATTCACGCCTTGCACAAACCGTGAATTCAAAAATGAGCCGCTTGCTCAAGTTGTTAAGCAACGACGAAGCCTATGACCGAGCTGCGTTTCAAACCGAACTGCTGGCATTGAAAGCCGCAGTGGGAGGTTGATGAGATGAATCAGGAAACGAAAACATTGAAACCGATGTTTGCGGATGTACCAGCTGACCTGGATATTGCCATTGTGGGTTCGGGCCCGGCAGGCTTGTCAGCTGCATCACGGGCACAACAGCTGGGCTGCAACTACGTGTTGTTCGAAGGCGAAAACCACGCCTCTGACACCATCTACAAGTACCAGAAGGGCAAGCATGTCATGGCCGAACCCGGCTTTTTGCCCCTGCGCAGTGGCATGCAGTTTGAAGCGGGCAAGCGCGAATATATTCTGGGTACCTGGGACAAACAGCTGGCAGATCAGCGGGTCAATATCCAGTACAAAAAGAAAGTAACCGCAATCAAAAAGCTCAATGAAGACGCAGGCCCGTTCGAGCTTGAATGTGAAGATGGCAGCAAGACCACTGCGCGAACCGTCATTCTGGGAATTGGCCTTCAAGGCAATATCCGAAAAATCGGCGCTGATGGAGATGACCTGCCTGCGGTGCAATACACCTTGAGTGACCCGGACGAGTTTCAGAATGAAACCATCGTGGTCATCGGTGCGGGCGACGCCGCCATTGAAAACGCCCTTGGCTTGATGAAAAAGAACAGGGTTTTTCTGGTCAACCGCCGTGAAGAATTTGCGCGATGCAAGGAAGGCAATCTGAGCCAGATTCTTGCTGCGGACAACAACGAAGACCTGAAAATCCTCTATAACACCAGCACCATTCGTATTGAGGATATTGCCGGGGCCAAGGATGGCGAGCCCTGCATGAACTACGTCTTTAAAGGCCCCGAAGGCGAGCAAACACTGCCGGTGCACCGCATTATCGCTCGGCTGGGTGCAACACCTCCACGAACGCTGGTTGAAAGTTTTGGCGTGCAGTTTCCCAATAGCGACCCCAGTGCCGTACCCGCCTTGTCTGAAACCTACGAGTCCAACGTGCCGGGCTTGTTCATTGTGGGTGCCTTGGGGGGTTACCCGCTGATCAAACAGGCGATGAATCAGGGCTATGAAGTGGTGGACACCATTCTCGGCTTGCCGGTTGTGCCTGCGGATGAGCCACTGCTGGCAGCAAAATTCAAACCGCTGGGCAATCGAAGTGTTTCGGAGGTACTCGACCTGATCCTGAGCAATGTTCCGATTTTCTCCGGCATTACGAAATTGCAACTGCGCGAATTCATGCTGGAATCGGACTTGCTCAAGCCAGCCAAAGGGCAAATCATTTTCAAGAAGAACGATTACACCAGCACGTTTTTCTCTATTGTTGAAGGCTCTGTCGACATTGACCTGGTGGGCAAAGACGGCAAGCCGATGGTGATCAACCTGCCCCGGGGCCACTACTTCGGTGAAATGGGTTTGATCAGCGGACGGCGCAGAACCGCCACCATTCGCGCGGGCGCTGATTGCGTGTTGGTTGAAACCCCACGCAAAGCCATGCTGAAGCTGATTGCCTCGGTGGAAAGCGTGCGCAAAACCATTGATGAAACCTTTGTTCGACGTGCCATTTCAACCTACCTTGCCCCGCCTTTGGACAATGCAGCCATTGACGAATTGCTCAGCGATGGGATTGACGTGCGTCGCTATGCCAAGGGCGAAGTGTTGTTCAAGGATGGTGACCCCGCCGATGGTCTGTACCTGATTCGACGTGGATCGGTGGCCATCTCGAAAGTAATCAAGGACAAGGACGTGGTGTTGTCCTATGTGTCGGCTGGCAATTACGTGGGTGAAATGGCTTTACTCAGCAACAACCCGCGTTCAGCCACAGTGACTGCTTCGGTATTTACAGAAGCACTTGTGTTGCCAGTCGCTCCGGTTCAGCGCGTTCTGGCATCCAATCCGGATTGGAAATCTGTTTTGTTGGCTCAAGCCAGCAAACGGGTGAAAAGCAATGTATTCCGGGAAGACCAGGCTTTCCGCGACAGCGACCTGATTCGCTTTTTGATGCAGGAAGGCCTGGATGAAGCCACTGACGCGCTGATTATTGATGAAAACCTGTGCGTTCAATGTGACAACTGCGAAACGGCCTGCGCGGACACTCACAATGGGACTTCCCGTCTGGATCGCAGCGCCGGGCCTACCTTCCAGAACATCCACATTCCCACTTCATGCCGGCATTGCGAACACCCACATTGCATGAAGGACTGCCCGCCCGATGCCATTCGACGAAACGAAAATGGCGAGGTGATGATTGCAGACTCGTGTATTGGCTGTGGCAACTGCGAGCGAAATTGCCCATATGGCGTAATCAAAATGGCCGTGAAAGCCCCCCCAAAGAAAGGCAATTTGTTGACCTGGCTGCTGTTTGGCTTGGGCGACACACCGGGTGAACGGGAAGCCGCTTACGACCCAAACGCCATCAAGAAGGCAGTGAAGTGCGACATGTGCGCAGGCAGCACGGGCGGACCTGCTTGCGTTCGAGCCTGCCCCACAGGTGCTGCCATCCGGATTTCTCCTGAACAGTATCTGGTAAAACAAGCCGAACCCGGCTGACCCTTTTCGATGGGGCCAAGCGTGACCTACTTCGTATCGAACTGGGTCACGCCGTCCCAACCCTCGGCTGGCGGGTTGGCTTCAAAATAATCCATTCGATGTCCATACAGATGTCGAAGGGTCGGGTTCAGGACCACATTGCTTTGAATTTCACCTAACAGGTTGCGAGCCTGTTTCCAGTTCTGAGCTCGAAATGCTTGAAGCATTTCAGACCATTTCTCCACTGTACTGAGGGTATCGGCATCCAGTCGATTGCTTTCTCCAACAGGCGCAAATATGGACACAGGCTCGTTTTTTCCCTTGACCTTGACCGCATCAAGTTCTTGAAACGTCATTTCCGGAAAGGCTGCTTTGGTTTGCGGCCCCACAATGACACCCACGCCGTAGGTTTTGGTGATGCCCTCCAGGCGTGAACCCAGATTCACCGCATCGCCCATGACTGTATATGCGCGACGAATTTTCGAACCCATGTCGCCCACGCGCATTTGCCCGGTGTTAACACCCACGCCAATGGCCAGTTCGGGCCAGCCCCGTGCAGCAAATTTTTCATTCAGGCGTACAGCTTCTTCCTGCATCGCAATAGCAGCCTGGGTGGCCAGTTTGGCGTGCTCAGGGTCTGCAATCGGAGCACCCCAAAATGCCATGATGGCGTCGCCAATGTATTTGTCCAGTGTTCCGCGGTGGGCGCGAATAATTTCCGACATCACCGTAAGGTATTCATTGATGTATTCGCGCAGTTCATTGGGCTGAAGCGATTCTGAAATGGTGGTGAAGCCACGCACGTCCGAGAACAGTACGGTGAGTTCACGGCTTTCACCTTCCATGGAATAGCGGCTGGGGTCTGCCGCCATTTCAGACACCAGTTCTGGCGCAACATACTCGCCAAACAAATCCACCATTTGCCGTTTGCTTCGCGATTCAGCCAGGTAGCCATAGGCCACGTCAAACATGAAGATGGTTAACACCAACAGCAATACCACCGCCACAGGCAGCACCAACCCTGCCTGAAAATACAACAGTGAGTTGATGACGACACTGAGCACGAGGACGGTCAATGCCACAAGAAGCGACCAGGTCGCACTCAGGATTGGCATGGTCACACTGAGCACTGTTCCCACCAGCAACACCGTGACGAAAAGCAGGCCTTGAGAAAACTCGGGGCGAAGCTTGTAGGCACTGTCCAACATACCACTGATGACATTGGCATGCACCTCGACACCAGGATAGGCCGGGTTTACCGGCGTACTTCTCAAATCCAGCAAACCGGGAGCGGTTGTACCCACCAGCACGATTCGCCCTTCAATGTCTTCCGGCTTCAATGCACCTGCCAACACATCGGCTGCTGACACATAACGGTATCCACCTGCATTTGGACCACCCTTGGCCCGAAAATGTACCCGGGTCAACAAACCCCTTTCGACAGGGATGTCCAATTCAACGTCTGGGGAGCGCAAGGCGATCAGTTCAACGGCACCGTAATCGTCATCAACCCCTTCCGGGAATACTGGAATAACCTGGGGGTTGCCCAATGCGCGTCGAAGCGTGGCCAGGGCAAAGCTTTGATAATACGCATCGTTGAACTGGGCCAATAAAGGAACAGAACGCACGGTACCGTCTTCATCCACAATTGGATTGAAGTACCCCCCTTCTGCATTTCGCTGCAATACAGGAATATTGGCACCGTAGCCCTGCCAGGATGTGCTGTCCAGCGACAATGTACCCAACTGGCTTTTCTTGAACAGGGCTGGAGGCAAGGCCCCGGACAGCGCGTTCGAGTCCTGGTTCAGGTAATACCCCAAGACTACGGGTCGATCCACCAGCACCTTGGCAAGCTGCGCATCGCGGTCAAACTGGGCCTGAATACCAGCCCGCATGCCTTTCAATTCATTGGTCAATCCGGGAGATTTGCTTGCCAGGGCATCCATGGCCTGAAGTGCGTCACTTTGTTGGGGCTCTGCAAATACAATGTCGAAACTCACGACAGCAGCGCCCAGTTTGTCCGTCAATTCAACAATCAGGTTGGCCACCACATCGCGGGACCAAGGCCAGCGCCCCACTTCGCTCAGACTTTTCTCATCGATGTCAACAATCACGATGCGTGAATCCAGCTCAGGCTTCTGCGCTTGTGCCCTTAGCCGGACATCGTAGATAAGGTAGTCCAGTCGCTTCACCACGTCCGTGGGCGCAAAACCGAGCACATGGAGCAAGGCAATCGCCGTGAAAGAAAAGCCCACACCGATACGAAACGCCTTGCCGGCCAGTGGTCTCCAGGACTTCTTAAACAATCATTTCTCCGGTCAGGGCGCACATTGCGGTGCAGAGAATGGCGGTGCAGACAAGGTAATGTCCTGCACAATCACGTCGGGTGGTGCGGTCAACAATTGCGGGGGCTGATTGCTCAGTGTTTGAACAAATGCGCCTTCACCGCGATTCACCTCAAGCGGGGCCTGATTGGAATTGGTGATCACAATGGTGCCGTCATTCACCGCCACAAACAACTGTGAACCTTCCTCAGGAACCGGTCCGCCCTGTTGAAGGGATTGAACCGGCGTGGATGACAAAGACTCAAAATTCGATGGCGTGGTTTCAGGCAATGGACCTGCGTTGGGTACATTGCCTAATACATTGGGTAGCGATTTAACCACCCGGATATTCGCATTGCCCGCGGGGATCAGGGCGGACTGCCCTGCATTGATTACCGAGTTCACACCGCCCGATGTCACAATAATTTGTCCGTCACGCAGCTCAACGGTCAAATTGGCACCACCAGAACATTGCACCAAACCGCCAGCCGCCGAGGTACACGACACATCCAGTGCAGTTCCCCGAATTCCTACTGTGGCCGTTTCGGTAAAAAACTTCACATTGTTGGGCTCGGCTTTGGCTATTGCCCCTGTCACTGCACGCACTGCACCTTTCAGCAACTTGAATGAAGCAACTGAAGTTTGCGGGGATGCGGGGGCATAGCGATAGGCGGCCACCTGCATGGTACTGCCGCCGGGCAAGGTCAGGCGCGTGGAGTCTGCCATGCTGATGACAGCGAAGCCGCCTTCAGACACATCCACTGTTTCGCCAGCAAATACGGCAGACGATTTCTGTAACGCGCGTCGCTTGCCCTGGGGTGATATCGCAAACAATTCGCCCGTCAGTTGTGAAACCCGACCGGCCACGTCCGCATTCGACGCGTTGGTAGAAGTGGCCTTGTCTGACTCGCCTTTTGCAAGACGGGTACACTCATCGCCCTTGCAAATTCGTGCAGTGAAATCAGTGCCGCGAATGCCGATGGTGGCGGTTTCACTTTTCATGGAAAAAGCATCTGCACTGCCGCGCTTCCCAATCAGACCGGTAAGGGTGCGCAAACCGCCCTTGACCAACTTGAACTCCGCTTTGTCTGCGATAGGCTGTTCAGGCTGATACTCGTAATTTTCAACTACAAAACGTGTGTTGGGGCGCAAAGCCACCTGTGTAGTGTCCACAAACTCAAGCACCGCGGTACTTTTTGATTGGGTGTTGATGACATCGCCCACATTCAACTTGGTGCCGGCACCCGCGAACTTGTTTTTGCCTTCCGCGGTTTGCAGGTTCACCAGGCCGGTGACGACTTTGATGCTGCCAACCACCACTTTCGCAGGCTGGCTGCCGGGTGCCGGATTGCTCGGAATCAGGTCCTTGGCTTGAATGTTTTGGGCGTGCAAGGGTGCTACTGCTGACAAAGAAAGTGCCAACAAAACAGAACCGCTGAATTTCAGCAAAGAATGAATTGAATTGTTCACTGTGAGCCCCCTCATTTGCACACCGCCGATGCGCGCTGTGGATCACTCTGCGTCGTCTTCAGTTCAATGTCATTGGACTGCTGGGAAATGGTGGTTCCTGCAGCACTTTGGTTGGCCACCTCAACGGCCTCCTCCTCTTGTTGAGCTTGCTGTTGCGCAGTGGGCGTGGGTGCTGTTGAACCCGGTTCGGTGTTGTTGGGCGGAGGGGTAAAGGCCTGGTTCAGGTTTTGGCCCACAGCGGAGTCAGCGTCACCCGTGGTTTGAATGATGGCTGAGTCTGGCAATGGGGTTGGCTCCACGGGTGGAGGAGGATTCAATGCAAATGTGGAAGTACTCATTTGCTGCATCGTACTAACTGGCATCACGACCGGTGGTGTGAAAGCGTACGATGAACTTGCTGGTGAATAAGACACGCTGCCAAACGAACCATTGATCGCGTTGGCTTGCAGGAAGGCATATTGACTTCCTGGTGCCAAACTTCCATTCGAAATGTCGATCAGATTCAACTGACCATCAAGGTTGGCTGAACCACCCACGACGATACAATCGAAATCCACGCCAGGCGTACCACCGTTGCTCTGAATTTCAATATCAAGGACACTGTTCGCATTCAACTCCAGGTTGCCGGTAACAGTCATCAAGCCTGGCGAGGCACCCGGCATAATCTGACCACCCTGTGCATTCAAGTTACCGTTGATGTTTGCAAAACCGCGTAAAGCACCACCATTGATATTGACGTTGCCCGTAAGCGTTGTACCCGGCTGTACGGTCAGGTTGCCACCCGTTTGGTTAAAACCAAGTGCGTTGAAGGTGAATACACCCCCATTGAACAGAACATTGGATGAGTTACTGAAGGCGCCAGCAAACTGGATATTCTGATTCTGCCCGTTGAAATTCAAGACCCCCGTGCCGCCATTGGCAATTGCGTTCTGGAATAGACCTGAACCAGTCAAATTGAAAGTGCCATTGTTGGTGAAATTGCCTGTACCGGATAGCACACCACCAAAGGTGTAGTCGCCCGAATTGCTGAGACTGCCGCTGTTGACAATGGCGTTGGTAATCAAGCTGCCTGTGCCGTTGCTCAATACCAATGTACCGCTGTTGTTCAGGGTGCCCGTGCCGCTGAGCAAGCCACTGAGAGTGTAGTTGCCCTGCAATTCCAGTTCGCCATTGTTCTGCAAATCATTGGCAATGGTTTCATTCACCACGTTCATGCCCAGACGGACGGTAGAGCCCTGCGAGTTGACCAGTCTCTTGCCACTGACCAAATCGGCAACGGTGACGTTGTTCACGCCTAGCATGAACACAATTTCATCAGGAGTAGTCACCGCGAACTGCAAACCAGTCAAATTGGCACCTGCAACAAAACCCACGCCGCTATTGGCCAGCGTGGGCTCTGGTGCACCCAAGCTGCTCATCACCATGCCGGAGAATGTCAGGGTTTGTGCAACATCAAACTTGACGCAGAAGTCGTTGACCACGCAATTCACCGCATTCGGGTTGCTGGAATCAGGTGAGCCATCAACCACAAAAGACGGATTTTGAAAGCCTGAAAGGACTGTGGTCAGCGGAGTCGAGAAGCCACCAAAGTCGTCATACTCTGCAATGGCCACCGCCTCGGGGGTCAACTGCCCCACCAAAAACACGGGTCGATTCGGAGCTGTTATTTGCTGCTGCGAATAATACAATGCCAACCCTGGCGGCAAGCTGGGAGTGTTGCCCGTGACGTTCAGTCGAATGCCAGTGCCCACATTCAAGGTCATTGCATCAGGAGCCACTGAAACACTGTTGGAGTCGAACACACGCCGGCCGGCCAAAATCAGGTTGCCTTGATGACCAGAATTAATATTCGCGGTGCCATTCAGATTGGCAACGCCCTCTGAATCAGATTCAACCAGCAGAAATGAATCGCCGCCCATGTTGATATTGGTCTTATTCAATACCACGGGCGCAGTGGCAATACCATTTTCATCCTGTGCGCCAATCATCAAGGCGGCGGTAGGTGCCAAATCAATGGTACTTGTGACCTCCAGTATGGAAGGAGCTTCGCCTGTACTGCTGCGCAACAAGAGAAAGCCGTCGGGGGTCACTTTCAATGCATTTGAAGTGCCTGCACTGGACAACAAACCACCTGCAATTGTGAGGTCATCGCCGATGGTGATATCCCCTTTGGACAATGGGGATGCAGTAGCCACATTGCCTGAATTGACCGCGCTGTTGTCCCAAAAACCCTCTGCACCCAATCGACCACCCATGGTGCGATTCACAACCTGGAGATCAGCCGTGGTAAACCGACCTGCCAGCGTAATTTGGGAATTTGGTCCATTCACAGTCAAGTTGCCACCAGTAGTTGATACGGCAGCTCCTTCGAGACGGGCAGTTCCGCTGTTGACAGTCAAGGTGCCATTGAAGTCCAGATCCACCGTGGGCAATGAACCAAAGCCGGACCCACCCGACTCCGGACCGGGAGAAATCGAACTGACAAACTCCCCGATGCGCAATGCCTGCCCTTCACCACCTGAATTCACGCGAATGTCGGCAGCCTGAATGACCAGAGTTTCAATGGGTGTAAAACCCGACTCCGACCTGAAATCGGAATTCTCTGAGAATGTGGAGATGGCATTTGCGAAACCGTTTGACTCGATGATGATCGGGGCATCAAGTCTGCCATCCAACCCTGTGACATCCAGCCTTGCCCCACCAAAAACGGGATCAGTCACGCTTTGAGCAGCCTGAATGGGCGGCGGGTTGGAAGCGAGCGGTGATGCAGCACCGTTCAGCACAATTCTGGCACCCTGCTGCGCAACAAACTGGCCATTGGTACTGGACAACATGCCGCCTTCCAATTTAGGCGTCACATCCACGGGCCCCAAGGAGGAACTGAACGCCCGCCCCAGTGCAAGCATGCTTCCTGAGCCCACCTGAATTTCAGAACCAGCAGTCATGCCCAACGATTGCAAATACACGAAATTGGAACCTGAGCCGATGTTGATCGAGCCATTCAAATCCGTGTCCACGCCATCAAGGAAAAAACCACCCCCATTGTTCGCAGCCATCACATTGAATGTTCCATTCAAACTGGCGTGTCCATACTGCATGTTGGCACCATCAAGATTGATGGTACTGCCTGACTCTGCGGTGATGTTTTGTACGAGGTGGCTATTCGAAGAGACCAGGGTCACCTCGGCGTTGTTACCAAATGTGAGTGTTCCAGCATCCACCAGCACGTCGGTGATGCTGCTGAAACCGCCGTTCAGAGCAACCGTTCCACTGGTCTGCAGCTTGTCCAGAAAAGTACTTGGACTGATTTCAGTCGAATTGCCGTTGGGCATAACACGGGTGAATGTTGACACTGCGCTGTCAGCGTCAACCGTCAAGGATTTTGCCTCCAAGATGTTGTAGGCCAGTTGGCCTTGTACCGGTGCAAGTGAAACACGGTTGTCCGTTCCAACACGTACTTCACTTGCTGGTGAAGTCAAAGTTTCAAATGCATTGATGTGATTGACCTTCAGGTTCGCGCCCAACACGTTCAATTTGACCGGATTGGCCGGATCAACAAACAAGGGTTCCTGACCTTGACCAAAAGGATCAGTGGCCACCGCTGTGCTGACATTGATTCGGTTCAAGACCAAAGGCTCGCTGGAACCTTCAATGTTCATGCCGGATAAAAAATTCACGCCATCCAGCGGAAGCTCCCCAGGCGTATTGATCGGAAGCTGGCTGCCTTCAGGCACTTGATAGGGTGCCAAAGTCAGGTTGCCGTTGTTGCCCAAATACAAAGGCGCGTCAATGTACACAGGTTTCGCAATGTCATAACTCATCACTAGATCGAAACCGTCAAATGCCGTTTGACCTGGCATCAAGCCTACTTCTGCATTGATATTGATTGATCCCTTGGCCTCCAGTAACAGCCTTGGATTGAAGGATATCTGGCCGAGGTTTTGGTCGATCAGCACCGCGGCATCAATGGTCAAATTGCCATCACCAGATTGTGTACCCGAGGTATAAATTTCTACAGAGCCGTTGCTCTCGAGCCCCGACACCACGGTGCTGGCCAACAAGAATGAGTCGGTCGGAGAAAACGAGGCTGAAATGTCATCGGTTGAAAAAACCGGGCCGCTGGATGTGTTGCCAAGGTTATTTTCCCCAGAAGGAATTTCATCCACGATGGTGAGGTTGGCCGGGTCGATCAGCCAAAGCCCCGACTGCCCTTTGGGTGCTGACGTATTGGCTGCTACATTGACTGCCAGCGCCTGCTTGCCCGACGTTTCAACACGACCACCGTTTCCGCTTTGCGCGCCACCTTTGGCTTGTACCTCGGAATTCACCACAGTGCTACCGTCAGCCCAAACCACCACTTCACCGCCATCGCCATTTTGCGTGGCATTGGCCGATATCAGGGTATTGGCTTGAACCACGGTTTGCTTGGAATTGGCAATGCTTTCATCCTGACCTTTCCAGCCGCCACCCACATGCACGGTTCCACCGCCTGTTGCACCATCAGCAGAAATGTGTGCGCCGCTCAGTACCGCAACACGCTTGCCGGTGATATCAATTTCACCACCTTTTCCATCAGCGCTGTCCGCCTTGATCTGACCACCTGCAATCGCATCACCTTGGGCAACAAAGCGGATCACACCCCCCTTCCCAACTTGCGCGCCAGTGGCTTCTACAATTCCACTGTTTTTCACCAGGTGTGAAAACACGGACGCATTTTTGCTGACGATCTGACCCAGGTTCACAGCCTGCTCACCGTCTTTCACAACAACAGTGAGGCCAATGGTGGGGTGCTTCAAATCGACAATCGTGACACTGTGACCCGCAGCCAACAGCACTTCACCGTCCGCGTGAATAACTCCACTGTTTTCGATACTCGGTGCCAACAGTACAATCGAACCGCCAGAATGCGTAGTCAATTTGCCCTGGTTGACAATTGAACCAGCATTGCCGTTTGCATCCTTGAAACGCAGGTGACCATTCAGCAAATCGGTGTCAGAAGCCGCCAGTGTGCTGGCCAGAAAACCGGCCGTATCAATAACCGCACCCTGACCAAAAAACACGCCAGCCGGGTTGATCAAAAAAACCTGCCCATTGCTTTGCAATGAACCCAGAATTTGGGATACATCACCACCGGTAACCCGGTTGAAAACCTGACTTGCCGCATTTTGCTGAATGAATTGGGTGGTTTGCCCCACATCGATATTGAACTGCTGCCAGTTCAATATTGCACCTGGCGTATTGGTAATTTGCATCAAATTGCCGAT
Source organism: Burkholderiales bacterium (assembly GCA_027484315.1). GTDB lineage: Bacteria > Pseudomonadota > Gammaproteobacteria > Burkholderiales > Burkholderiaceae_B > Limnobacter. The sequence continues at coordinate 51,311 of JAIXTE010000120.1, read as the reverse complement.
GGCTTGCGAAGTGGCTTGCCCGGCAACCACGGACAGGCCTGTGGGGTTTGCATAGACAGGGCTGGCAATGGCCAAGGCCACACCAAAAGCCACGGCTTTGCGGCGAAACTGGAAACCAGCCGTGCTGTGTGAAAGACGGTTCATATTCATGCTGTCTTTCCTTACAGAGAGGTGGCGAAGCTGACGTGCAACATCAGGTCACCATGGGGTTGAATGGGCACGCCTGAAACCACTTTGGCCAGGTCAACGCGAAACTGGTGCTTGGGCGAAAAGGCAAACCTTGCCCCCAGCCCATACGACATCAAATGGGGCTCGACAGGGTTACCTGCCACGGGGTTGTTGAACTTCAATTGCGCGGCATCCACGAAACCGACAAATTGAAAGCGCTCCAAAAAACCCGCCAAAGTTTTGGCTACATTCGGACCCATCAATTCAAGTGACTGGCGAAACCCGCGATCCCCTGAAATAACACGTTCCTCAAAACCACGAACCGAATACACGCCGCCAGCACCAAACTGTTCGCCCGGTATCAATGAATAATCAGTGTGTTGCGCATCCAGCTGTGCGGTCAAACGCCAACCAGGCGCCACTTGCTCGGACCAGCTGGCATTGGCTCGAAGAACATCAAAATTTGCCCTGGCTGCCGCATTGGTCATTTGGTACTGAGCAGTGGAGTTGTTGCCACCCGTGACATAATTCTTGAAATAGGCAAGCTGAAACGCGCGCTGCCGGGAGTCCTGCGCTTCAGACAGTGAATAGGACACACCAACAGGCCGACTTTCCAGAGCAGGGACCAGGCTGGGCCCAAACCCGTTCAACTGAACCTGGCTGACAAACTGTTTGATCTCATGCGAAAACGTCACCCTTTGATCGAAACCGGCAAGTCGCTCCAGCAGCTTGACCCAGCGTACCGCTGCTGTAGTACCTGCGCCAGCCACTGACACTGACCCTGCGCCCACGCTCAAGGTACCTGCATCCACGTTGGAATCGCTGTAGGCCAATTCCAGCAATGAATTCTGCGAATAAAAAGGAATTTTGTAATTCAGGCCAAATACTTCAACATCTGACCAACGGCCGGGTGAGGTCACATACTGAAACGACGCCATGTGCCCTTTCTTGAAAGCATCGTTGTGTTGCAGGGCCACACCCATGCGGAAGTCACCGGTTGCATTGGTGCCCGAGTTGTCGAGCGTGACATAGGCGGCCAAAGGATTCTGATCAGCAACCTGTACTTTCGCATCCACCAACCCTGGCTTGTCGCTGGGCTCCAGGCGAACCCGGACGATCTTCGCCGGGTTGTCATTGACCAGGCGAAGGTTTTTGTCCATTTCCACCGTGTTGATCAAGGCACCGGGCTGCAACACAACCAGGCTTTGCTGAATGGACTCGGCCGTGAAGTAATCATTGCCAGCCACGGTAACGACATCAAGCCGGGCATCTACAATTTGCAGCTTGAGCTTTTCTCCTGGTTGAATTTCCTGTTCCGGGATCAAAACCCGCACCACTTCAAAGCCCGCCAGCGCATGAAGCTGTTCCACCGCGGTCGTGGCAGAACGCAAATCTGAAAAAGTGATTTCACGGCCTGCGAATCCGTTCAGGACAGACATGACCTGATCACGCGGCACCAATTCAGGCCCAACCACATCAAAACCCGACACATTGAAGCTGGGCTCTTGGTAACTCTCCCCTCCCGAAGCACCTGGCGGTGTTTCCGGAGAAATGGATTGAGCATAGGCTGGGCGCAAGGGTGCGTTGACCAACAGCAGTACTGCACAAGCGACTGCGGAAAGCTTGAGTTTCATAAATTATGGGTACAACCGATTAGATGTTAAAAATCATTCCGGCCGAGAGAATATGCAGCGGCTGGCTTCCAGGATACTGCTGTAGTTCCTTTTTAATCTGGTGAATTTCCCTTGGTTTCAGGTGGCTAATCCAGATTTCACATGCTGCATTTAATTTTTGAAGCTCCCCGAACAACAAACTGGGGCACAGGTGTTTTGCCAAATCGGCAAGCCATTTTTCCTGATCAGGAAAAGCAGCCTCAATGAAGAAATAATCTACTTTTTTAGACTGGTTGATAAGTTCAAACAACCGGTCTGTCTGATGGGTATCACCCGAAAAGCACCAACCCCCGGTGGGCGTGAACAGAAACACACCCACAGCGGGCACCGTGTGGTCAACATCCACCGTAGTAATCCGGCGTTCGCCCAAAATCAGCTCTTCTTCGGGCTTGATCTCAACATACTCCATTACTGCATTTTCTGCATTTGGAATTTTTGAGAAGTCAGGCCATATTTCCTCATTAAAAATATGCTGCTGCAAGGCCCTGATTGTGGGGAGGGTGGCATAAACCTTTAATGGCTTTGCACGCCCTACACCAACGGTATCAATGAGAAATGGGAGACCACAGATGTGATCAAGATGGGAATGAGTGATGAAGACATGCTCGATTTGTTCGAGGCGAGAAAAATCCAGTTCACACAGGCCGGTGCCCGCGTCAATCAGAATGTCATTGTCAATCAGGAAGCAAGTCGTTCCTTGCCTGGGAATACCGATACTGCCGCTGCAACCCAACACCTCTACAGTAGAGTGTTTTTGCATCAAAGCCTCGCAAGTATGACGACTGCATTGTTATGTATTGTTCTGAAGCATGGTCAGTATATCCGGTATTGCCTTCGACCCGGCTTCATACCCCAAAGCAATGATCTCTTCGCGCCGCTCGAACTCCATCAGACCGATTTTTTCGATGGCCGGCTGCACATACAGATCACTGATCACACGGGCCTGCCGTGATTTTTCAATTCCGCCAAGTTCGATAACCCGCATCAGGGACTTCATCATGGTGGGCATCTGCACGCTGCTGTCATCGAGCATGTGAGCAGTAATGTCCTCTTCCTGCCCAACATCGACAGTGAGAATTTTCCGCGCACCTTTCGCACGCATGCAGTCGACCGGCACATTGTTGACCAGCGCACCATCCACCATCACCTGTCGACCAGCCATGAAAGGCTCAAAAAACACCGGAATGGACGTGCTGGCGCGAACGGCTTTCCACATTGGCCCCTGCTCGAACAAAAACTGATTGCCAGTAGTCAGATTGCAACTGACCGCAAAAAACGGAATGGGCTGATCTTCGATCAACAGTTCACCAAAAGCATTGCGATACACCTCGTCCACGGCTTTGCTTTTGACAAATCCGTGTTTTGGAATCCAGTAATCCTTCAATTTGAAGGGCAGACCCTTTTTGAAACTCGTTGCAAGTGCCGTGTTGACCTCAAGCGATGTGCGACCCGATGAAATCAAGGCACCTACCAAAGCGCCCATGGATGTGCCCCCCACGGTATCAACCACAACTCCAGCCTCCTCAAGCGCCTGAAAGAAACCGGCGTGTGCGAAGCCTCGTGCACCACCGCCCCCCAACACAAGGCCCAAAGTCAAACCGAGAACATGGCGCACAGCACGGGCGTTGTCGGCATGGTGGCCTCGCCGAATGTGCAACAGGCGGAATCCTGTACCAAAGGTATCTCGAATGCGTTCTGCCACGGCCTGTTCAACCCACGCAGCCTCATGAACCAAAACCAACCAAACGGGCAAATCATCATCAGCCGACTTCAGTTGCGATTTCAGCAAACCACAGCTGTGAGAGTCGCCCAAGGTGCTGGCGCAGATCATCACCACCATGCAGTCCAGTTCTTCGACAAGGCGGTCGTCCAAGGTTTCAAGGGGCTGAGGCTCGATCATTTCAACCACCCGACTGGCCAAGGCGGCAGGTGTAGTTTTGGGGATGTCGCTCAAACTTTTCCAGCGTCGCAATTCGCAGTGGCGGGCCATGGCGGACTGAAAACCTTCAACAGCCTGTTGGCTGAAACCTTCCGGCCTGATGAGTGATTGAAACAGAATGAACTGATGCTGCTTCAAAGGACCGCTGTAACCCAATTCGCGCTTGAAACGGGATACCAGCATGCGAATCAGGTGGTGATAAACCGAACGGCTAAACTCGCCAAATTGTTCAAGGGCCGCTTGGTCAATTTCCAGCAGAATGCTGTCACGCCGGGCAGATATGGTAAGGGTGCGCGCAGCTTGGTCAAAAAAACCAAGTTCACCAATCATTTCACCGGGAAAAAAGGAAAGCGTCAGGTCGAGATAACCATCAGGCCGAATCCGCTGGCCCTTTAACTGCCCTTGCAACAGCATGTAGAACTGCTGACTTGAATCACCTTGGCGAAACAAGGTGTCGCCCCGATTCAGTTGGGTCAGCTTGGCCAGGCGAATCAACTGCTCTGCTTCTGCTGGCTGAATTTCAAGCTTCCTTGAAAGAAGCGCCACAGCGTAACTCAGCTCGATCAATGGCAAGTCGGTAGATTCAGACACACATTCACCATGGTGGGAGCAGACCGAATCGATGGTAACAAACTATTGCACGAGTGGGGACAACCCACATGGAGGTTTGCGAACCCCTGCCCCCTGGTGTTGATTGACTACACAGCTTGCATATCTGTTGCCTGACTGATTTTACTCCACACGCTCGGACCCTTGGCTGCCTTTTCAATGTCAGCCAGATAGGCCTGGTGCAAGGCCAGTTCCTCTTCTGTGGGCTCTGGCTCTGGCAGACTCAAGGCGCTCAGCTTAATACGCTCAACGCCATCGTCATCATGTTGCGCATTCAGGTCTATGACCAGGCTGTCCTGTCCACGGGTCATGGCCAGGTAAACTTCCGCCAGAATTTGTGAGTCCAGCAAGGCACCGTGCAACTGGCGGTGCGCATTGTTTACACCCAAACGGTCACACAATGCGTCCAGGTTGTTGCGCTTTCCGGGAAACATCTCGCGGGCCATACCGAGTGAATCGATCACCCCGTCGACGTAATCCGCCATCTTGCCCAAATTCAGACGGTTCAATTCACCGTCGAGAAAACCGATGTCGAAAGAGGCATTGTGAATAATCAGCGTACTACCCTGCACAAAGTCCAGAAAATCTTTGGCAATTTGCTTGAATTTGGGTTTGTCGGCCAACATGTCATCTGAAATACCGTGCACTTGGAAAGCCCCCTCGTCCACCTCACGTTCAGGATTCACATACTGATGGAAATGGTGGTCGGTCACCTGCCGGCCATTGACCTCAATGCAGCCAATTTCGATGATACGGTGCCCCTGACGCACTTCCAGGCCCGTTGTTTCCGTGTCCAGTACTACATATCTCATTGCTCACTCACCATTCAATTACCCTATCCATCACACGGTTCAGTCCACTTTCGCGGCCATGGCCTTTTCCACACCCTGATTGGCCAATGCATCGGCCTTTTCATTTCCGGGGTTACCGGAATGGCCTTTCACCCAATGCCAGCGCACCAGGTGACGCACACTGGCTGCATCCAGGGTTTGCCACAAATCCGAATTTTTCACCGGTTTTTTGTCCGATGTTTTCCAGCCGTTCAGTTTCCACTTGGGCATCCATTCCAGCACGCCTTTGCGCACGTACTGCGAATCGGTGTACACGTCGATGCTGCAGCGTTTTTTCAAGGCGTTCAAACCTTCAATGACGGCAGTCAGTTCCATGCGGTTGTTGGTGGTATTCAGTTCGCCGCCGCACAATTCTTTGGCATGCTCTCCGGATTGCAGATAAACACCCCAACCACCGGGTCCCGGGTTGCCCTTGCATGCCCCATCGGCGTACATGATCACGCTGGCAATTCTCTGTTCTGTCAAAATCAAATCCTGTCGGGCTTATCCACGGTCGCCTATTGTAGGTGTTTTATTCAAGGCCTTATTGGCCACAGGCTTCAGTTGGTGTGCCGACATTTTTTTGTCCTTGAACGCAGGCCCAATCAAGCGCATTCCACGCACCCGCTTCACGGCGCAAACATAGTACACACCACCACACACCGGCCACCACCTGTCGCCCGCATGCTCCATGAAGCCCATGCGGCTGAGCCCTTTTTCAGTGAAGGAGGGAAATCGGTAACAACCAAAGCGGCCAAACTCTGGCTCACAAGACAGAAGTTTCAACCAGTCTTTCAGACGGCTCAAGTGAATGGGTTCGCAACCCTGCGGCCATACAGGCGCCCAACGCTTTAATGCAGCATGGCGCAGGCCCCACAGTGACATGGGGTTGAAGCCAGTGATGACCACGCGGCCCTCGGGCATCAACACCCGTTCCACTTCACGCAGTAACTGGTGTGGATCTTGCGAAAACTCCAGCACATGGGGCAACACAATCATATCCAGCGACTGGCTCTCGAATGGCAGTTCCTCAAACTCTGCGAAACAATCCGGACTGACCACCTCCAGGCCATCCGGTTTGCTGGCGACCAGGCCTTGTTGCACATATGCCCGGTGGGGAATGCGGCTTTCTTTCAAACCATCTACCAGGCGAGTGCCCAGCTGCACGGCCCGAAAACCGAACAGGTCGGGCACCACGCTGTCGATCCAGGCCTGTTCACGGCTGGTGAAGTACTGGCCTGCAGGCGTTCTAAGCCACGCATCCAGTGCTAACATTTGAGCCTGTTGTGGTCTCAGGTCGTTCAGGGGTTCAGATGGAATCATTCAAGTCTTCTCAAGTTTCAAACTGGTCGGTTTACGGCATTCCAGCCTTTCAGGACAACTACCTGTGGGCCATTGTGCACGAGCCAAGCAAAGCCTGCATGGTAGTAGACCCCGGTTGCGCGAAATCGGTTCAAGCTTTTATGGATGCGAAAGGCTATCACCTTGCCGGTATTCTTGTGACACATCACCACATGGACCACGTGGGCGGCATAGACGCATTACTGAGACTAACCGGAAAAGACATTCCTGTGTATGGCCCGGCGACAGGGCGTGTGCCCCAGGTTAACCGCCCAGTCCGTGAAGGGGATACGATTGACGTGCATTGCCTTGTTGCCCGTGTTCTGGAGGTACCAGGCCACACCAGCGACCATCTGGCCTATGTCATTGAATTGAAGGAAACCATGCAAAGCGACGCCGTGTGGATGTTCCCGGGGGACACCCTGTTTTCGGGTGGGTGTGGCAGGCTGTTTGAGGGCACGGCCGAACAGATGTACAACTCACTTCGCAAACTCGATCAATTCCCCGCACAAACGCAGGTGTTCTGCGCTCATGAATACACAGAATCCAATCTGCGATTCGCCCGCTCCTTTGCGCCAGAATCCAAAGCTGTTGCGCTGCGAGAAGCAGAGGTCAAGGTGATACGTGGGCAGGGTGCAAGTACCATCCCCTCTACGCTGGAAACTGAACGGCTTTCCAACCTCTTTCTGAATGCCAGCAATGCCGATGAATTGAAATCAATTCGAACAGCCAAAGACAATTTCTGAATTACCCGCTGGTTTTTCCGGTTTCACTGGTTTGCAGGAATAAAACAACTCGGGGGGTATCACCACATCGGGTGCATGACCCTACCCTAAATTGACCCCTGCTTGAAGTTGCTCATAGGATGTGTTTTCGTTTGGCATCCAGCCCACTCGGGCCACACATCCATTGACAGCGCAACCATTCGACAACTCATTCAAGAAAAGCACCAAACCCCGTTCATTTCGCTGGCAACAGTGCGCTTGCTCCCTTCTGCTGGGAACATTGTTTTCGTCACCTGCCGCGTGGGCGATGGCACCAGGCGAAGCAATCGCATTGAATGCTTCCAATCACCAGACTGATCTGTTCAATGTCACTTCGCCCGATCCAGGCCTTGTGCTCAAAATGTCGGGCCCCACAGATGTACTCAAACTCCAGTTCGATGCAGGTGCTGAGGAAGACGTGTGGAGCGACATTCGCAAAAGTTTTGCAATCCCCGACCTTGAATCCAGACACGTCAGGGTTCGCGAACAGGCACTGCTCAAAAATACGCGAATGGTCAATGCCCTGCTGGAACGGTCTGAGCCCTACATTTACTTCATTGCCCAGGAATGTGCAAAACGCGGCATGCCCGCTGAACTGGCCTTGCTGCCTTTCGTCGAAAGTGAATTCAATCCACATGCCCGTTCCCCTGCAGCGGCTGTAGGCCTGTGGCAATTCATTCCCAGTACAGGCAGGCAATATTCCCTGAGACAAAACAAGTGGGTCGATGAACGGCGCGACTTGGTGGCGTCCACCCGCGCCGCGCTGGATTACCTGGGATACCTGTACAACATGCACGGCGATTGGCACCTGGCCCTGATTTCCTACAACTGGGGCGAGGGTTCAGTGCTGAAAGCCATGAAAAAAGCACAGGATGCTGGTCTAAAGCCCACATGGGCCAACCTGGATTTGCCACAGGAGACCCGGCAGTACATCCCGAAGCTTCAAGCCCTGAAAAACCTGATTCTAAATCCACAGCGTTTTGGCCTGACTTTGCCAGAGTTTCCCAACAAGCCTTATTTCGAGGAAATAAAACGCAATTCAGATGTGGACTTGCGCGAAGTGGCACGGCTGGCAGGCGTGGACCTTGGCGTTATTCGGGAACTGAACCCTGGCTTGAACCAGCCCGTACTGTATGCGGCATACAGCAACAGCCTGCTGGTGCCTGTTCAATATTCCCGGAAAATTCAAGCGGGTTTGGCGCATTACAAAGCCCCGAAACCCCTTCGTCAGTACACGGTCCGGAAAGGAGACACACTGGGTGAAATTGCAGAAAGATTTGACGTGAACACAAAAGACCTGGCGTCAGTCAACGGGCTGGGCCAAAAGAAAGTCATCAAACCCGGTATGAAGCTGGCCATTCCAGCCTCACCCAGGGTGGAAGACAATTGGGCTGCCTTGTAAGCTCAACCTCTCCAGTAAAACTCACAGCATGGGCGCTGCGTTGATCAATTGACGCGTATAGGCATGTTGAGGGTTTGCAAACAGCAGTTCAGCCGAGCTTCGCTCGACCACCTCACCGTGCCGCAATACCACCACCTCGTCAGCAAGGTATTGCACTACAGCCAGATTGTGCGTGATGAATAACATCGCCACACCTGTTTCATTTTGCAAACGCTTGAGCAAATTCAGAATTTGAGCCTGAACAGACACATCCAGTGCAGACGTAGGCTCATCACAAATCAGGATTTTTGGCTCAGACACGAGGGCCCGCGCAATGGCAATGCGTTGGCGCTGCCCACCTGAAAACTCGTGCGGAAAGCGAGCCAAGGCTTCAACGGGCATGCTGACCTGTTCAATCACTTTTGCAATGCGCACCTGGCGCGCTGGCGCATCCAGGTCAGGCCGCAAACTGATCAGCGGCTCTTCAAGAATTTCCGCAATGCGGTGGCGTGGGTTCAACGAGGCAAAGGGATCCTGAAACACAAACTGAATGCGGGAACGCCACCCGTGTGGCCCACGTTCCGCCCATTGGCGAAGCGGCCTGCTTTCCATCAGCACATCTCCGCCTACCTTGGCATTGCTGCCCAACAAACCCAACAAGGCGCGCGCCGCAGTGGTTTTTCCGGAACCTGACTCACCCACCAAGGCGACAGTGCGACCTTGCAGCAGGGTCAAATCGAGTTTGTTCAACACCGGCTTGAATGATTTCTGAAACAGGCCACCTTTTTCTGGGTAGGCCACCGACAGCGAGACGGTTTGCAACACCACTTTGGCTGCGGCAGCTGAAGAGATTGAATCGACAGCGGGCACAGCATCTGCACTTGGCTTTTTAAACGACAAATCGGCGTGGTAAAAGCACCGCACGGCGTGTGTTTCGCTGGCTTGCAACAACTCTGGGGTGCTGTAGCCGCAGTTGTCCTGTGCATGAATGCAGCGGGCTTCGAAACGGCAACCTGGCTTGGGGTTCACCAGCGAAGGCACCCGCCCCTCAAGGGCATACAAGGCCTGGCCGCGCTGGGCCTGGCTGGGCAGCGACTTCACCAAGGCATGCGCATAAGGGTGCCGTGGATGCGCAAAAAACTCGGCAACGCTGGCCTTTTCAACCAATTGCCCGGCATACATCAAGCCCACGGTGTCGGCCATCTGTTTCACAATGGCGAGGTCGTGCGTAATCAGCAACATCGCCATGCCCTGTTCGCGTTGCAGGGTTTTCAGCAAATCCAGAACCTGCGCCTGAATGGACACATCCAGCGCGGTGGTGGGTTCATCGGCAATCAACAGGTCTGGCTTGACACTCAAGGCCATGGCGATCATGACACGCTGTTTTTGCCCACCCGACATTTCAAAGGGATACTGCTGCAAACGCTTGGCCGGTTCAGGAATACCCACCCGCTCCAGCCAATGGGCAGCCTGTTGCAACGCCTCCGACTTGCTGGCACCGGTGTGCAGGCAAATCACTTCGGTCAGTTGATCACCCACGGTCATGACCGGGTTCAAGCTGGTGCCGGGCTCTTGGAAAATCATGGCGATGCGCTTGCCGCGCAGTGTACGCATGGCGGTTTCGCTGATGCGCAATACATCGGTGCTTATTGAATTTGTTGAACCTGAGCCTTCGCTTAAACAGACCCTTCCGGCAACAATGGCGCCGCTATCGGGCAGCAGGCGGGCAATACTGAGTGCGGTCATGGACTTGCCGCAACCCGACTCACCCACCAAGGCAAAAGTCTGGCCTTTTTCAATGGCCAGGGACAAATCATCCAGCGCATGTACCCAGCCAGCCTCACTGGCCAAGCGCGTACTTAATCCATGGATGTCGAGCAGACTCATACGCTTACACCCTCACCAACGATTGTTTCAACTGGCGTGCACGTGGATCAAAAGCATCGCGCACGGCATCGGCAAACAGGTTAGCGGACAACACCAGCAACAACATGAACACGAAGGCCGCCACAAGGCTCCACCACACCACGGGGTCGCGGCTCAGTTCAAGCCGCGCGGCATTGATCATGGTGCCGTAACTGAAAGTACTGGGGTCAACACCCACGCCCACGTAACTGAGCACGGCTTCAGCCAGTACCAGGCCTGAAAAATCCATGACCATGGCAATCAAAATCAGGTGCATCAGGTTGGGCAACAAATGCGAGAACAATATTTTCACACTCGACACGCCACTGGCACGCGCAGCCAGAATGTAGTCTTGCTCACGCATCTTCAACACTTCTCCGCGAATCAAACGGGCAAGGCCAGTCCAACTGGTCAAGCCCAGAATGGCGCAAAGGAAAAACAGGCGAAGGTCGGCTTTCTCAACCGATGAAGCAAACGCTTCCGGATTGGCATCGAGGGCCACCTGCAACATCAGCACGGTTGCTGCGATTAACAATACGGAAGGAATGGAATTCAGCGTGGTGTAAATGTATTGAATGACATCATCGACCCATCCACGGAAGTAACCCGCAGCAAGGCCCATGGCAATGCCGACCGGCAGGGTCAGCAAGGTGGTCAACAAGCCAATCAACATGGCTGTGCGCAAACCTTTCAAGGCAATGTAGAACACGTCCACGCCCACCTTGTCGGTACCCAGCACGTGATAAGCCTCGGCCCATTTCGACACCACGCCACCCAGAATGCACAGCGCAAACAGTGTCCACACCACGGTGAGGTAAGCACCGCTGCCTGTGAAAACGCCAATGCTGTTTTGCGCCACTGCTGGCGCCATGGCACGCCGAATTACCCAAAGCGCTACCAGGAAAAAGGCCCACAACACCGCACCACCCAGCGCCCCTTGGTAGGCGCGCAACAGCAAGTCTTGAGCCTTGTTGCTTTCATCGCTCAAATGCACACCACCGAACTTCAAGCGGGGGTAATCGCGAACCGGCTTGCCATCCACTTCCATGGCCTCTTTGCTCAGGGCACGTGTCGCCAATGGCGCGGAATAGGATTTTTCGCGCTCATGCGCCAAGGGGCCAAGCGCCACATCCAGCACAGAAATAATGGGGCTGGCGTAACGGCTTTGTTGCTCGGAATTCAAACGCAGGTGAACGCTGTCCAGCAGGGTAATGGCAACTGCCAACAGCAACACCACCAGGCTGGCGCTGGCAATTTTTGATTGAAACACCAGCCCCCACGAGGCGCGGGACAAGGGGTTCTTGATGACAGAGCGAGCATAGGCCAGCAAGCCTATCACCAGCAGCCAGATCAGTGCGTCAGTCAGTAAAAGTGTGGGCATCATGTTGGCTGGCGCTCCTTAGGCCAAACGAACCCGGGGGTCCGCAATGGTGTAAGCAATGTCAGTCAAAATCAGCCCCACAAGGTAAAGCGCCGAACCGATGAATACCATGGCCCGCACCACACCAAAATCCTGCGACTGAATGGCCTCGATGGTGTAACTGCCCAAGCCGGGAATGCCAAAAAACGATTCCGAGATCAGGGAGCCCATGAACAAGAGCGGAATCACGGTGACAGAGCCAGTCAAAATCGGGATCAATCCATTGCGCAACACATGCCGACCCAACACCTGCACTTCCGACAAGCCTTTCGAGCGGGCCGTGCGCACATAATCCTTGTTGATTTCTTCCAGGAAAATGGTGCGATACCAGCGCGTGCCACCGCCCAAACCGCTGACCACACCAATGATCACCGGCAGTATCAAAAAGCGCCAAGCTTCAACACTGGCGTCATATCCGGAAATGGGAACCAGTGCCAGTGTTTTGGAAAACAGGTACTGCCCGCCAATGATGTAAAACAAACCTGAAATTGACATGGCCAACACGCACAGCACCACGCCAGTCAAATCCAGGTAAGTGCCACGGAAAAAGGTCAGCAACAGCGACAACACGATGTTCAAAAACAGGCCGAGTATGAACACAGGCACTGCAAGCGCCAAACTGGGGCCTGCCCGCTTGGCGATTTCACCGGCAATGTTTCGACCGTCGTCTGAACTGCCAAATTCACCCACGAACATGGGCACGGATTTTTGAAAGAAAATGGTTTCGCCGAACTTGCCAGCACCTTCTGCCTGGCTGTTGTAGAGCAAGGGCAAATCGTAACCGCGCTCGCGCTTCCATTGATCAACTGATTCCTGTGCCACCCGTTTGCCGCCCAAGGCCATGCGCGCCATGTCGTCAGGGCTGTTGACCTGGAAAAACAGCACAAAGGTAATCAGGTTGACACCCAGCAACACGAGCAGACCGTACAGCACACGGCGCACCAGATAACTGCTCATCAGCGGCGCTCCCCTGTGACATCGACCAGTTCTTCACGAATTCCCATGGACTGCTCGCGGCGTTTCCACGCAGCCCATGCAGGCCAGATGAACAAGGCTAAGGCCAGCAGCAACACGGGGATGGGCCACCAGTCCGGCTTGTTCCATTCATTTCGCGCAGCGTCTCGCTTGGTGGTGTCAATGGTTTTGTACTTGATGCTGTTGCGGGCCAAGTCGTTGGGCTTCACGTTGCCATGCCAGTCGTGGATCAAACCAAACTGTTTGGGCACAAAGGCAAACAGCCAGGGCACGTCGTCTTGGACCAGGTCTGTCATGGTGGAAATGATTTCCGCCCGCTCAGCGTTGTTGGGCATGGTTTTCATGCGCTCGAACATGGCGTCGTATTGTGCATTTGAATAGTTAGACGCATTTTCGCCTGCAGTTTTAGCTCGGCTGTTGGGGCCGTATAGCAGAAACAGGAAGTTTTCCGGATCGGGGTAATCTGCATTCCAGCCCAAAAAGAAAAGTTGTGCATTGCCCTTTCTGATTTTTTCTTGAAACCGGTTCCAGTCGGTGGCGCGAATATCCAGCTGCATGTTCAGCTTGGCAAACTGTTTTCGATACCAGTCAAATCGCGCCTTGTCACCAGGGCCACCACCGGTAGTGTCCAGCGCCAGTGTCAGGGGTTGGCGCGTTTTCGGGTCCACGCCGTTTTCATAGCCAGCCTGTTTCAACAAAGCCAGCGCGGCTTCGATGGGTTTGCGAACTGGCTTGCCATCTACAATGTCGTACACCTGGGTGTTGTAACCGGCCTCGCCTTCCTCGAAACCAAACAGGCCTGGAGGAATCGGGCCATGCGCAGGCATGGCGCGTCCATTGGTGAAAATTTGCGAGAATTCTTCCCAATCCACGGCAATGGCAATGGCCTGGCGAAGCAACTTGGCGCGGCGCGCTTCTTCCGGCGTATTTCCGGGCCCAACCACCGGGTCAAGCCAGTTGAACCCCAGGTAAAACAGGCTGGTGGCCAGTGAGGTTTCCAGGCGAATTCCCTTTTCTTCCATTTCCGGGGTCAGAGCGGCGTCACCGTCGGTACTGGCGCGAATGGCTTGGTCAAACGTGTCGGCGCTAACGCCTGAAGTGTCGTAATAGCCCTGCAGAAACTTGTTCCAGTAGGGAATGCCCTCTTTCTCGCGGGTGAACACCACCCGGTCAATGAATGGCATGGTTTTGCCTGCATCAGCCAACAGACCGCGGGCGGCATCATCGGGCTCGCCCTCAGAAGGATAAGGCTCTCCCCGGTGATTGGGGTTGCGCGTCAATACCATGCGGGAATTCGGATCATTCTCGGTCAGCATGTAAGCACCGGTCCCCACAGGCCACCAATCAAGCACCAGGTTGTTTTCTACAAAGCCTTTCTGGCTGTAAAACGCATCCGCTTCCCAAAAAAAAAAAAAAAAAAAGGGCATGGCCAACCAATACACAAACTGCGGGTACTTGCCATTGACGCGAATTTCGAGCGTGTGGTCGTCCAGTGCCTTGGCACCTGGCAAATCAAACTGGCGCAAATCCAGCCATGGCAAGTCAGATGTGGCAGGCGGAAAGGCGCTGCCTGTGTCTTTCTGAATCTGTGCCTTCAGGGCCTTGTCATGTTTCTGCAGGGTTTTGGACAATTCGCCAAGGCCCACGACGTAATCGCCCATGTGGCCGAGAATTGGCGACACAATTCGTGAACTGGCCAGCCTTTTTATTTCATACACGTAGTCGTGTGCGGTCAGTTCACGCGTGGCCTGAACTTCAAACTGCATGGGGCTGTTGAACTTGCGGGCCGCATCGCCCAACTGGTGATACAAAAAACCGCCTTGTGAGTCTTTCGCAAAAGCCGGGTGCGGCTGGTACCTGATTCCAGGCTTGAGTTTGATGGTGTAGACGCTGGTTTTGACCGAATCAATCGGGGCATCTTCGGGCAAGGCGTTGCCTTGGACATCCAGATATACCGGCACCGGCATTTCCGCGGCAGCCAAGGGCTCGAGCTGGTAGGGTCGTTTCAGGTAATGATATTGAAAAAGCGGCTCATACACCTGGTAAGTGAACTCGGCTTCATCGGAGGTGTAAGACTGCGCGGGGTCCAGGTGTTTTGGGCGCGCAGTGAAAGCGGTGTAGAGGGTCTTGGTTTGTTGGTCCGCCGCAGTTTCCACATACGGATTGTTGGGCGCTTTGCCGCATGCAGCAAGCGATAGGCACAACGCCGCCGCCATTGCGAAACTGCCTGCCTTGTAACCCAACTTGACCGATTTTGCGAAACGCTGGAAAACTGCCAAAAAACCACCCTCGCACTGTTGCTTTTTTAGATGGCTTTATTTAACCACGCCATTTGCGTTCCGGGCCAGTGTCAGCGTGAATCCAACCACCTTTTGCACCCACGCGGAAGTAGAAGCCTACCCCACCCGTGCGGAAACCTTCAACCAGCTCACCCAGCACCTTGGGGTGCAGGCCCGGCAGGCGGAAATCGACTGCCTGCCCTTTCAGGTGCAGGGAATTGCGTGCAGCAGGTAAACCGGCTTCAATCAGGCGTGCATTGGTTTTCGGGCTGCGATAACCCGACGTGATTTCAACAGGCGCAGAGAACCCGTAGCGGCGCACAAAGGCCTGAGCTGCCCACAAGGTGTCGATAATCTGGGTATCCATGCGGAAAACCTGATTTGCCTGCACATCTCGAAGCAAACCACAAATCTGTTCATACGCGATTGGGTTAAGATGTCCGTCTTTCCAGTAGGTAATGCTCAAGCGCTCGCCCGATTGCGGACGAACCATTTCCAGCGTGCGCGGCTGCAACCAGAAGGTCAGGTCAACCAGCCCCGGATCAAACAAATCTGGGGGTGGAACCAGTTCAGAACCTGCGGCCAGCACTCCACGGTTGAGGAATGTATCCACTGAGCCAATAACGGCCAAAGTGCTTACCGCCTTAATGAATGATCGCCGATCGAAGTTGTTCATTGCCTTAACTTAAGAATTTACTCGAACTTATAATAAGAGTTCTTTGAAAAAAAGTCACTAATCCATGTCTACAGATCCTAAAATCCGAACAGTACGTACCCGTTTTGCACCCAGCCCCACTGGCTACCTGCATCTGGGAGGCGCCCGAACTGCCCTGTACAGCTGGGCATTTGCCCGCCACAACAAGGGGCAATTCATTTTGCGGGTTGAAGACACGGATGTTGAACGCTCCACCCCGGAAGCGGTTCAAGCCATCATGGACGGCATGGCTTGGTTGAACCTGGAATACGACGAAGGTCCTTTTTTCCAGATGCAGCGCATCGACCGTTATAAGGCCATGCTCGACAAGCTTCTGGAAAAAGGCGATGCCTACCTTTGCTACTGTAGCCAGGAAGAAGTGAATCAAATGCGTGAAAAGCAACGGGAAAACGGTCAGCGCATTCGTTATGACGGCACCTGGCGCCCGGAAGCTGGCAAGACCCTGCCCACACCACCCGCAGGTGTTGCCCCGGTGGTGCGCTTCAAGAACCCGTTGACAGGCGTGGTGACCTGGGACGACCTGGTCAAAGGCCCCATTTCAATCAACAACGAAGAAATGGACGACTTGATCATTGCCCGGCAAGACGGCACCCCAACCTACAATTTCTGTGTGGTGGTGGACGATTGGGAAATGGAGATCACCCACGTGATTCGCGGTGACGACCACATCAACAACACACCACGCCAAATCAACATTTTGAAGGCACTGGGCGGAGAGCAGCCAATTTACGGCCACATCCCGATGATTTTGGGGCCAGACGGCGAAAAACTGTCCAAGCGCCATGGTGCGGTCAGCGTGGTTCAGTACCACGAAGAAGGCTTTTTGCCCGATGCGATGATCAATTACCTGGCCCGCCTGGGCTGGAGCCACGGTGATGACGAGCTGTTCAGCCGTGAACAACTGATTCAATGGTTTGATTCCACCAACCTGTCCAAATCAGCTGCGCAGTTCGACCCTGAAAAATTGAAGTGGGTGAATGCCCACTACATGAAGCAGGCGCCAAAGGAATTGCTGCTTTCCGATTTGCAAAGCCGCTTGAACAAGGCGGGTGTAGATTCTGCAGAAGGCCCTGCGTTGGGCGATGTGCTTGATGTGGTGCTGGAACGCGCTTCCACACTGGTACAACTGCGTGATGAAGCCGCCCTGTTCTACCGTGTGCCACAGGTAAATGCAGAGGAATTAAACCCTATGCTGGAAGAAGCCGGTGTGCGTGCAGCCCTGGCGGAATTCAACGAGGGCTTGAACAGCGTGGAATGGAATGTGGAAGCCCTGAATGGTTTGGTGAAAACCACCATCAAGAACCACGGCCTGAAAATGCCAAAATTGGCCATGCCTTTGCGATTGATGTTGACCGGCATTACGCAAACGCCTTCCATTGACAAGGTGATGAACCTGTTGGGCAAGCACACTGTACAAACTCGCATTGCGCAAGGACTGCAATCATGAGCAACAAGAAACCCAAAGCAAACCCCGCGGAATGGGCCACAGCAACACAGGCCATTCGCGCCGGCAGCCACCGCACTGAATTTGGCGAACATTCTGAAGCAATGTTTCTGACATCCAGCTTCGTGTTCGACAGCGCTGCGCAGGCGGCCGCACGCTTTGCTGGCACGGAAGAAGGCAATGTGTACGCACGCTTCACCAACCCCAGCGTGCAGATGTTTGAACAGCGCCTGGCTGTGCTTGAAGACACGGAATACTGTTTGGCCACATCAAGCGGCATGGCTGCCATTACCACCGCCTGCATGGGCTTGCTGAATGCGGGCGACCACATCATTGCTTCAAAAGCTTTGTTTGGCGCCACGGTGCAATTGTTCGTGAATATCCTGTCGCGCTTTGGCATTGAAACTACGTTTGTAGATGGCACCAGCATGGACGCTTGGGAAAAGGCCATCAAGCCGAACACCAAGCTGTTTTATAGCGAAACACCATCCAACCCGTTGACTGAAATTCTGGACATGCGCGCGCTCAGCGACCTGGCCAGGAAGTACAACATTTACAACGTGGTCGACAACTGCTTCTGCACACCCGCGCTGCAAAAGCCAGTGGAATTTGGCACGGAAATCATTATCCATTCCGCGACCAAGTACCTTGACGGGCAAGGCCGTGTGCTGGGTGGCGCCATTTGCGGCCCCAAAGACCTGCTGAAAGACAAGATTCTGCCCGTGCTGCGCACTGCAGGCCCTACCCTGTCAGCATTCAATGCCTGGGTACTTTTCAAAGGTTTGGAAACACTGAACATTCGCATGTTGGCGCAGTCTGCAGCAGCGCTTGAAATTGCCACCTGGCTGGAAGCCCACCCAGCAGTTAGTAAGGTGTACTACCCCGGATTGAAAAGCCACCCACAACACGAATTGGCCATGAAGCAGCAAAAAACCGGCGGCGCCATTGTGTCGTTTGAAGTGAAAGCAAGCAGCGAAGATGAAGCCCGCGCGAAGGCATGGCAAGTGATTGACAGCAGCCAATTGATGTCCATTACGGCCAACCTGGGTGATACGCGCACCACCATCACCCACCCCGGTACGACGACCCATGGGCGACTGAGCCCTGAGGCGCGTGAAGCGGCAGGTATCAAGCAGGGCCTGATTCGGTTGGCGATTGGGTTGGAAGATGTGGCGGACTTGAAGAAAGACCTGATACGCGGATTGGGCTGAACGTTCACTTGGGTGCATGATTCGTTCTTCGTTTGTTCAGGCGCATGAGTAGTTCTTCGTTTGTTCAGGCGCATGCATGAGCCGTTCTTCGTTTGTTCAGGCGCATACCCTCTTCCGCCGAAACCCTGTATTTCCCTTTTTTGAATTCCCCCTGACTCACCGTGGTTCGGCAAAACACATGGCCGAACCCGGTGTCGGCTTAAAGCCGAACGTTGCGTGTGAATTCAAAACGGGCAGGCTTTCCTGAATGGCGGTGCGAGGGCAATGCTGCCTTCGCAAACTTGAAGGGGCTGCGCCTGATGCTTACGGCTCACGACCTGCGACCTGCGACCTGCGACCTGCGACCTGCGACCTGCGACCTGCGGCGTTCATTCAATCATCAGCCCTTAACCGGCGCAAGTTCGCATCCTGTGAGGGGTTCGTTTGCTGCATCATCTTGCCGATTCAGGGCAAGGCTTCCCGGCTGATTCGCAGCGCGGGGCGATTGCGCAAGCAATCGATGCGAGCACGCTTTAGCGTGTCGCATGCCCCGAGCCAGAATCAACAAGACGGGAAATCAGCCTTGGCCAAGGCGAGATGAGCAGTAACTAACACCGACTCAAAGGCCTGCGATACGAAAGCCTTGATGAGCAGTAACGAACGCCGAACCAAGGGCCTACGAAAAAAAACCGCTGCTTGCATGCACAAGCAACGGCTTTTCGTGGGGCGTACCGGAGTGTTAGATGCGCATCTGGTCTTCAGTCAAACCCTTGGACAATGCATCCTTCATCCAGTTCGGACGTTTGCCACGGCCGGACCAAGTCAAAGAAGAATCCTGAGGATGACGGAAACGAACCGGGGCTGGACCCAACTCGCGTTTGCCCTTGACTTTGCTCGCGCCCATTTCGGCAAACAGTTCTTCAAGCTTCAAACCTTTGGAAGCCGCCAGTTTTTTGACTTCTTCAATGGCTTGCAACTTTGAACTGCGATCAGTCAGTTCTTTCTCAATCTCTGACTTCAATTGCTGAAGTTCAGAGGCACTTAAAGCAGACAAATTCAATTTTTTCATTTTGATCTTTCTTAAAATATTATTAACAAACCCTTGAAGTGTTGGTTTTAAAACCAATCGTGCTTTTAAAATAAATTGTTTACTTAATCAGGTCAAGTGCAAATTTGAAATGCTCATTTTCTGCACCCTCAAGCCATTCAAAAACAACCATTTCAGTAGTCACCAATTCAGCGCCATTACCGGCCAATCGATCAAAAGCGGCATCGCGATTTCTTTCCGTTCTTGAACCACACGCATCGGTTACAACCCAAACTTCCATTTCATCATTCAGCAAATCCAATGCTGTTTGAAGTAAACACACATGGGCCTCGACACCTGCAATGACAATACTGGGTCTATCGGAGTCCTGATTATTCTTTTGGAGGTGCTTAGGCAGGCTTCGTGCATTACCAGCCGGTGCTTTACTGGTCAGCAAATCCACCAAACCTTCAGGGCAAGCGCTAAACTGGGTTTTGCGCATGGTGCCTTTGCACAAGGCAGCCAATTCAGGAATAAAGGAACCAATCTTCTCGGGTACATGTTCAGTGGCGTAGGAAGGGACGCGCATTTTCTTGGCCAAAGTCGCCAGTATCAATGCATTTCGATAGACCTCGTCAGCTTGATGAATGGCTGGCATCAATTTCTGCTGGTAATCGACCAGGACGAGTTGGCTGGATTCTTGATTCAATAACATGTGTTCACAAAGCTCAGGTTGAAAGCTGAAGCATACTCGGTAATTCCTGCGGATGGCTCGGCCAGCCAACCAACCGCAGCCAAGATTGAATTAACACGACATGAATGTTCCAGTCTTCCCCAATTTATTGCGATTACCTCTGCAAACTAGGGAAATGATTGGCAAATGACTTATTAATAGTAAAAAAACGATTATTTTAAAAGATAAAAAATTTAAAAATCACACTCAAAACAAGCAATCCTTATCCCCCGAAAGGGTTGGATTATTTGATCAATCCAAGATCGCACAAAACGTTAATGATTTTCCAAAATAATTTTTAACAAAAGTCAATTGGACATTATGACCACATTCAGAATGACGAGATGAATCAACAAACGTTCCGCATGTGTACAATGTACAAAACACCAGACTACTTCGGACGATGACTTTCTTGTACAGAAACACTCGCATTCAGACCCCGTCGATTTGCTCTCCTTTGAATATTCCCGGTATGTCCTAATGCTAGGAATTCTTGCTTTAGGTTTACTAATCGGTCTGATTATGGCGCTCACCGGCGCAGGTGGCGGCGTATTGGCGGTTCCATTGCTTGTGTTCTCCACCGGCCTGGCTGTGCAGGAAGTTGCACCCATTGGTTTGCTGGCGGTTGGTTTGGCCGCAATGCTGGGTGCTGCACTGGGATTACGCGCGGGTGAAGTGCGCTACAAGGCTGCGATGTTGATGGGTACGGTGGGCCTTTTATGTTCGCCACTGGGATTTTGGACGGCCAGGCAAGTGGATACTCGAATTCTCGGCCTTGCTTTTGCAGTGGTTCTGATGTGGGTTGCTTTCAACGCGTTTCGCAGCAGCAAGAATTCCCTACAGAACGCAATTGACGCGCCGCCCGAGGGTGCGAAAAGCAATTGCCCTTGCATTCGAAACCCCGCCACGGGGCGCTTCATCTGGACTTGGCCCTGTGCGCGTGCGTTGATGGCATCCGGCGCTGTTGCAGGGTTTCTGTCTGGTTTGCTGGGTGTGGGTGGGGGCTTTGTACTGGTGCCGGCCTTACAACGATTCACCAATTTAAGTGTTCAATCGGTTACGGTGACTTCGCTGGCTGTCATATCCATGGTGTCCGCTGTAGGGGTACTGAACAGCGCAGGGGCTGGTGAATTCAATGTGGAAATTGGCGTAACCTTTTCGGCCGCTGCAGCGGTCGGCATGTTGGGCGGCAGAATGATTTCCAGCAAACTACCTGGCCCTCATCTTAAAAAGGCATTTGGCTTGATGTGCCTGGTGGTTGCCGTGTTGATGATCGTCAAGAATCTGTAATCAGTCTAAAGCCGCAGACACAAAAAAGCCCTCGATTGTTTTGAATCGAGGGCTTTGTTCTGCACAAACAGCAGTGCAATAAGCACTGCAACCAGTTACAGCGACCTGGCAATAATTTCTTTCATGATTTCACTGGAACCACCGTAAATACGCTGTACGCGCGCATCTGCATACATTTGTGCAATCGGGTATTCCATCATGTAGCCATAACCACCGAAGAACTGCAGGCATTCGTCGATCACCTTGCATTCCAGTTCGCTCAAGTGCAGTTTTGCAATGGAAGCTGTTGCTGCATCCAGTTTGCCGGCCACCAGCTTTTCAATCGAATTGTCGATAAATGCACGGGCCACAACAGCCTGTGATTTCAATTCAGCCATCTTGAAACGGGTGTTCTGGAAATCAAAAATCGTTTTACCGAAGGCCTTGCGCTCTTTGGTGTATTCCAGCGTGATTTCAATGGCCATTTCAATGGCGGCCATTGCGCCAACGCCCAGCATCAAGCGCTCGTAAGGTAATTCAACCATCAACTGCATGAAGCCCATGCCTTCCGCGCCCAGTACGTTCTGGGTTGGAATGCGCACGTTGTCGAAGAACAATTCGCAGGTGTCTTGCCCTTTCTGACCCAGCTTTTCAAGAATACGGCCAACCTTGAAACCCTCAGCCTTCTTGGTTTCCAGCAACAGCAAGGTAGTACCCTTAGCGCCAGCTGCAGGGTCAGTTTTAGTAACCAGAATGATCACATCAGCCAGGTAACCGTTGGAGATGAAAATCTTCGAACCGTTGACCACGTAGTGATTGCCGTCTTTCACAGCACTGGTGCGAATGCCTTGCAGGTCGGAACCGGCACCTGGCTCGCTCATGGCGATGGCGCCAATCATTTCACCGCTGGCCATTTTGGGCAGGAAGTACTGTTTCTGCTCTTCAGTGCCGTGGTTCAGGATGTACTGGGCTGCAATGGCGTGCACATGCACACCAAAGGAGCGGTCACCGCTGTAGGCCAGTTCTTCAAACAACACAGCCATGTGGGTGAAGTCACCGCCCGCGCCACCGTACTCTTCTGGAATATCGGCAGACAGCAAGCCCATCTCGCCGGCCTTGTTCCACAGCTCACGATCCACGTGCTGCTGTTCGGCCCACTTGTGTTGGTTAGGCTTGATCTCGGTTTCCACGAAACGGCGAATGTTTGAACGGTACAGTTCAAGGTCGGAATTCATCCAGCTTGGCTTGGGGTATCTCATTGTCTCTTCACACTCTCAAAGTTATAGGTCAACCGACCGGTTGCAGTGCATTGATT
Organism: Burkholderiales bacterium; assembly: GCA_027484315.1. Taxonomy (GTDB): domain Bacteria; phylum Pseudomonadota; class Gammaproteobacteria; order Burkholderiales; family Burkholderiaceae_B; genus Limnobacter. The sequence goes on along the minus strand of JAIXTE010000120.1, from coordinate 28,334 downwards.
ATAGGTCACATGACCGGTTTGTCAACAATGAGATCAATAATCAGGTTAAAGTAACGCCCATGAACACACACGCCACCACCGACAAGGGTCAAATTCGTTCACAGGAAATCCTGGGGACAGCACAAGCCATATTGGCCAGCGAGGGCTATGCGGGCCTGAGCATGCGCGGGGTGGCTTCCCAGCTGGGAATTTCATTGAGCACGGTGCAGCACTACTACACCAACAAGGAAGCACTGGTTGAAGCGCTGTTGACCTATGTGATGGACAACTACCAAACTGCCGTGGCGCAGGTCATGAACGCGATGAGCGACAAAAGCCAGCTTGAACGGTTTAAAACCATTGTCGATTTGATCCTGATTGAAATTCGCAGGCCAGACACATTTGGTGTGCTGGCCGAAATTTACGCACTGTCAAACCGTCTGCCATTTGCGGCCCGACTGGTGGAAGAAGTGTATGCGCGGGAAAGAAAAGAAATTTTCAAGCTGATTTACGGGCTGGAGCCAAAAATCAGCAAGGCAGAATACAAATTGCGAGCTGCCATGATCGTGGTGCAAATTCACGGGCTGGTTTCGCAGCTGGCGCAAGACAATGACCCAAGCCTTAGCCGCAAACAGCTGGAACAAGCCGCGCGGCAAAGTTTCATGATGTTGGCCACTAAGGCTTGAAAACCAAGGCTTGAAAACCGAAGCCTAAAAACCAAAGTTACGCTACATCAGCTCGAAACATAGACTCAAAGAGTGATCTGGTCAGGTATATACATTCAGCTTGGTGCCCAGGTTACCGCTGCTGGCCAGTGGTGGCGGCTGGGGAACCGATTGAATCAACTGTGCAATCGACGATTCAGCAATGTCCATTGACTTCTTGAACACAGCAATTTGACCCTGTTGCAGCGTTTGAGCCTGCTTCATTTGTACCGTGGCATTGACCATGGCGGCTGGGGAAATGTCCATTTTGGCGCTCCGTGTCGATACAAACCATAACGGCAGCAAAATGAGAAACTTGAGTCTCCGGAATTCAAGTTACCCCGAACTGAAGCTGGCCAGAAAATTTCCTTTATTTCCTCGGAAACCCTGTCAGCGACCTTTTTTGGCCCTGTTCAGAATCTGCAGGACCAGTTCGCTGCGAATCTGTTCGCCCTTTTCCACGCTTTGTGCGTGCAGCAACACATTTTCTTCAATCAGCTTGGCCATTGAACTGAGTAGTACGTAAAGCAGGTCTTCGGCCTTGAACATTGCCGCATTTTGAAGAATGGTCAGCGCGCCAAGACAACAGGAATGGCGCAAGGCCATTTCATCTACCGGCAGGTCGCCGTAATCCAGCGGATCCTCCTTGGCAACTTCATTGACCAACATCACAAGGGTGTTCAAATCAATTTCAACTTGATGCGTTGTTGCCATGGTGTTTCTCCGTGAGTTACACACCTTCGTTCTACCACGGTATGGCCTGACAAACCAGCACTGCAACAGGTGGGACTGAAGCATAAAATTACAACTATTTGCGTTTTTTACTATTTTGAGTAATTATGTTTCTACAATTCGCAGAATAGCCAGGAGCATCCGCATTGAAAACCGCCAAAGAACTTCACACCACGGCCAGTATTGGCGAAACACACCACGTTCACAACGTGGCCAGCGAACTGCACAGCTACAACCTGTTCACGACCGATGCTGCGCTGCTTGAGGGGGTCAAACGCGAAGGTGGCGAATGGGGACTGGCCGAAATTGCTGCATTTGGCGAAAAGTGCGGCAAACCCGAATACCTCGAGCTTGGGTTTTTGGCCAACAAGTACACACCGGAACTGGACACGCATGATCGATTCGGCAACCGTGTGGATGCCGTACGCTATCACGGTGCCTACCATGAACTGATGAAATCGGCCCTGGAAGAAGGTTTGCACAGCCAGCCCTGGACCAACCCGCGGGAAGGTGCCCATGTAGTACGTGGCGCCAAGGCCTTTATACAAAGCCAGGTGGAAGCCGGCCACGGTTGCCCGGTCACCATGACCTTTGCATCCATCCCCAGTTTTCGCTTGCAGCCAGAGGTCGCGGCAATTTTTGAATCGAAAATCCTGAGTCGCGGTTATGACCCGCGCAACCTGCCCATCGATGAAAAGCAGTCCATCACCGTGGGCATGGGTATGACGGAAAAACAGGGTGGATCGGATGTGCGTGCCAACAGCACACAAGCCACCCCGGTGAACCAAGCCGGCGCGGGGCAAATGTATTCGCTGGTGGGACACAAGTGGTTTTTGTCCGCCCCCATGTGCGATGTGTTTTTGATTCTTGCTCAAACCAGCGCTGGCGTGTCGTGCTTCGCAGTACCCCGCTGGCTGCCAGACGGCACCAAAAATGCACTGAACGTGATTCGCCTGAAAGACAAGATGGGCAACAAATCCAATGCGTCCAGCGAAGTGGAGTTTCGTGGCGCGCAGGGTTGGTTGATTGGCGACGAAGGCCGCGGGGTTCCCACCATTATTGAAATGGTCAGCCTGACCCGTTTCGATTGCATGGGTGCCTCGGCAGGCCTGATGCGTGCGGGCTTGGTCAACGCCATACACCATTGCAAACAGCGGGGCGCCTTCGGTGCAAAACTGATTGACCAGCCACTGATGCAGAATGTGCTGGCCGACCTGCAACTCGAGTATGAAGGCGCCATGGCCTTTTCGATGCGCATGGCCCGTGCACTTGATTTGAAAGACACGGATGAACATGAGTCCAACCTGGCACGACTGGCCACAGCAGTGGGCAAATACTGGATTTGCAAACGTGCGCCACAACACAGCTACGAAATCATGGAATGCATTGGCGGCAGCGGCGTGATGGAAAACTCGATTTACCCGCGCCTGTTCCGTGAAAGTGTTATCAACCCGATTTGGGAAGGCAGTGGCAATGTGCAGTGTCTGGATGTGCTTCGCGCGATTGGCAAAACGCCGGCCGTGCTGATGGCATTCAACGCGGAACTGAACAAGGCACGGGGTGGTAACTCCATTCTGGACACCTATCTGGATGGCCTGAACAAACAGTTCATGCAATTAAACCCCACCGACATGCACGGCCTGCAGTACAGCGCGCGCACCATGGTGGATCAAATGGCCCTGGCTTTTGAAGCGTCACTTCTGGTTCGCCACGCCCCTTCAGAAGTCAGCGAAGCATTCTGCTCAAGTCGTCTTGTCACACAAGGAATCCACAACTACGGCGCCTTGCCCAAAGGTATGGCTGTGAAAACAATCATTGAACGCGCAGACCCCGGAATTGAAAAACTGTGAGTGCCTTGCTGTTGTTTCAACGTCATTCTGTCGTATTGAGAAACACAAAATTGGTCAGTGCCTGTGAAGATTCTTCTGCCAACACCCATTGGGCGGGTGCGGCAAACTCGCGGGCCTTCACCGACAGGCTGTGCACCATGTCATGAAATGGTTTTCGCATGCGGGGCGTGGGCCAATACACCCGGCCCTGCAAAGCGGGCCTTTCCAGCAATACCTGTTCAATTGCCGGAATGCAGTCATTCCACACAACCGCATTCGGCCAGATATCAGACGCCCATTCAATGCATTCCTGCTCAGCCAAAACCGAAGTAAACGCTTCACAAGGCTTACTATGCAATTGCGCGACTGAACCGTTTTCCATGCACACCGCGGCCATGCAATACCTTCCCTGCCCTGCTCCCGAGGCATCCACCAACACATGCCGTCCGCTTTGAAATACGGCTGGAGTTCTATCCGCTTGAGCAACCCGAAATGGCATCAGTGAAGCGCCAAAGAAAAAGGCCAATCTTTCTGACTGGCCTTGTTGATTGCTTTCAGTTCTTTCTGAACTGCTGCCTTTTGTGCACAGCGGGCTTGCTTGCTGGTTTTGCGGTGGGCACCTGCACCACCCCGCACCTTGGCCTGAAGGGCCACATGATTTCTGGGTTTCATCGCATGCTCCGGTTGAAACATTGGGGAAGCGAATTATAGGAACAAGCTTTTGAAAATGAAAGGCAATATTTCGCCCTAGTGTGAAATAGCAACGAAAAAAACCTGCCATTTAAACCTTCGAAATGCGAATTGAATGCGAATAATAATTCGCCTTAATCTGGGTACTTCTACAGATCATCAAAGTGCCCCATGACCCCAGGCGAACTGACCTTCCCATCGCGGCTTCGCGCGTTTGCGCAAACTCAGATCAACACGCCTTGGTGGATACAAAAATTGCTGGGGCGCGCCTTTGCGCCCACAGCCGCCGAGTACAGTCAATTGCAACAGGGTTTGTTTGAAGGCGACCGCGTGATGGACGCCTATGTTCAGGCCCGCCTGGCCGAATCACCCGACAAGCCCGACTGGCGGGAAATTCACCTGGCCCTTCAATCGCCGGATCCATCCTCCTTTCAAGGCAGCGCTGCCTTGCACACCCTTTTGCAACAGGCCGCTGCACTTCCTGCTTGGGTCGACACCACATTGATCAATGAAGGAGCGGCGTTCATCCACAGCACAGGCCGCACAGCCACCGATGTGTTGCGTGACATGGCACTGATGGGCGGCTACCTGATGGTGGCTTTCAACAAAACCCTGATACTGACTGGCGAACTGGAAAAAGGTGCGGCACCCAGGTTGGCAGGCACAGCCCAATGGTGGCTCAAGGTGGTCAGCCACAATGCGAACCTGCCGGGGGGTGCAGGCCTGAACGCCACATTGCGGGTGCGCTGGGTGCATGCACTGGTTCGCCATCAATTGAAAAGCAGTAAGCAATGGGATTCAGAACAATGGGGCTTGCCAATCAACCAGGTGGACATGGCGGCCACCTACCTGGGCTTCAGTGCGGTGATGTTGTTGGGTTTGAGAAAATGCGGCATTTTGGTCACCCCGCGCAATTCGCGGGCCGTGATGCAATTGTGGAAACTGATTGGCTGGCAAATGGGTGTCAAGGAAGAATGGCTGGTCGACAACGAACAACAGGCACTGGTGAGGCTGCGGCAATTCCTGTTTACGCATTCGCCACCCGATGAATCCACTCATCGGCTGGCCGCTGCACTGGCCGGTGAACCTTTAAGTCGACACTATGCCCGGCATGAAGACCTTCGCCGACAATTTGCATACCTGAAGCACCTGAGCTCTTCCCGTTATTTACTGGGTGCAAACATGTTCCGGAAACTGGGACTGCGCTCGCCCGCGGGCGCATTGATCGCCCTGCTTCATGTGCCTGCTCGCGCCTTTGTGCATCTCATCATGCGCAGCACCAAAAGTCTTTCACAGACTCAAACAAGGCTTGGCCGACAAGCGCAGGAACATGCTGTGGCAGAGCTTCAACAGAAAACATTTCCAGAAAGAAAAGCGACAATTTCCACAAATGCGAATTGAATACGAACAACACGTCATATTAAACTGAACGTTCGATTGAATTGATTCGCGGAGACACCATGGGAAGCTGGTCAGGTAAAACAGTGTTCATTACCGGCGGTAGCCGGGGCATTGGGCGAGAAATCATTTTGAAACTGGCCAGTGAAGGCGCCAACGTCACGATTGCGGCCAAGTCGGACACACCGAACCCGAAATTGCCTGGCACCATTCATTCCGTGGCACAGGAGGTTGTGGATGCCGGGGGTCAAGCCCTGCCAGTGGCCACTGACGTGCGCGATGAAACCCAAATCAAGCATGCCATTGAGGCCACAATTCAGAAGTTCGGTGGCATCGACCTGCTGGTCAACAACGCTGGCTTTTTGGGGGTCACGCCGCTCGCTACAACGGACACTAAAAAGTTTGACCTGATGCATGCACTGAACACCCGTGCGCCGCTGATCACTATGCGTGAATGCCTGCCCCACCTGCAAAAAAGCAAGGGCAGCGTGCTCAACCTGTGTCCGCCCTTGAACATGGACGAAGGCTGGCTGGGTGCCTTCATTCCCTACACATCTACAAAATATTCAATGACCTTGCTCAGCATGGGTTTTCAACAAGAAGTGAAGGCCAAAGGCATTGATGTCAAAACCCTGTGGCCCGCCACGCTGATCGCCACTGCTGCGGTGGGCATGTTCAGCGGCGATGAAGGGCTTAGCGTTTCCCGCAAAGCTGAAGTTATGGCCGATGCTGCGCTGGCACTGCTCAGCAACCGCGAACGCTTTGCCTCCAAAGTGTCCTGGCTGGATGAAGAGGTACTGCGTGAAACAGGCGTCACCGATTTCGCCCACTACGCCAACAACCCGGAACGTGTTGCCGACATTCAGCGAGACTTCTACATCGGCAAATTTTAAACCCAGTCGGACATGCGCAAAATACCGCAACAGCAGCGCTCCAAAGCACTTGTGTCACGCCTGGTTGAGGCAACAGCCCAGGCCATTCGCGAACACGGCATGGACAAGTTCACCACGCACCACGTGGCTGAACTTGCGGGTGTCAGTGTGGGTTCGCTGTACCAGTATTTTGATTCCAGGGAAGACCTTGTCGAGGCCCTGCTGCAGGATGTGACTGACAGCCTTCGGCTGGGCTTGAACACCCTGGTGCTGGAAAAAACAACTGAACTGCGCGACATGGTTGAAAGATCAGTGCGCTACGGCATGGCCTTTTTACGGGCCGATGACGGACTTGCCGTTGAACTGGTGCGCAACTGGTACCGCCTGCCCACGCAGAATGTGGCGCAGCTTCTGCAAGACACTCTGCTGGATTTCATGCGCATGTACCTGCTCAAGAACCCCTTGGGCAACAACCCTCAGCGGCTACAAATTCGCAGTTTCGTGATTGCCAATTCGATTGTGTTCACGATGATCCGCGCAATCAGCGAACCCAGCCCCTTCATCACCGACGAAGAGTTGGCCCTTGAATTAATCGAGATGGTGATCAGCTACCTGAACGCCTGACCGCTGCGGCTTGGTTTCATCATAAATGGTGCCGCCAAACTTCAACGCTGAATCGGCCCGGCGTGACTGCACCACCGGAAAAAACATCTGGTGCACCCAGTGCTCCTGCCCGTGAATTCGATCATCCATCAAACCAATTTCACTGGGGTACTTTCGCGTAATGTGCGCCGTGCCAAACAGCACATCCCACAAAAACAGCATGTTGCCGAAGTTGCCTGTGTAGTGGCCAATGCCGTCCTTGTTGGTCAAGGCATGGTGCGCCCAATGGGTGGCGGGTGTGGAAATGGTGCGCTCTACTACCCACATCACAGGCCGCAAGGCGCGGATTTTGTACAGTGGTTCATCCCAGCGCCACGAGCAGTGCGCACCCAGAATGATGGTCAACTTCAAACCCAGATAAATGGCATACACCCAGCCGCCAAAACCCAAAAACAGCAAAGCGCCTGCAATCCACAAGCCGGGCATCATCAGGTAATAGAAAAAATTGTTGCGGAAGGTCATGCGCACGCTCATGTACTGGGCGGAATGGTGAGCCCGGTGCAATGGCCACAGCAAAGGCGAATGCGAAGCGCGGTGCCACAGGTACTGGGTCAGATCATCGCCCAGCAGCAACACGCCAAACATGGCCCACCAAGGCCAGTCGGCCCACATCCCTTGCCACTGTGCAAACCATGTTGCACCAATGCCTTGCGTGGCCAGAATAACCAAGGGCTGGGTCAAGGCCACCAGGCTGACAAACATGAACAGCTCCAGCTTGGTGTCGTTGGCTGTGGCGTGCACCGTGGCTTGGTAGCGTCGGCTTGCAAATTCCATCAAGGCAAAGCCTGCAATGGCAACAAGTATCAACACGTTCTGAAACTGCGTGGGTTCCATGTGATCTGTCTCCGGTTTTTTTGTGCTTATCGATTCAAATGTAGCCTTGCCCATGCTTTTCGTCCAATGCATAATCAATGCACTTTCAATGCACTGGATGCATTAACTACCATGAACTTGAATCAACTGGAACACCTGCTGGCACTGGACGAAACCCGGCACTTTGCCAAGGCTGCCAACAAGGTGCATTTGAGCCAGCCTGCATTCAGCCGCAGTATCCAAGCGCTGGAAAAACAGACTGGCCTTGTATTGTTTGAACGCAAAGGCGGAGAAATTCGCCCAAGCCCTGCGGGGCAGTTCCTGATTGAACGCGCACGCGCCCTGTTACTCGAATCGCGTTCCCTTCAACGTGACCTTCACCTGTTTCAACGTGGCGAAGTGGGTGATCTGGCTTTTGGTGTGGGTCCGTTTCCGTGTGCCACGCTGGCTGGCCATGCCATCCAGGCCATTCGGCAACTGTATCCTGAAGTGTCAATTCGCACTGAAACAGGAAACCAGACCAGCCTGCTTTCACTGCTGCTGAAAGAAGAAATCGAATTCTTTGTGGCCGATACCCGAGAAATTACTGAAGCGCCTTACCTCACCATCGAGACCTTGATGCGCCAATACGGCCACCTGTATGCCCGCCGCGGGCACCCCCTGACCCAAGGTGCCCATTGCTTCGAAGCCGCATGGCGCTATGGCATTGCATCAGTCAAACTGCCAGATACATTAAAAGCGCAACTGGGCAAGCTGCTGGGCCGCGACGACAGGAACCCGCCCCAGTTTGCCCTGGAATGTGACGATGCAAATCTGTTGCACAAGGTGGCCCTGCAAACCGACACCCTGGTTGCTTCCACTGACCTGGCCGCAAAACCCTGGCTTGAGTCTGGTGAATTGGTGGCGCTGAACATTACAAACTTTCCAAAAATTTTTGCCAATGTATCCATTGTCAGCTTGAGCAACCGCACCTTGTCGCCTGTGGCCCGGCATGCGATGGAACAGTTTCGGGTTCAGCGAAACAACTGACTCAGTACAGGTGATTCAACTCCCCTTCCTCACCAAAAAGCCTTTTCCGCCATAGATCCTCCAACTGCTTGGTATCCGAATCAGTGGGATGGTGATTGCGTGGAAAAAACTCGGGAATGCGCTTGAAACACTGGGTCATGAATCCCTTTCGACCAAACAAGGCAAGAAACCCCCGCTTGTTTTCCTTCCATTTCAAAAGGTGTCCCTGCTTGTACACCACCCACAACCAGCTCAATGTGACGCCAGGGGTCAGCGTCAAAAACACCAGGGGCGCAGCCAGCAGCTTTTCAAAATGAGGATTTTGGCTCACCTGCCGGTGAACATCAAAAGCGACTGATTTGTGCTCCAGTTCTTCCAGGGCATGCCAGGTCCACAGCTGAAGTGCCTGTGGGTCTGAGGTATCCCGAAACTCATCATGCGTCAGCCATTGCTCTGCAAGTATCGCGGTGAAGTGCTCCATCATGACCGTGCAAGCCAGCCTCTGGCTCGGTGGCAGTTTGTTCAACAGGCCAAGCGATTTCTTGATCGTCGATTCAGCCAGACCAATGTCATAGCCTCGCGACACGAACCATTCATTCAGATGCTCATGCTCTCGACCATGAATTGCTTCCTGGCCGATGAAACCTGATATCTGTGCCTTGAGTACTGGGTCCTCAATCTGATCGCGGAAATGACGAACCGATTCCATGAAAAACCGTTCACCTGAAGGAAAAATTGCCGACATCACCGACAACATCGAGGACGCCAAAACATTCTGATTGAAAAACGGATGGTCATGAGCGTGTTCGGGCAAGGGAAACTTGAGCAGGCGTGGGGGTATTCCAACTGCAGCACCTTTGTTGGCATGAGAGGTCATGTACTTGTCTCCTTTGTCGTTGGCGATTGACACCCCGGGGTGGGGTGGGTTTCAATGGAAACACCTTAACGCGACCTTTTACTCGGATTCAATTCGGATAACTTCAACATGCCCAGGAAACCAAAACAATCCCGCTCCATCGCCACTGTTGACGCCATCGTAGAGGCTGGTTTCATCTGCTTGTCCCGCCATGGTTTGGCAGGCACCACGACCAATCACATTGCGGCAGTGGCGGGTTTAAGCAGTGGCTCGGTTTATGAATACTTCTCGAACAAGGAAGAAATTTTTGAGCAGATGGGTGAGCGCTTTTTGCAGGACGTCACGCAGTTTGTCAGCACGCTGAAGGTGCAGTTGCCTGAGATGGAAATTCCCGATGTGATCCGGGTTTTGTCCAACGGATTCTGCACCCTGTTGATGAACAACGACCGGCGGTATCTGTATTTTGTGCAGTATGTGTTGCTGGCCGATTCCCGTGAGTTCACAGAACTGCTCAGCCGTGCATTGAATGATCTGGCAGTTCAGTATTTGATGAATCACCCGCGTTACATGCGGATCAGAAATCTCAACACCATGGTTTACATTGTCATCAACGCAGGCATTTACAACACCCTGCTAAACCTGTCATCGGATAGTCCGCCTGTGAAATTCGATGCGCTGGTGGATGGCTTTGTCAACATCGTGACCTATTACGTCGATCACGATTTGATGCTGCAAGACAAAAATCAATCAAATCCTGCTGCGTAAAACCAGGAGGTTTTACACAACTGAATTCCGCTCAATGCATGCAACTCAATGCACGCACCTCAATGCATGAAATTGGCTCACGAGGTCACCTCAAAACTGGCGCAAAGTTGCTGTTCAATCTTCTCAAGCAAGAAAGCCGAATCGCGCGCAACACCCGAGAAGCGCCCTGACCCCCAAGTGTGCAACCAAGGAAGCCCAAGAAAATACACGCCGGGTTCCCGACTGACTCCGCGGTAATGATTGGGGTAACCTTTGCCATTGAAAATCGGCAGGTCGATCCAGTCAAAAGAACTTTCAAAGCCCACTGACCAAACAATTCCGCTTATGTTTTCTGCATGCAAGTCGATTGAAGAATCTCCACCCTTGGGCTGCCACACTGGTACATAGCGAGCCTCTTGCGGCGCGGAAATGCCTTTCTCGGCAATGTAGCCATCAATCATATTCTTGATGTTCTCGCTGCTTTGATCTGCGTTGTCCAGGTTCTTCACCAGATCATCTGCAAAATGCATCACACCATCCACGCAATCTGCAACGCGGCCGTGCAATTGCATGCCTTCCTTTGCGCGCATCCGCAAATCAATGTCTCGTCCACCATCACGCCCTGTCACATAATGGTTGGCCTTGCCACGCACGGCCTCCTTTTGCGGATGAAGCTCCACGGGCATGTCGTAGTGCCCCATGTCTGCCAACCAATCCACCACATCCCTGCCACGGTAGCGACGCGCCACGCGGGGTGCACTGCCGACCGCCAAATGAACGCCCCGGCCTGCCAAGTGAAGGTCTTCTGCGATCTGGCAGCCACTTTGACCCGAACCAATCACCAGGATATTTCCTTGCGGAAGCTGTGATGGATTTCTGTATTCCGAAGAGTGAATCTGCCGAATGTGCGAAGGTACTTTTTCTGCAAGTCGTGGAATTCTCGGCTTGTGGTAACCACCTACGGCCACCACAACCTGGTTAGCGGTGAATGTGCCCTTCGTGCATTGAATTTCGAAAAGACCATCGCTCAATTTTCGCAACTGCTTGACTGCAACACCTTCAAACACGGGCGGATTGAATGAGGCAGCAAATGCCTCAAGATAAGCAACGATGTCGTCTTTTTTCATGAAGCCATGCGGCTCAGGGCCAGCGTAAGGAAAGCCCGGCAAATTGCATTGCCAGTTGGGCGTGACCAGGCAAAAGGTATCCCAGCGTTGCTGCCGCCAGCTGTGGCCAATCTGGTTGCGCTCCAGCACAACATGGTCAATTTCTTTGCTGGTCAGGTGATAACTCATTGAAAGGCCGGCTTGCCCCCCACCAATCACTGCCACCGAATAGTGATCCTTCAAATTGCGCGCATCCACGTTCATCCTCTTTTCCCCTTTTTTCCCTTATTCCCTTTTAATCCACTCGAAGCACTTGCACAGCGGCTGCGGGCTGCCCTCGAAAAGTGTCGGCCTTGGTCTGAATGATTTCCAGTTGGTCCGCTGCCGCAGAACAGGCATAGCCGTACACTTCCCGTACCCGATCACTGGCCTGGTTCAAACCAAGCTCGGCCATCGTCACAAATTCCGACAATGAATAAACCTCACCCTCTTGAATGAAATTTCGAATCACAGTTGAGGGCGACAGGCACTTCATCACTGAAGAATCTGGCCACAACACATCAAACCGAACCACAGGCATACGCTTCTCCTTCAACATCATTGGCTTTATTCAACTGTTCACAACCCAGTAGTGGTGTTTCGGAAAAGTCCCACAACAACTCGCGTTCGGCTTCATCTTTCAACCAAACCTTTGAACCCTCAACTACCTGCCCCACTTCCTTGCAAAGTAAATCGCGGCCGTTGAAAAGCTGTTTCATCTTTTCAACCTGCGCAGGCGCCACACTGAACACGAAGCCGAAACTGGGAAAGGTTTGCATCCAGCGTTCCAGTGGAACATCCTCTGGGCGAGGAAAGGCCTCGGGAACAATTTCTGCTCCACACCCAGAACATTCCAGCATCATCAGCAGGGTGCCCAAGGGGCCAGCCATGCTGATGTCCTTACAGGCCACAGCAAAGCCCCTTTCCGCCACTTGGGCAAGCAACTCCAGGTCACCGCGCAAACGTTCTGCTGGCGCTTCGGTACTTGCGTTCCAGTTATTGCCAGCCCCGCGGTATTGACCCCGCAAATCAATCACGCTCATCAACACATCACCAGGTTTGGCCTCAAAACTGCTCAATACCGAGGTGGCTGTGCCAATGATTGACACTGCAAGTTGACTTCGGTCATTTCTCGCATTCGTGTGTCCACCTACAATGGGCACACCGTAACGCGCAGAGGCAACCGCCATGCCTTGCAGAATCTGCTTCAACTGCACTGAACCGGATGTCCACACCGCGTCAACAACAGCAGTGGCCCTTCCACCCATGGCGGCAATGTCACTCACATTCACCATCACGCCGCAATACCCGGCAAACCAGGGGTCGTCCCGTACAAACTCGTTCATGAAGCCTTCAATGGCAAACAACAGGTACGATCCATCCGCCGACTTCAGCACCGCGCAGTCGTCCCCCACCAGGGTTGATGAATGATGCGGCTTCGCATTGCCTTTTTCACTGTCGCTGTCACTGTTACTCTCACTGTCACCGACAGCTGCCATGGCCAATGCATTCATGCCAATTGCAATGTCTTTCTTGTGCGCAACGCCCTTGCTGTCGCGAACGGCCCGCACCAGAGCTAGCAGCGTGCTCATGCCATCTCTCCAATTGAGGCAACACGTCCGGATGGATTGATGAGATGGACAAAACCACAACCGGGATCACGGGCCACCGGAAAAAGATTCAGGTTGGCCTGCATGAACATGTGCCCAACACCATGCACAGTCACCTCACCCACGGCGTGCCAACCCAGCTTTTGAAACAAAGCCACGTTCTGTACTTGAACATTCGCATAAAACGCCTTGCAGCCCCGAGCGCGTGCGCTGCCAACTGCCATGCGTATCAAGGCTTTTCCCAAACCCTTGTCGGCTCGAAATGCGCAGTCTACGGCCAGGCGAGAACCCACCCACACCCCCGGTTCCTGCTCATGAATGCGCACCGTGCCCACCACGGCATCGGGAATACCTAGCATCCCAATGGTGGCAATAAGCGTGTCTGCACTGCTGTCAAACAAGTCATGATCACTGGTCTGGAAAATCCCCTGCTCCACCACAAAAACCGCCTTGCGAAGTGCCTGGGCCTGTTGCAGCTCCCAGTCATCTACGGCGAGCTTGATTCGGCAATCGCTGTAGCTGAATTGACTAATATGCATTTGAACAAGATTCATTTGATCAAGATTCATTTGATCAAGATTCATTTCATCAATAAACATGTCATCACCTCAGGACTCAATTCATGACTCAACTCAAGACTCGATTCACGACTCAAAGGATTTAAGCGTTGAACAGGCACCGCATTTCCCGCAGCCTGCTTTCATGTCTTTGGAAAGCATCCCGGCCTCGCGCAACATCTGGCCCACAGGCTTCAATACCTCAAGCATAAACTGGGAACTGGGCACCGGGTGGCTTTCAAGCGGTGTGCCACTGATGGGCACGAATGGAACAATGAACGGGTACACCCCGCGTTCAATCAACTGGCGGCTCATGTCCACAATCTCATCCTGCGTGTCGCCAAGCCCTGCGATGATGTAGGTACTCACCTGCCCGCGACCAAACACCTTGACCGCTGCATCAAATGCTTCCATGTAATAACTCACAGGCACCTTGGCCTTGCCCGGCATCATGTCCTGCCTCACCCGTTCCGACACCACTTCCAGGTGCATGCCCAGTGTGTCTGCGCCACTTCGCTTCAATTCCTCAAACCACTCAAACCGGTCGGGCGGTTCTATCTGTACCTGTATGGGCAAGTTCACCACCGCCTTCACAGCGGCAACGCTTTCAACCATGATTGCTGCACCACGATCAGGCGTTGCTGGGGTACCTGTGGTCATCACCATTTGCGTCACACCATCCAGCTCGACTGCGGCCTTGGCCACTTCAGCCAACTGCTGTGGTGTTTTTCTTTCAACGGTTCGCCCGGCCGCCAAAGACTGGCCAATCGAACAAAACTTGCACGTCTTGTTTCTGCTTTCATAGCGAATGCAGGTTTGAAGAACAGTCGTGGCCAACACATTGCTGCTGTGAAGCGTGGCGATTTGCTCGTAAGGAATACCCTCTGCGGTTTTCAATCCATAGAATTTGGGCTGCTTCGGAAAATCAATCACGGCAATCGGAATGCCGTTTTTTCGAAGTTCGCTTTTTCCGTTTGCATCGGGTTTGCCCGCCACAAAAGGCGACTCCCAAGCCGTGTGGGTGTGCACCGGAATCATCACGGTTTGGCCATCCACCAACACAGCCTTGTGATCCGAAGGCCCTGCCCCGCCGCGTCGGCTCTGCAACCCGACAGTTGGGTCTTCCAGTCTTAAACCGAATGTTTGTAGATCAGTACTCAGCATGGTGTGCTCCCCGAATTGTTCGCATGGGGCTTGAAGCCTCATCACGGACCAACAAGCTCAGCAACTCAGGGCGTGCGTAATGCCCAACCGAGTCCATCATGCGTTTGCGCTTGGTCACCAAAGCCATGTCCAGGTCAGCGATCACCAAGCCTTCACCCTCGGTGAGGGGCTCAGCGAGTAGCTTTCCTTCCGGGCTGACAATGGCGGTGAAACACCCACCCCGCAGGCCTTTCTGCAAAGTGCTGTCTTCTGAAATGCTTTGAACCTGTTCTTCGGATAGCCATGCCGTGCTGTTGATCACGAAGCAACCCGACTCCAGCGCGTGGTGACGAATGGTCACTTCCATTTGATCTGCAAAAATCTGCCCCACCAGCGAACCAGGAAACTGCGCGCAATGAATTTCTTCATGCTGCGCCATCAGGCAGTAGCGGGCCAATGGGTTGTAATGTTCCCAACACGCCAGTGCGCCCACACGGCCCACTGGGGAATCAACCACTTTCAAACCTGATGCATCGCCCTGCCCCCACACCATTCGTTCGTGGTAGGTCGGTGTAATTTTTCGGCGCTTCAACAGGATTTTTCCATCGCTGTTGAAAATAATCTGTGCGTTGTAAAGCGTCCCGTGATCGCGTTCATTCACGCCCAGCACAACCACCATCTTGTGTTGCGCAGCCAGGGCTGAAACCGCATCCGTTTCTGCACCAGGTACAGTCACTGCATACTCATAAAGCCGCAAATGTTCCTTGCCCTGTTGAACTGGCGGAGAGATATACGAAAAGTACGGGTAATAAGGCACAAAGGTTTCCGGGAACACAATGATCTGTACCCCTTTGGAAGCCGCCTCTTCGATGGTGCGGCAAACCTTCTCGATTGTTTGGCCCGGCACCTGCAAATTTGGCGCGATCTGCGCGGCCGCAGCTCGAACTATCCTGGCTTGAGTCATGAACGATCTCCGCTTCTGCATCCATCAGGCGGGTCGCCACAAGGCACCCGCCGCTGTTTCTTTACAAAGTCCAGGTGTCAATAATCACTGCGCTGTCACGCTTGTGTATCAGCACCAGATCCATCACATCCAAGGGGTTGATCGGGCGAATGCCCTCAATCAGGGAAGGCTCGCCATGGCCATACAGGGCCTGCAAGGCGAAACGGCAGGCATACACCTTGCCGCCTTCACCCATGAATTTCTTGATCTGGTTGTTGAAATTCAAATGACCGGGAAATGCTTCATTTCCCAAGGTGGGGAAACCGCGCTGAACTCCCAAGGTCACGCCCGGGCCATAAAGAAGTACGGAGGTTTCAAAACCCTTTCTCTGCAAACGCGTGGCTTGTAACAAGTTCACAAAACCAATGGAGCCTTCAAAAGCAACCGTGTGAAAAGTCACCAATGCTTTTTGCCCGGGTTCAGCTTTAACGTCCTCGAATACCTTTTCTTCGTAATCAACAAAATAATCGCCATCAACGTGAGCGGGGTGGTTTACTTTAGGCATCTCATGATCTCCAGAGTCATCAACAAATTGGCACCGTGAAAGCAATTTGCACTGTGTCGGCGCGTACCGGTTTATTTGCAATGCCTGTACCAATTCATGCCAGCGGGATCCAATCAAGTTCCGATCAAATCGATTTCATGCGGCTCTCCGTCTGTTCAGGCAAGTCGATCAATGAAAAAGAATGAACACAAGGCACCAATGGCTTGCACCGGTAGAGTGCAAAAAAGTGCAAAACATCGGGCGCGCAAGTTGCTTGCACAGGAATTGAAACCAACAAGCACAACCATTGAGCATGCGAAACAGAACAGATCTTTTGGACAACTGGAACAAGGCGCTTGCAGACCGCAACAAGCCTGCCTATTTGGCGATTGCAGAAGCGATTGAGCTGGAAATTCGCCAAGGCCTGCTGAAGCTGGACGACAGGCTTCCACCCATTCGTGAACTGGCAAAAGGGTTGAACCTGGACTACACCACGGTTGCGCGTGCGTACCAGGAAGCACAGCAACGCGGCTTGATCACATCCAAGGCTGGTGTGGGCAGTTATGTACGGATTGGCAATTCAAACCTTCGTGATGCAGAACCCACGCTGATTGAAATGACGATGAACATGGCACCCGAGCCGCAAGAGGCAGAACTTCTTGCGCGCATGCGGCAGGGCACACGGCACGTGATGGAGCAAGGCAATTTTCACAGGCTGACCCGTTACCAGGATTTTGGTGGAAGCGACGACGATCAACAGGCGGCAGCCGCCTGGTTGAACGGTGTCAGCCCGCATCATCAGGGGCGCACCATACTGGTCACACCCGGCATCCAGGGCACCTTGGCGGGCCTTATGATTGCATTGGTTGGTGCAGGAAACACACTGTGTGCAGAAGCCATTACCTACCCGGGCGTCAAAGCCATGGCCGGTCAGTTGGGCATCCGCGCACTGGGCATTCCCACCGACAGTGAAGGAATTCTGCCTGACGCACTTGAAGCGCATTGCAGAGTCAATGAAGTTCGTGCCCTTTACTTGAACCCGACCATTCAGAACCCGACAACCCGCACCATTGGCGAAGCCCGGCGGCGGGAAATTGTTGAAGTGGCCAGGCACTTCGGCCTGAAAATTATTGAAGACGACCCTTACAGCAAGTTGATGCGATCGCCCCCACCTTCGTTTGCAAGCTTGGCCCCGGAATTGACCTACTACGTCAGCGGCTTGTCCAAAACCGTCAGTGCCGGGCTTCGAATCGCGTTTCTTGTTTGCCCGAATGAACTTGAATCAAAGCGAATTGCCTCATCACTTCGCGCCACACAAATTATGGCAAGCCCGGTGTGCTCGGCACTTGCAAGCCAATGGATTCTCGACGGCACTGCCCAAATGTGCCTGGACAGTATTCGGCTGCTGAGCCAAAAGCGGCAAATGATCGCCAAGCGCATACTGGGTGATTTCAACTACGAGACGAATCCCGAAGGGTTTCACCTGTGGCTCAATCTTCCTTCCACCTGGAATCAGTCCGCGTTTTGTGGGCGCTTGCTCAACCGTGGCATTGCAATTGCCAGCGCAGACATGTTTTGTCTTGAAGGAAACACGCCCAACGCAGTGCGCCTGTCGCTGGGCGGCAACCTGAATGACGAGCGAATTGAACACACGCTGAGAATTATTTCCGAGACGCTCAGCAGCTTTCCGCCGGCAAGCGCCCAGAAACAAAAGTAGATCAGAGACCCAAGTCACTCAACCCAGGATGGTCCAGCGGTCGGGGGCCTTGTGGCCAATGAAACAACCGGTCCGCTTCAGCAATAGGGATGTCATTGATGCTGGCATGGCGAACTCTCATCAAGCCTCGGGAATCAAACTCCCAGTTTTCATTGCCGTAGCTTCGAAACCATTTTCCATCGGTGTCGTGCCACTCGTAAGCGAATCGTGCAGCAATGCGATTGTCGGTGTAGGCCCAAACTTCCTTGATCAACCTGTAGCCGTTTTCATTCGCCCATTTCCGGGTCAGAAAATCCACAATCGCAGGTCTTCCCTGAAATATCTCACTGCGATTGCGCCACTTGGAATCTTCCGTGTACGCCAGCGATACCGCAACCGGATCTTTCGTGTTCCAGGCGTTCTCAGCAGCCCTTGCCTTCTTGACTGCGGAGTCAAAATCAAACGGTGGCAGGGGTGGCCTAATTTCTGTACTCATTTTCTTGACCCTTATAAAAAGACATGAGTCGGCGTCAATGAGGTGGTGTGTACACAGGGAATAATTTTTGGCTTCAAGCCATTTTATGGATTCAATATACCTGCGCAATGCGTCTTGTCAAAGTTTGGTTTTGCCAAAAAACTCGATCAGCAGCGCGCTCACGCGTTCAGACGCATCCAATTGCAACCAGTGCGACACACCCTCGATGCACTCATAGCGCCATTCGGCTTGCACATATTGTGCGGAATCCTGCATCTGCTGCTCAATCAGATATTTGTCTCCAGTACTGAAAAGTCCCAACACGGGCATCTTCACAGATGGAAGATTTTTGACAAACAACAAGTCCACATTGGCCCGGTAATAATTCAAACCTGCTGTCAGGCGGCCTGGTCTCGACAAACGCTGAATCACTTCCTCTTCATAATTGGGCAGACCAAATACCTTGCGAAATAAACTCCAGTCATTGGCCTTGATCAAGAACTCGGCCAGGCCACGTAACTGGAAAAACAGCATGTACCAGCTGCGCAATTTCTGCGACATGGGCGCGCTGACAAACGCACACGGATGTCCGACCGACAACGCGGCGTAACGAGTCACCCGGTCCGGATGATGAATGGCGAGCATCCAGCCAATGCCTGCGCCCCAGTCGTGGCCAGCCACCGCAATCTGCTTGATTTTCAAGGCATCCAGCAACGCGACCAGGTCTTTCACCAAGTTGCTGACATGGTAATCGCGCACACGTTTTGACAGCGCAGATTCTCCATACCCCCGCATGTCCGGGGCGATTACCTGAAAGCCCGCTTGCACGAGCGCGTCGATCTGATGACGCCACACACTGTGGTCATCCGGAAATCCGTGAATCAGCAAGACGGGTTCGCCCTGCCCTGCTATCAACACATTCAATACGGTGCCGTTCACGTCAAACTTCTTAAAGCTGCAAGTCATATCTACCTTTTGAGATGTTTACCCTTGGAGGTTAAGAGGGTACCTGAATGTGAATTGTGTGTTTAAAGACTCGGTGCAGTCAGGTCACTCCGTGAGCAGGACAGGTCTATTTTAACTGTTACCTTGACAAGCAAGCTTACGGTTATTCACAAGGGCTGTATCTGCACTAGTGACAATCGCCCATCTAAGATATTGAGCCTAGGGCCCGTCTCTCGCAGACGTCACCAATTCTCATTTCAGCCATTTCGTCAAATCACGACAACGCCAATAGAAATTACCCATGCAAAGCAATCAAGTCCAAAACATCGTCCAAAAACTCTTTGGCCTCACGTGCATCCGTCTTAACACGCACGTAGGCTGGGACGAACTCTTGGAACTCGGCTAAGGTACAAGGTCTTTCTGCCAGCAAATAATCGAGGATTTCAGGCCGTAGAAGCCTTGCCTCGTCCCTCGTATCCACAAATCTGGGTCGTATATATTCTTGATCAAAGTTATTTAATACATCCCTCAAACTAAGCGTCCGTTTTTCCCGACCTTCGATTTGCTCTACTTCGCGCTCAATCTCAATTACTGCACTTTCAGCGCCCTGGTCTTCATCTTCATATTCATCACCTTGATATAAATCTGCCGGCGAAGACAAGAAAACATCCGAAATTGTGTCGGTATTCTCTAACTCAGACTGGCTAACCTCAGTTCGCAAACTCTCCAAAGCTCGCAAAATGGGGCGTAACTGAGAATCCGGATTTTTGAACCAATCTGTTGACCAAATTCTAAGGATTGTCCATCCCAGACCCTCCAGAATCTGCTGACGCAAACGATCGCGATCCCGTGCGCTTTTGGCTGAATGATAGCTAGCCCCATCGCATTCAATTCCCAAAAGAAAACGACCAGGCATTCCCGGATCTTTTACAGCTAAGTCAAGGAAATATCCTGCAACACCTAATTGAGGCACACATTCGTAACCGTGCTTTTCAAGCTCGGTACGAACCGAAACCTCGAAGTGACTGTCTTCGCTACGACCAAAAAACTCCGGATGAACCAAAGTCTTTCTCTCAGCAAAATCCAAGAAGTTCTTTAAAGCTAACTTGCCCTTCGAAGAGGTTTCGTCGGCGAGGATGTGACCTGAGCGCATGCTGGAGAAAATATGCATACGCTTCTTTGAGCGTGTGAATAGCACATTCAAACGTCGCCAGCCACTTGACTGGTTAATCGGTCCGAAACGTTGGGCCATCACATTGCCGCTAGGTTTATCGGGCCCATATGTCATCGAAATCACGATCACATCACGTTCATCACCTTGGACATTCTCGAGGTTCTTGATGAAAAGCGGCTCTTTTGACTGCGCGTTGCTCAAGAATGCTTGCTGAGCAATCCTGTCCTCGGCAAGAAGCTTTTCGAACTCAGCTTCAATCGTGTCTCGCTGTTCAGAGTTCATAGCAACGGCACCGATTGATTCATCTGGTCTATCAATCATTGATTGAAACAAGAACTTGGCCACCGAACGGGCTTCAGGGGTGTTTCTTCCGTTGCCTTTGCCACTAGCGAAGAATCCCTGTGGCTGGTAGTGAAACTTCACCCCAAACTCAGCGCTTTCTGCAAACGGACTGGGGAAAATCACCAAATCGCTGTCATAAAACTGCGTGTTTGAAAAGGCAATCAAGGATTCATGACGGGATCGATAATGCCAGCGCAAACGTCTCTTTGAGAGCAAGGGGCTTGCCGTTTCCAGAATGCTCTCTGTGCTCTCGATTGTAGTCTCTTCATCATCCTCATCATTTTCAACGGACTTTTGAAAGAAACTTGTGGGTGGCAATTGTTTGGGGTCACCCACAATCACAACCTTCGATCCGCGTGCAATGGCACCCAGGGCGTCTTCAGGTCGAATTTGTGATGCCTCGTCCATAATCAGCATGTCAAATTTAAGCTCACCTGGAGGCAAAAACTGAGCCACAGACATCGGGCTCATCATGAACACAGGCTTCAGCGCCTGGATTGCCGGGCCTGCTCGTTTCACTAGACTTCGAATAGTGATGCGTGGTTTCTGTAGGCCGATCAAATGATTGATCAGCGCGAAATCACTGAGCTCGCTTTTCAGCCCTCCACTAATGCCTCTCGGGACTTTATGTTGGCCGACGGTAGCCGCAATTTTCGCTTGATGTAACTTCAGTAATTCCTGATCGTATTCCTTGAATTGCTGCCTAAGCGCTTCAATTTGAAGTCCATTAAAATCCTTGAAAATCGTAGTGGAGTTTCTTATCTGTTCTGCAAGCTGATTCAGCAGAGCAAATCTACATACAGTTTCTAAATCTGCAGTTTTAACTACTCCACTCTCAATGGCATTTAACAACGCGCCCATTCCGCGAGAGTCAAGCTTTTCACGCAAACCCAGATAGCTAACCCACGTTTCTAACCAAGTCGGTTTAGCAAGTGCTCTTTCGTTGATCTCGGATAGATCACTTAGGGAAACACCCTCCTCTGATCTTTGCCATTTTTTGATATCAACTAGACCTGCTTTTCTGAAAGCATCTTTCTTTCTCGCTAGCAACGAAAGTTGGTCAGCAAATTCTTTGCGTGCACTCAACAGTTCATTTAATCGGGTGAGATCCGACCGCTCGAGAAGAGATTCTTTCACCAATTCACTAAGGTCAGTCGCCTCAAAGAGTTGGCAGAGTTCTTGAGCAACACGCAGATGATCTTTTAAAGAAGCCTGAGGTCTTAAATCAACACCAAAGTGGTCTCGCAAGAAGGAAGACACTGTTATTTTTTGAGTCCAATCCCTCATAAGCTCTTGTGTCTTTTCAAGCTTCGCAAGATTCGATACTAAAGTCTTCACTTTGACATCTTGATGTTCGGTAACTGAGCAGAACTTTGAATGAATAGCCGAGATGACATCCTGAAGACGATCAATTGACGCATTAACTGGCAAGAATTCCGATTCTTTGGCAAGCACAGACGTTCTGGATAACAATGCCTCATACTTGCCCAGCATTTCCCTGGAAGCAGTGACACACCCCTGATCAAACAAACCCTTAATACCTGCCAGGTAGTTCGCATCCAACGTTAGGAGTGCGGTACCAATCATCACTCTATTGTCAAAACCGACGCCGAACTCTGTCCGTACAGACTTGAACCAAGATCTGATTTTCAGACAGCGATCAATCGGCGTATCAATGCCTTTGAAATAACTGCCCAATGAAAGGCCTGATTCAGTCTCGTTTGTGGCCGCTAGTTTCTGCATTCTGATTTTGTAATCTACGAGCTTTTCATAATCCAGCAGAATTTCTGAAACTTTGGGCTTTAACGCTTTTGAGTACGACTTGAGTTCACCCCTTTTGGCGCGCCAAGCCGAGCTAAACCAGCTAAACAAATTGCCGTTGGCTACTTCCTTGGCTATGGCAGATACTTGTTCCGAGGCAGGCAATTTGTCCAGCTCATATCTATCTGATAGCTCGCTGCGCAAAGACACAAGAACTTCCAACTGAGGCACCATAGACTCCAAGATTGGGTCAATCTCTGGTCGATCGAATATTTCAGAACGCGCAGCATATAACTCTTGATCCAGTTGAGCACCGAGCTCAATGAAGCGAATCAAGTCCCTGAGCCCACGAGCATCAAATCCAAGACAACCTCTTTGAGTCAATTGCGGTAATGCATCAACCACGGGCTTTAGTTTCAGCAAGAGTCCACTAGCGCTGTTTTTAAGATCATTCAATTCACCAGCAATTACTTGAATGTCAGACCAAGTTGAATTTGTATCTAGCCCAACTCCAGAGCAAACCTTGGCCAAGCTGTTGATGTTTCGACTCAATTCACTGTCTTCAATCTTATTCAGACCATAGACAGGACCCAATGTAGTCGTTAATTTTTGAAATTCCTTGATACAGTCAACAGCTACACACAAATCATAAGGTTGACCATCCATAGATCTATAAACTTCTAGGTAACGAGGATCATCCAGTGATGGCAGCGCATCTAACGCCTGAGTGCATTTTTCAAGCGAAGCCACTGACTGAGTTGCGTTTACGCTGATCAGTCCTGTTTGATTAAGACCTTGTAAATATTCGTTTGTAGCTCCTATCGCAACTTGCCACTCTTCAAGTTTAGCGATGGTTGCCTTCAGTCCTGCCACAGCGTCATCTGTTAAACCTACCCCATACCAGTAATGCGACTCCATGGTTCCATTAGGTGCTTGCTCCGACATCTTGTCGTAAACGGTTCGAAGCAAACCCTGATCATCAATGAGACGTGCGATATCACTCGCTGTTAACTTTTTGGAGTCAATACTAGATAACCGAACATCATCAAGATTAAGGTCATGTAGCTGATCACGATACCTAACCGCACCAGTCAAAATTTCGTGTATCGAAAGCCCAGTTTGGTGCCATTGCGAATTAATCAGCTGAACATATTCATTAAGACTATTTTTTAGCTCCTCATATCGCTCGATTTTTCTATCTATGTCTTTTGGAGCTTTAACTTCTGCACGGCGAACACGCTCGCGCAGACCTTCGATAACTTCTGTTTTCTTGATTTTGTGGCTATGAAGTTCAAAGCAAAAGTCACCAAGACCCGATTGAGACAATCGATCCTTTACCACATTCAATGCGGCCATTTTCTCAGCAACAAAGAGCACACTCTTCCCATTGTTGATAGCTGCTGCAATTAGGTTGGTGATCGTTTGACTTTTACCTGTACCTGGAGGCCCTTCGATGACCAGACTCTTACCCTGAATTGCATCAACAATCGCACTATGCTGAGAGCTGTCTGCATCACTAATTAGGGGATAAAGCTCGTGCACTCTCGCATGCATCGCGTCGATCGCATGTTCTGCATCAAAAGTCCCATCATCTGATTCAGAACCGACCTGACTCGAGAAAAACTTTTGAATGATAGGGTGCTCTTCCAACTTTGCACCATCTGGCCAATTTGCAGGGTTTAAATCCTCATACATGGCCTGTTTGGTGAAGTTAAAAACACCAACCGTCATATACCTGCGAATTTGCCATCTTTCATCAACTTCACGAATCGCAAACTCTACTCTGGTAAAGTACTTTTCAGGAGTTTCGTCTTCATCGATCTCCGGGATTTCTATACCGAATTCTTGAAGAAGCTTCTGTTTAAGAGTCTCGTTAGAGAAAACGACATCATCGAGCTGGGTCAATGTAAAAACTTGCCTACCCCGTTGAAACTCACGATCAATTTCAACAGGCACGGTAAACAAAGGAGCCAATCGCTTTAACTGCGAGGTTCGATCCTCATACCACTCAAGAAAACCAACGGCCAAAAACAATACATTTGAGCCACTTTCCTCAATTGCCGTTTTTGCGACGGAGCGTAATTTCTGTGCAACCGACTCAAGATTTGGTGGATACAACAAGGTTTGTAGAGCAAGATCACTGTGTCTGGTCTTGCTAGAGCCATGTTCGCCAGGCAGAGGAAGGTCATAGCTAGAGTTGATTTTTAGGAACTTTGCCCATACTTCAGACCTGGGTTCTTTAACGATCTGACGTCCCTGCTCATCTGTTTCAACAAACCCAGCCTCAATGAGCTCATCCTCTGTTGGCTCTTTCAATGCCTCAATCCGGAACACCTTTCCATTTGTGAGATCAGCGAAAACTTGGTCAGGTAGCTCGTCGACGAGCCTTACACACTTACCAACAGGATGCTTAAAATTGAGTAGCGAATTTCTGTTCGTGAGATCAAGCAGTTTTTTTCTAAGTGCTAAAAGAGAGTCAAAGCTGAACGACTTGGTCATTAAAAAGTTTCCTAAATCCTCATTGCCGCATTTTCACCAGACCACTTAAATTTAAAGGATCATTTACTTACCCCACTTATTAATGGGTATTCACTCTGGTTTTAACGCAGCTTTACTGTTGTTATATTTGTGTTCACAAAGATGTTACCTGGCGGTCCTTACTTCACCCTGATTAAACTACTAGACTTATAAAAACCTCACTAATCCATCAGTCTTTACGAGGCTCCTTTTTGGGTGCATCAACACTCCTTCTATCAACACGCCATCTAGAATAATATCTTCATACAAGAGATGAGTTTAAAAGTAAAAACTAGGCGCCCAGGATCGACATCATATTTACCGCAGTTTATCAACGCATAAAACTTACCCTAGAATACAATTGGCGCCTCGCTCCAACAAGTGGTGTACTTCGGGCTCCGATTACTGCACCTCATCGCCCACCTTCGATCAAAACCACTCGATGCGCAAATCAGCGAATCACGCCCAAACCTGCCGTTGATTTCATCCAAGGCTTTCATCAACTTGGCAGATTTATCTTGCCCTGCGGTGTCTGCAAAAAGGTCATGCTGATGGCTCGCTTTTTCGCTCAGACCCGTCAGCATCACACCCGCTTTTTTGTACACAAAACCGGGCTTGAACAAGTGTTTGATGACCTGCACCGCAAGGTCTGAAATCAACCGGGTGTCGTCTGTTGGAACACCGAACGACACATGGTGGTTCGCACTGTATTGTGCAGCTTTCGGATCAAACGGGTTGGTGCGAAGAAACACATACAAACCACCCGTCAGTGATTGTTGCGCTCGCAGTTTTTGGGCCGCCCTTTCTACGTAAGCAGAGATCGCCTCGCAAAGGTCGCTTACTTCTGTGACCGGTTGCCCAAAACTTTTCGAACTCATGATTTGTTGTTTGTCGGGCGCAACATCCTCCAATTCCAAACAAGGCACACCACGAAGTTCCTGGCAGGTGCGTTCCATCACCACGTTGAAGTGTTTGCGAATTTCAGCAGGTTTTGCGTTTCGCAAATCCAGCACCGTGTAAATACCCATCTCGTTCAAACGGGCAGCCACTCGCCTGCCAACGCCCCACACCTCGCTCACATCAATTGTGGCCATCAACTGAACGCGCTCGGCCCTGGGTATTGCATGCAAGTCGCACACACCATTGAATTGCAACATCTTCTTGGCCATGTGGTTGGCCAACTTGGCCAGGGTTTTGGTGGGGCCAATGCCCACACACACAGGCAAGCCCAACCACTGGCGCATGCGCTCGCGCATGTGGTGCCCCATGTCAGTTGCCGATGGGTAAAGCTTCAGCACCGATTCAATTTGAAGAAAACTTTCATCAACGCTGTACACCTCAAGATTTGGGGTGAAAGTGGACAGTACTTCCACTGCACGCTGGCTCATGTCGCCGTACAGGGTGTAGTTAGATGAATAAGCCAGAATGCCGTGCTGCTTCGCCAAGTCTTTCAGCTTGTGCCAGGGTTCACCCATCTTCACACCTAGGGCCTTGGCCTCAGCACTGCGGGCCACAGCGCAGCCATCGTTATTCGACAGCACCACCATGGGCACACCTTCAAGCCTGGGGTTGAACACCCGCTCGCAAGACACATAGAAATTGTTCACATCAACCAGCGCAAAAATCGGCTTGGTTTTGATTTCTTTAGCGTTGGTTTCCATAGCGGCGCACTACCCCCACAACCACACCCCAAATTTCCAGCTCGCTGCCCTCTTTGAACACGATGGGCTGGTATGCCGGGTTCTCTGGCCGCAATTCCACTTTCGCAGTGGTTTTGTACAGCCGCTTGATGGTGTATTCACCGTTCACCACCGCCACCACAATGTCTTTGCTTTTGGCGTTGACGGATCGATCAACAATGACCTTGTCGCCTTCCACAATGCCGGCATTCATCATGGAGTCGCCTTTCACCGTGAACATGAAGGATGCCGGCTTGTTGCGCACCAGGTAGTCATTCAGGTCCAACCCGTCTTCCGCGTAGTCAGCCGCAGGAGATGGAAAACCCGCTGAGAGCCTGTGCGAAACAAGGCGCATTCGATGATGGCCCGTTGGACTCTCAGCAATCAACCTTGGAGACTGAGACAGGGTTTCAGCAGCACACTTGGATATTGGAGGGGGGAGAAATCTGGGACATTGAACTACTCACATGATAAATACTGTATACATAAACAGTATATCTTGAGTATCAACATTTATTCAATTCAGATCAGGAAAGTTTCGTCAGATCTAGAAGCGAAACTTTTGTTGCATTGGTGAAACACGCTGAGTTGATCAAAAGTGCGTTTCAAAGCCGCAGAAATTCGTCCCCTTTCGTACCGAATACATACCGACCAGCCCAGAAAAGAAAAAAGCCCTTTCGGCTATTTACCGTAAGGGCTAGATTCTTCTTCAGTATTTGGCTCCCCGACCTGGACTCGAACCAGGGACCTGCGGATTAACAGGCTGGCGTGGAATTAAATAGAATCAATTAGTTAACATCGAATTCCATTCCGCAAAAAGTTTTTTTGCATGCCTTGAAACCCGCATGAATACTGGGTGCTAATTTTTTTGCGGAACTACTTCACGCAAAATACCAACCTCTAAGTTAGCACCAAACACTGTTTATTCAATCAGTTCTTTTAGGTTGAATCACATATACTGGGCGAATGACCAGCCTACCTGAAATCACACCATTCCCCCGCCCACTACTCAAATGTGAGATATGCAGTCATGTTCGTCTGCTCATTCACCCTGGTGGGCCTGAGCAAGGCCGCTGGCGCTGCAGCTTAGGCGGCGTCCAACTCAAAATCGTTGATGGCTCAGGATGCGGCAGCTTCGAGCGTGAACCAGGTGTTGAAGGGTAGGAACTATTTGTATTCAACCAGGCACATATCGTGCGACCAGATGCCAGTTGGTCAGGAGGCCGGGCGAAACCCATACTCAAACGGCCTCCACCCTCCCCGATCACTTCTGCCCATTGAGCAGCTCACTCTTTTCCTTGCTGCCTCGGCTTGAACCGAACTCAAACTGGTGTGCATCACGCAAACAGAGCCCGAAGTAGCTGGCCAACGTCGACAACTGAGCCAGGAGCGCACCAAATACGCCCTCAGTGATTGCATCGGGGTGCTTTGCCTTGACCCAACCCAGGGCCATCATCCCCAAAAGCGATGCCAATAAACCCACTACATCCATGGCCACCATGAAGTTCGCCCGGG
>JAIXTE010000041.1 GCA_027484315.1 Burkholderiales bacterium | reverse complement strand
GAAACAGCCCAGTCGGTGATTGATCAAACCCAGGAATCCGAAAAATCAAGTTCGGAATTGGCTGCTGCTACCGACAGAATCAAGGAATTGGTTGCACGTTTCAAGATTGGCAAGGGTGCTTATGAAACAGTTATTGAGCAAGCCATGTTTGCCCGTGAGCAATGCAAACAGATTCTGGTCGATGCCGTGACGAATGGCCATGATATTTTTGATGAAGCCTACAGGGCCATTCCAAACTCGAATCCTCAAAAGTACAGCACCTGCTACGACAAGGCGGTTGAACGTCAATTGCAAGGGGCTTATGATCAGCTCGTAGCCAATGTGCCCGGTTCGGTGTTCTCCTTGTGCGTGGATCGCAAAGGCTACGCACCGACGCACAACAGCAAGTATTCACGCCCGTTGACGGGTGATTTGAAAAAGGATTTGGTGGAGAGCCGCGACAAGCGCATGTTCAATGACCCTGTGGGATTGCGCGCGGCGCAGAACCTGATGCCCTGGCTCTTGCAGACCTATCGGCGTGATACGGGCGAGGTGTTGAATGATTTGTCGTTGCCGATTGAAATCAATGGGAAGCACTGGGGCGGAATTCGTCTGGGCTTCAGTCCCGAGTTGTTGATCAAGGACTGATCGCCCTGCGGGAGAATTGCGGATAGGGGTCCGTTTGAAGCCGCGGTTGTCGCGGCTTTTTTTTATGGGTTTTGCTTGATCCAGTCATTGAGGATTTCAGGGCACTGATTCAGCACATCGACCAACCTCGCTGTGCTCTGTTCGAAACTGGCAATGCTTTTCACACCCGATTGCCGACAGGCCACTTCCAGTTCTTCTGCAAGACTCGACGCCGCATCCAGACCGATCGAAGCGCTTGCGCCTTTCACATTGTGCGCAGCGTCACCCAGCGCATGAAGATCCTGATTGTCGCAGGCAGCTTGTAGTTTGGCCGTGTATTTGGGGCATTCCTTGATGAACACGGTGATCAGCAGGGTCAGCAAGCCCTTGTCTTTGTCAATTCGCGCAAGGGCCGCGCTGGGGTCATAGTGCATGTGTAAAACCTTTGTGTACAAGTAGCCTCATGTTACCTGCTCAATTCGGCGTTTTGATTTGGGCGGACTGTTTTCATAATAAGAACATTCCAATACTTCAGGTACTGCTTTGGCCGAAGAAACTGATCAGGAAAAAGACTTACCCGCGTCGGAACAGAAGATCCGTAAAGCGCGAGAGGAAGGAAACCTTCCCAGGTCCAAAGAACTGGGTGGGGGCGTTGTGCTGTTGTCAGGCGTAGGCTTGCTGTATGCGATGGGTGGCGAGCTGGTGGGGCAAAGCGAGAAGTTGATGCGGCAGGGCCTGATGCTTGAACGCGCACATGCTTTTGATACCAAGTACATGGGACTGAAATGGGTGTCCATGTTGCAGGAAAGCCTGGTTATCCTGGTTCCACTTTTTCTGGTGGTGGTTGTTGCGGCGATTGTGGCCAATGTGGCTGTGGGCGGACTGAACTGGTCCACCACACCGATGGAGCCCAAGCTCTCCAAACTGAATCCGGTGACCGGACTCAAGAATATTTTTTCAGTCAATGGTTTGGCTGAATTGGTGAAAGCCATCCTGAAAACCGTTTTGCTGGGTGGTGTTGGATACCTGCTCCTGATGCAGGACCTTGGCGAGTTTACCCAGCTGTCGGCCATGCCGCTTGAACATGGCATGGCTGAAACCGCCCGAATCACCATCAAGGACGCCTTGATACTCGCGATTGTATTTCTGCTTATCGTGGCCATTGATGTGCCCTACCAGTTGTGGCGCTATTACAAGGGCTTGCGCATGAATCTTGAAGAACTCAAGCGAGAGTCCAAAGAGTCTGACGGAGACCCCCACCTGAAAGGAAAAATCCGCAGCATGCAGCGCGAAGCAGCTCGTCGGCGGATGATGGCTTCTGTTCCCAACGCCGATGTGATCGTTACCAACCCGACTCACTACTCCGTGGCCTTGAAATATGACAAGGACGGCAAAGGTGCGCCGCGCGTGGTGGCCAAGGGGATAGGCCCATTGGCCCTGAAAATTCGTGAAGTGGGCAAGGAACACAAAGTACCCATGGTCGAAGCACCACCACTGGCCCGTGCCCTGTATTCCAATGTGGAACTGGAGCAGGAAATTCCCGGTGCCTTGTACACGGCAGTGGCCAAGTTGCTGGCGTATGTCTATGCGCTGGCCGAGGGCAGGGGGCATTTGGTCGAAGTGCCAGGGGATTCGGACATTCCGAAAGGCATGGATCCAGGACCGGCAGCGTGATTGCCAGATCATTGCTTGGTTCCAGGCCCAATCGTCGCTGTTACCAGCGCCATGGCAGTTATTGCCCACTCGTCGCGATTCCCACCGCCTCGCCAGAAAACCTGTTGATCCCTTTTTGACAGCATCTGGCTGCTCACCGAACTTGGCAAAAAAGCGTGGCCAAGTTCGTTGTTGCCCTGCGGGCACACGCAGCCGATGCAGCCAAACGGGCAGGTTTTCAAAAAGGCGATGCGATTGGGAAGCCGCTGCCGACTGGGCTTGAGCTCTGCCTGTGATCGCGCGTGGCAGTGGCTATGAATCGGGCTGTGGCGCTTGCATTTGAGCCGGGCAGGGCGTTGTTGTCTCCGTATGTTGGTGGCTTGGGCGCCGTGGCTGTTGCGCCAAGGCTGGCGCTGTTGGGGCTGGCTAGTCAGTGTGCTTGCCTTTTCGCAGATTCAAGAAAACCGCCCCGTTTGAACAAGGCTGGAATGTTCGCCAAGCGGTGAAACCGAGGGCGACACATGGACCCGACCATGTGTTTTGTCGGGTCCATGTGAATGCAATGCCCTGATTCAAAAAGGGATGAAGCGGTTTTCAGTGCGGAACAGGCAAGCCACGACTAGTCAGCCGCAAACAACCGCATCAGCCAATCCACAACTAGTCAGCCTTCAAAAGCCTCAATAACCGCAGCAGCCGCAGCTAGCAACCCAGTCCCCAGCCAGCAATAGAGCCCTAATTCACCCTCAATTCCCCCATTGAAAAAACCTAAAGTTTTCCATAATTGAACCGTTAACAACTTGATGGGCGGAATTGTGG
>JAIXTE010000129.1 GCA_027484315.1 Burkholderiales bacterium | reverse complement strand
GGTTTGAAACTGCGCGCCTTGGCAGGCTTGCGCCTGTGCCAAGAATCGCACTGTATGGAGACATTAAATCACTTGGTCAGGTTTTGCCTCGACTGGTGCTGCGACTGCTTCCCCGATGCCTGTGGTCGCTGGCGCGGCCAAAGGTACGTAGTGCGACATCGTGAGCCTAATGCTGTCCAACAAATTGCCGTTGGCGGCATCGTAAGCTCGCTTGATCGCATAGAAGAAGGCATAGGCATCTGCCGAGCCGTGGCTTTTTATCACAATCCCCTTAAGCCCTAGCAAAGCTGCCCCGTTGTATCGGCGGTGATCCACCCTTTTTTTGAATCGGAGCAACACTGGCGCAGCAAATACCGCAGCCACCTTGGGCCACAGGCCTCTTTTAAATTCGGTTTTAATGATGTCGCCCAGCATTTGAGCCAGGCCTTCAGAGGTTTTGAGGGCCACATTGCCCACAAAGCCATCACAAACCACGACATCGGTGGTGCCTTTGTAGATGTCATTGCCTTCCACGTTGCCGTAGAAATTCAATTCACTGGCACGCAACAGCTCGGATGTTTTTTTAACAACCTCATTTCCCTTGATGACTTCTTCGCCGATATTGAGCAGACCCACGGTTGGCCTGTCAATTCCTTCGATGCCTTTGACAAAGGCAGAACCCATGACGGCGAACTGAAACAGATGCGACGGGTCGCAATCGACGTTTGCGCCAAGGTCGAGCATCAGCGTACCCTTGCCCTTCATGTTGGGCAAAGACGAGGCAATCGCTGGCCGGTCGATGCTGTCCAAGGTTTTGAGTACAAACCGGGAGATGGCCATCAGTGCACCGGTATTGCCGGCACTGACGAACGCAGACGCCAATCCGTCTTTCACGAGGTTGGCACACACCCGAATCGATGAGTCTTTTTTATTGCGCAGGGCCTGAGCAGGAGGCTCGTCCATTTCCACCACTTCACTGGCGTGACGAATGGTAATTTGGGGGAGCTCCAATGCCTTTTTCTTGGCCAGGGCAGCTTCAATTTCTATCTGCTTTCCTACCAAAACAAGCTGTACATCCGGGTGCAGCTTGATAAAGCGCAAACAGGCCGGGATGGTGACCGACAAACCGTGATCTCCACCCATGCAATCAATCGCTATGCGAACCATCCGTTCTTAGACCTTTTGGTTTTCATGGCAACAGACTGCAGTTGCCTGGTTGATCAGTAAATAATTACTCGTCAGCTTTGGTCTTTACAACTTTCTTGCCACGGTACATGCCGTTGGGGCTGATGTGGTGGCGCAGGTGTGTTTCACCAGAAGAAGAATCAGCAGACAAGGTCGGCGCTGTCAGGTTCTGGTGTGAGCGGTGCATGCCACGCTTGGAAGGTGATTTTTTGTTCTGTTGAACGGCCATTTTAAAGCTCCATGTATAAAAGTGTTACTTTTTGCTGCCCTTGAGCAAATCGCCCAGGTTGGCAAAAGGACGCTGTACTTCCTGTTTTGTATCACCAGCAGTGTCATCCTGGTGATCATCAGTATCTTCGTCGGACTCACTGTCCCGCCATGACCGCCCTGCGACATCCGAGCAGGCATCATGCTTTGGAAACATAGGACAAGCCAACAGTATTTCGTCTTCGAGCCAGTCGCGCAAGTTTATCGCACCCGGGCATGCAACCACATCAGTTTGCTCGTCAAGTGTCTCTTCATCGTAAACATCGGCCTGAGATTCTGAAGTAACCAGCACCAAATGACGATCAAAGTCGATGACGTGCTGCACGCCAGAACCACATACTACGCAAGAAAACTCAGCAGAAAACCGGCCTTGAAACCGGATTACGCTTTCAGACTTGGCGTTGATTCGCCCGGAAATTTCCCAATTTTCAACATGACTGGCCGATATGCTTTCGTCGCCAGCCAGCCTTGGGAAGTCAAACTTCACTTCATCACTGCGAATGCGTTCGCCCGAGCGAGAAAACGACCATGCGTCGAATTCGTCAAACTGTTTTAGTGGGCCTTTGTGCCGCATGCGGATAAGAAAAGCAGGAAACGCGCGATAATACTCTGCCTAACGTTTTATGTCAAAGCCAGCATCCAAATCAAATGACCCGTTCCCTGTATTTAGCATCCAGTTCCAAGTACCGTCGTGAGCTTTTGGCGCGCCTGCAGATCAATTTTCGGTGTGAATCGCCTCAAATCGATGAAACTCCCAAACAGGGAGAAACGCCGTTGGATACCTGCAAGCGCCTGGCGCGAGAAAAAGCCTTGGCTGTGGCTGTTGAGCACCCTTCTTCCATTGTCATCGGTTCAGACCAGGTTGCAGATGTGGATGGCGTGGCAATCAGCAAGCCCGGCACACATGACCGCGCACGCGCCCAACTGCGCAGCATGAGCAACAAAACGATTGTATTTCACACGGCGGTGTGTGTCTGCTGTGTAGAAACCGCCCAGACCATTGAATTCACGGTGCCCACATCGGTTGAGTTTCGTGAATTGGATGCGGCCGAGATCGAACGCTACCTGATTGCAGAGGAGCCCTATGACTGCGCTGGCTCTGCCAAAAGTGAGGGACTTGGTATTTCTTTATTGAAAAGAGTGGAGTCCAGTGACCCAACCGCCCTGATTGGATTGCCTCTAATAGAAGTATCCAGTGCCCTGAGGCAGTTTGAAGTGACGCTACCCTGAGATGCTTTACCTTGTCCCCAGCCCCTTAAGTCAGAAATCGCCGAAGTTGCCGATATTACAGGCCGACCTGCACTTGGTTCAGCAATGCAAAACCTGGCTGGTTGAAAACGCCAAGCCTGCGCGCGCAGCCTTGGGACATTTCAACATGCCGGTGGCCATTCGGGATTTACAGATTCTGGAAATATCCAGACTTGACCTAGATCAACGGTCTGCGCTGATTGAACAGTGCAAAGCGGGCGATCCTATTGCAGTCATGAGTGATGCGGGCTGCCCGGGCGTGGCCGACCCTGGCGCTGAAATCGTTGCTTTGGCCCACAAAATGGGTTGCCCGGTGAACCCACTGGTGGGGCCCAGCTCAATATTGTTGGCCTTGATGGCCAGCGGACTGAATGGTCAAAGTTTCCGCTTTCACGGCTACCCTCCGCTTGAGCCCGCACAGCGCGATAGCTGGATCAAGCAGACCGAGCGGGAATCCAAAAGCCAGAACTGCACACAATTGGTGATTGAAACCCCTTTTCGCAATGACAAGCTGATTGAGGCTTTATTAAAGCAACTCTCAGACAGTACCTTGCTGTGTGTTGGGTGGGATTTGACTGGCGATGATCAGTTTATCCAGACCAAAACTGTGGCCAACTGGAGAAAGCAACCGCCTGCGCCGGGGAAACTACCCTGTCTTTTCCTGTGGCTGACCTGATTGGTGCAGTTGCCTACTCGGCGCGAGATGCTTGATTCGGCATACAGACCTTGTTCATGCCTACTCGGTGCGGGCTGCCTGATTTAACACATAGACCGTGCATAAGCCTACTCGGCGCGGGTTGCCTGATTCTGCACAGAAAACCGCTGATCCCTTTTTGAAGCAAAGCTTTGCATTCACCCAAGTCCCGACAAAAAACAAAGTCGGGCCTGGGTGTCGCGCAGCGCGCGAACATTGAAGCCATGCTCAAACGGGGCGATTTTCTTGAATGTGCAGAACTGGCAAACACGCTACCGAGTCGGCAAAACGCTACCGTGATACAAGCAACAGGCTGCCGAGTAGGCTAATGTACGTGCGACCTTCAGAGCCAGCATCTTGAGATGAATCCACAGCGGGATCAATCACCGGCTGCTTAGCACCCGATCGGTAGCGATGTACCAGCCGCTTCGCCTTTCAAAAAAACCTGCCCGTTTGGTTCAGCCCACTGCGTATGCCCTCAGGGCGTCACAAGCACTCGGTCATCTGTTTTGCCGAGTGTTTGTGAGCAGTGGGCTGGATCAAAGAGGGAGATACAGGTTTTCGGGCGAGCGGTTGGTACTCGCGCCGAGTGGGTGTTAAACGCCATGGGTGTTAAACGCCATGGGTGTTAAACGCCATGGGTGTTAAACGCCATGGATGCTAAACGCCATGGTTGCTAAATCCGCTGGACATTAAACCAGCGTCAAGTGATTTAACCTCGCATTACTGAAAACCAACCCGCTGACTGGTGCCAAATTCAGGAAATGCACTGCGAATGCCCATTCCGAACACCACACCGACCCGTTGCGCGAAGCGCTCTGCGAAGGAATCCTGCTCTGTGTAATCCAGAATTTCTTCTGCTTTCAGAACATCCCGGGCCACGGTATCAATGGAGCCCAGTTCGTCTGCGAGTCCGAGCTCGATGCTTTTTGCACCGGTCCAAACAAGGCCGCTAAACAACTCGGGATTCGACTTCAGCTTTTCGCCCCGCCCCTCTTTGACAACAGTGATGAATTGCTGGTGAATTTCTTCGGCCATTTGCTTGGCAAACTCGGTTTGATAGGGATCAGCGGCACTGAACGGGTCGAGAAAGCCCTTGTTTTCGCCCGCGGTGATCAGGCGGCGTTCCACACCGAGCTTTTCCATGGCGCCGGTGAAGCCAAAACCGTTCATGACCACGCCAATTGAACCCACTAAACTGGCTTTGTCTACATAAATTTTGTCTGCCGCAGCAGCGATGTAATATCCACCCGACGCACACACTTCCTCGACCACTGCATAAAGTGGCTTCGTGGGGTATTTGGTACGCAGTCGCTCAATTTCGTCGTTGATCAACCCGGCTTGCACCGGGCTGCCTCCGGGGCTATTGATGCGGAGAATGACGCCAACCGACTGCTCGCTTTCAAATGCAGCGCGCAAACTGGAGTTGATACGATCAGCGCTGGCGAGTGTATCTGTTGCGATGACCCCATCCAGGTTAACCAGGGCTGTGTGACGACTAACCTCTAGCCCGGGTGCGCTGGCCAACCCCATCACCGAAGCGATCAAGATACCCACGTACGCCACGCCAATGAGTTTGAAGAAAATACCCCAGCGGCGTTTGCGCCGTTGCTCGACCAAAGATTCAGAAGCCAGCTTTTCGAGCAGCTTGCGCTCCCATTGATTGTTTTCTTCGCTCATTCTCTAGTCCTCAATGCCATCAGCGGGCACCGTAATTTGTTCGGAAGGGGTCCAGTACACAGCACCGTCTTTTTCTTCGATGGCCAATCTGACCAAAGGGTTTCCGCTGCAGGGGCCCCCAAGGCAGTTGCCATCAGTGGCGTCATAGCTGGCGCCGTGGGTGGCGCAAACAATGATCCGCCCTGAATCATCGAGAAATTCGCCGTAATTCCAGTCCAGCTCAACGGGAACATGTGAGCAGCGATTGAGAAAACAGCGCACATCGTTGTCGACCCGTACGGCAAAGGCTGTGGTTTCCTCACCGTTATACAGCACCCTGAAACGGTAACCGATGCCACCTTCAGACAGGTCGCTTGATTGACATACTTGAATTTGAGACATGATCAGAGTCTTGAAGAAATGGTTTTCACCAACCAGGGCGCCAACTCGTTGATGGAATGAAAAGATTGCAGGTGAGGCACCTGGTTCAGCAATTTGGGCGGATGCGCGCCTGTTTGCACCGACAGTGCATGCACGCCGGCAGCGTTTGCCATGTTAAGGTCATGCGTGGTGTCACCAATCATGACGACATCGGCCGGATCCGTGTCAAATTCTTCCATCAATTCAAGAATCATTTGAGGATGAGGCTTGCTGTGGCACTCATCTGCACACCGGGAACCCATGAAGTAGCGACCCGTGTCGGAATGTGACATGGCCCTATTCAAGCCTTGTCGACTTTTTCCGGTGGCTACTGTGCAAATCACGCCCATTTCATTGAGCTGTTTCAGCAAGGGTATTGCGCCGGTGAACAACTCAAGCTCATGGTCGTTGCTCAGGTAGTGCCGCCGATAACTATCGACCAACATGGCAATTTGTTGCTCGCTTGCGCCAGGTGCTGCGTGACGCAGGGCGTCACTCAGGCCCAGACCAATCACATAGGAGGCGATTTCTGCGCCAGGATCTGGCAAACCGGCATCCACGCAGGCACCTTGAATGGCCCGAGTAATTGCGCCGGTTGAATCCAGTATGGTGCCATCCCAATCAAACACCACCATTTTGTAAGTCATTTGCGGTTTACTGCCTGTAAGGTTTGTAAAAAACTGTCTAATTCAGCGGCCAAAGGCGCCTCTATTACTATAGATTCATTTGTAGCCGGGTGTACCAGCTGCAGGCGTGCGGCGTGCAAAAACATGCGTTTTAGCCCGTGTCGCGCCAATTGCTTGTTCATCTCGAAATTTCCGTATCGGTCGTCCCCGGCGATCGGAAACTTGCTCGCACTGGTGTGCACACGAATTTGATGGGTTCGACCTGTCAGGATTTGCGCCTGAATTAAAGTGAATTCTGAATATAGGGACCTATAACATTGAATAGTCTTGAATTTGGTACAGGCGTTATCACCTGATGGGTCCACAAAAACACGGGCTTCTTTTTC
This sequence comes from Burkholderiales bacterium, assembly GCA_027484315.1. GTDB lineage: Bacteria > Pseudomonadota > Gammaproteobacteria > Burkholderiales > Burkholderiaceae_B > Limnobacter. Next base: position 149,578 of record JAIXTE010000129.1, on the reverse strand, counting down.
GTTGCTTTGGGTTTTCAACAAGGGCAGATCGACCTGACGCAAGCTCTCAGGCCAATGCCCCAGCACCAGTGTTTTGTAATACTTTTTCCAGGATCTGGCTCGAAGTTGTTCCTGTAACTTCCTAAGAGCACTACGTTTTTTGGAAATGATCAATATTCCAGAAGTCTCACGATCAATTCGGTGGACAAGCTCGAGATCCTGGTGAGTTTCCGATCTAAGTGCCCGAATACATTCAATTAAACCAAATGACGACCCTGAGCCACCGTGAACGGCCATGCCGGATGGTTTGTTCACCACAAGCAGATGTTCGTCTTCAAAAAGGATGGGGATTGCGGCGGCGGCATTCAACAGCTGTACCTTGTTGAATGAAGCGCTTGAAGGCGTTGATTCAAGGCTTTGTTTTTCCACCACCTGAATGGGGGGAACCCGAACCACATCGCCAATGCACAATTTGGTTTTCGCTTCTGCCCGCTTTCGGTTGATGCGAACTTCACCGGACCGGATAATACGGAATACGTGGCTTTTCGGTACACCTTTGCAAACACTGCACAGGAAATTGTCGAGACGCTGGTCTTGATGTTTTTCGTCAATTTCAAGCAGAACAGCCCTGTCGGGATTGGGTTTTTCCTGTGTTTTCAATTCTTTGTTTTACCAATTGGGCGGGTTCAGCATATAATGGGATTATCGCTTGGGAAGCGTCCGAATTCACTTCTGGATACGCCCCACAGCGATTTTATTTAGTGGGTGTGCCGCCTACCCTGGATGGTGGCAATGATCGCTGAAAAAGAGGCGCGCGGCTGAATGCCCGCCTTAAGCTGGAAACAAAGAATTTATACGCACCAGCGCGCACAAGAAGCGCTGGGTACTAACAAAAACGACGCAGGCCCACCTTACACAGGTGAAATTTGAACCAATATTTATTATTAAATATCAATGCCTTAGTGTGATCGCCGCCCTTGGCTAGACCCGGGCGGCGCTTTGTTGTATTCGTTTTTGATTTTCTTTGCTCCTTCCGCTTTTTCAGCATCTCTTTTCGCACTGCGGTGCCATTGGAGTGTGCATGAAGCGCATGTTATTTAACGCAACTCATTCAGAAGAGTTGCGGGTCGCCATTGTCGACGGCCAGAAACTCATCGACATTGACATTGAAACAGCTGGCCGTGAACAACGGAAAAGTAACATTTACAAGGGTGTCATTACCCGCGTAGAACCCAGTCTTGAAGCCTGTTTTGTCAATTACGGCGAAGACCGCCACGGTTTTCTGCCATTCAAGGAAATTTCCCGCCAGTATTTCAAGGAAGGTGTTGAGGCCGGCAAAGCTCGCATTCAAGACGTCGTAAAAGAAGGTCAGGAACTGTTTGTTCAGGTCGAAAAAGAAGAGCGTGGCAACAAGGGTGCAGCCCTCACCACATTCATCTCCCTGGCAGGCCGCTACTTGGTGCTGATGCCCAACAACCCCCGTGGAGGCGGTGTATCCCGCAGAATCGAAGGCGAAGAACGTCAAGAACTGCGTGAAGCGCTGGACAAGCTTGAATACCCCAAGGGGATGAGCATCATCGCCCGCACAGCCGGTATTGGCCGTTCGGTTGAAGAACTGCAGTGGGACCTGAATTACCTGCTCCAACTGTGGACAGCCATTGACGGTGCCGGCAAATCGGCCAACGGTGCCTTCCTGATTTACCAGGAAAGCAGCCTGGTGATTCGTGCCATTCGCGACTACTTCAGCCCGGACATCGGCGAAGTGCTGATCGACACCGATGAAATCTACGACCAGGCCAAGCAGTTCATGCAGCATGTCATGCCCGACATGATGAACCTGGTAAAACGCTACCGCGACGACATTCCGTTGTTCAGCCGTTTCCAGATCGAACACCAGATTGAAACGGCCTACAGCCGCATGGTTCCCCTGCCCTCGGGCGGCGCCATTGTGATTGACCATACGGAAGCGCTGGTGTCCATCGATGTGAACTCGGCCCGTTCAACACGCGGTACAGACATTGAAGACACGGCCTTGCGCACCAACCTGGAAGCGGCTGAAGAAGTAGCCCGCCAGTTGCGCCTGCGTGACTTGGGCGGCTTGATCGTGATCGATTTTATCGACATGGAAAAAGCCAGCAACCAGAAGGAAGTGGAGCAGCGCGTCAAAGACAGCCTCCATTTTGACCGCGCACGCGTTCAAATGGGCAAGATCAGCCGTTTCGGCTTGATGGAATTGAGCCGTCAGCGCATTCGCCCTGCCTTGAACGAAGGTTCACACACCACCTGCCCACGTTGTAACGGCACGGGAGTGATCCGCGATACGGAAAGCACAGCATTGCATGTGTTGCGTATCTTGCAAGAAGAAGCCATGAAAGAAGGCACGGCCAGCGTACACACGCAGGTGCCTGTGGATGTGGCCACTTTCCTGCTGAATGAAAAGCGATCCGAAATCTACAAGCTGGAAGCACGTTTGAAAGTCAACGTTTTGTTGATTCCAAACAAGCACCTGGAAACCCCCCACTATGAGATTACACGTCTTCGCCATGATGACGAGCGTCTTGAAGACCCACGCCAGAGCTTTGAGCTGGCTACATCCAAGGATGAGCAAAGCTACTACGACAAAAAAGTAGAGGGCGAGGCAGTGAAGCGCCAGGAAGCAGTAATCAAAGGCGTGATTCCAACCCAGCCTGCACCACCCCATCAGGAACGCAAGCCAAAAACAGAAGTGGTTGTGGCTGCGGCCCCTGCCGCTCCTTCGCTGATTCAACGCATTATTGCGTGGTTCAAGCGGGACGCGAATGTCGAAGTGCCTGCCGTGGTGATTGAGCAAAAAACCAATGACCGTGGTGGTCGTGGACAAGGTCGCCCACAGGGTGACCGCAATGACTCCCGCGGTGGTCGCGGACGTAATCGCCGTCGTGGTGGCGGACGCGGACGCGAAGACGAAGCAACAGGTACAAACTCAAGCGCAGCGGAAGACGAAGTCAAGGTAGCCGACGTGCAACAACCTCGTTCTGCACAGCAGAATCGTGGTGGCCGTGGCAAACCACGTGAAGACCGCGCTGCAAGTGCCGAAATGTTGGAAGTCAAGCCTTTGGCCGCTGTAGATGCAGTGGAAGGCGAAGCTGCGGATGCGTTGGAGCAAAGTGAACGCACAGGCGGTCGACGCCGCCGTCGTCGTGGTCGTGGTGGTCGCGGTGCTGGTGAAGGCGAAACAGGCTTGGCGGCTGAACAGTCTGCATTGCAGTCTGAAGACGCATTCCAGGCTGCAGATGCAGCGGAAGATGAGGAACTGGCCAACAAGATTGCCGAGACCATGTCTTATGGCAGCGAAGAAGAGGCGAGTGGCGAAGAGCCCCGTCGCCGTCGTCGTCGCCGTGGTCGCGGAGGCAATCGGGATGGCGTTCGTGATTCATCAGACGCGCAACAAGCCGCTGAAGGCAGCGATTCAGTTGAATCAGCACCAGCACCTGAGATGGCTGAAACAGCTCCAGCACCTACTCCCGTTATTGCAGCAACTGGCTTGAATGTCTCTCAAATGGGCTTGCCAGCTGAACCTACAGCAATGGGTTCTACTGAAAACAATCCCGATGAGTCGAATGTTCAATCGGTAGAAGTGCAGGCCGTTCAGTCCGTTATCGCTGCAGTTGCCCAAACTGCTGAAGTAGAGCCTGCAAAAACCGAGGTTCAACAGAAGGTCTTGCCAATCGAGCCAACCCCAGCTGTTGAAGCCGTGGTGGTTGAATCGGTTCAAAGCGCGCCTGTGGCTGAAGTATCCTTGGCAGCTGTAGAGAAAGTAGAAGCCGCCTTGGTGGAAACTGCAGCGCCTGCTGAAATTACTGAGCCTGCAGCAGAAGTAAAAGCGCCCGTAACGGCGCCAGTAGCAACAGTGGCAGCAACTGAAGCGAACGTTCAAAAAGTAGCACCTGCCCCAGCGCCAAAGCTGGACAGAACTTCACTTGAACAGATGTTGAACAGTGCGGGAATGCTTTGGGTTGAAACTGACCATGGAAAATGGTCTGTTGTGCAGTCGAAACTGAGCGAATCCACAAAGCCTGCCCGCGTTCCCCGCGAACGCAAGCCTGTTGTTCAAATTTCAACTGAGAACCTGGTGTTAATTGAAACCAAGCCGGAGTTCAAGAGCAACGCGAACTGAAGCAATGTTTTACAGGTGATTCGTCACCTGTAAAAAGGCGCCCAAGAATGAAAATTCTCTGGGCGCTTTTTTGTTGCCTACCGTTCAGAAGGCAGCAGCAGAACCGAATCGATTTTTGACGGGTTAACCTGCCCGGCGTACAACTTATTGGGCATTGTCTTTCAATGCGTCAACTACACCAATAGGGGATTGTTATGTCTGAAGAAAAAACAGGTATGAGTTCTGCTCGATCAATGCGCGTCAAAGCCACTGGCGCTGCATTCCAGCTGGATGCACTAAGCGACAATTTGAAAGCGCAAGTAGCCAAGCTCGATGATGATGAGTTGGCGGTGTTAACCAGCATCAAGTCGAAGTTGAATTCAGGGCTGGACGAAAAGCTGAAGAATGCTGCGGACACTGTGGGTGGATTTGTTTGGTAGTTTGATCTGAACCCATTGTTCAATCGGGGCATTGGATGCAATTTGCTTCAATGCCCCACCCCTCCACCCGCTTGTCCGCCAGTGAACCACCATGCACCTTGTCGAAATGCTAGCTCGTCGTGCAGTACCAGCCGCCGGAGTTTCAGTCGGCATTACACGGCGTTGCCCCCTAAGCTGTGCCCATTGTTCAACAAGCTCGACCATGCAAAGCGAGCAAAGCCGACCCGAATTGTTCAATCGGTTTGTTGACACATTTACTGAAGCTTCTCACCCGGAATTCATGGCCATGTCGGGTGGTGAAGCCCTGCTTCGACCTGCACTGGTGAAAAATCTTGCTTTGAAGGCGCGCGCATCGGGCACCAAGTCCAGTGTGCTGTCAGGGCTTTTTTTTGCGCGAAAGCCAGGCATTCCCAAATCGGTCAAATCGGCAATCGATGCGGTGGATCATTTCTCGGTCAGCATGGACGCATTTCATGAGCGTGAAGTTCCCCGCTCGAACGTGTTTACTGTTTTAAATCAATTATTGGATGAGGGAAAACACCTGAGCCTGCACATCGCTGGCGAAAGAGAAGACGATCCGTACCTGGACGATTTGGTGAATCTCGTTCAAAAGCGCTTTGGCAAGCGCATCCCGATGATGGTCAATACCCTGTCACCGTTTGGCAGGGCGAAAACCTTCTTCATTCAAACTGCATCACCAAGCACAAAGACTGTAGAGGCAAGCCCCTGCACCATGGCGGCCTGGCCTGTGGTTGGTTTTGACGGGGTAGTGGCTGCTTGCGGAAATGACAATTTGATCGGGCGGGTTCCAAGCCATTTAAGGCTTGGGGATATTCGCATTCACAGCTGGGCGGACATTCGGTCGCGTTGCGTTGACAACGCCATGCAAATTGCACTGAGAACCTATGGGCCAGAGTACCTGCAAACCAAATTCGGCAGTCAGGGCAAGACGGGCTGCAAAGGCTACTGCGACACCTGCATCAACCTTGGTGCACAGGATGCAATTCAAGTGGGCGTAAGTTCCCAAATGCTGAAACCGGGCGCAAGAATACTGGGCGATTCGGTGGTGGATTTGCAGCTTGAATTGGGCGCAGTGGGTTTTGCGAAGCGCTACAGTCACCCGCGTTTTGCGGAACTGGTTCTGTTGGGTGCCTGATGCCATGAAACACAACGACATTGAGATTGCACGGCGCACACGGGGGAATTCCGTTCTGTTGTTTATTACAGACCGCTGCCCGGTGGGTTGTGCCCATTGCTCGGTCGACTCCCGCGCAAACAGCCCAATGATCACGGATTTTGGCCTATTCGACAACTTGCTTGATGGCATTTGTGGTGACCCCGACATTCAGGTCGTGGGTATTTCTGGCGGAGAGCCTTTTTCTGAACGGCGTGGGCTGACCAAGGCTTGCGAAGCCCTGTCGGCCTGTAACAAATCGATCGTGATTTACACCAGTGGTGTTTGGGCGAAAAGTCTGAAGTCTGCACCTTGGATCAGGTCAGTACTTGAATCGTGCTGCACTGTGTACTTGAGCACAGATTCCTTTCATCAAAATGGTGTGCCCTCTTCCGTGTTTGTTCAAGCGGCCAGGCAGATTGCAGATGCCGGTGCCTGGATTGTGGTGCAGACCCTGGAGGTGGAACACACACGACACTTGCTGGAACAAGCCTTCGGAACCAATGCTGACACCCACGCGGAAATTGTAGCCATCACACCGCTTCGAAATGGGCGGGGACATGACGTATACGACTTGAGCCCAGCAAAAAAGGCTGGGGCCATGGGTAGCTGCACACTGGCAGTAACACCGGTGATTCGATACGACGGGGTACTAACCTCCTGCTGCAATGAGGAAGTGATCATGGGCAAAGGACCTGACCGATTCCGAACGCGTGTGAAGAATCGGGAGGCGCTGGATACAGCACTTGCAAGGTTCAAGGCGGACCCTTTGATGCGATGTGTCGCCGATGTTGGCTTGGGGGAGTTGGTCAAGCACCCGCGCTTGCTGGCATTGTCGGAGAAGAGGTACATCAACAACTGCGATCTGTGCTGGAAAGTCATGGAGGCATTTCCAAGCCTGCCTGAAACAGACCGATTGATCAATGCGGTCGCGCAACTTGGAGAATCGCATTGAACACCCAGTTGAGTACCCCCACCAATACCCCTTTCACCCGGCTTATCAACAAGCTGGAACTGGTTCAGCCTGCCCTGCAACATGAGGCCCAGCAACTTTGGGCTGGCCCGGATGCCCATTCCATTTACCCTTCGTACCTGGAACAGATGAACATGGTAGTTCGCGCAGGCGTTTCACTGATGGAAACCGCAGTACAGGCTGCCAGGAAATTACCCGCATCAAGTGCCTTGAAATCAGACCTGATTGAATACTTGGTCAAGCACATCGAAGAAGAACGGGGCCATGACCTGTGGTTGCTCGAAGATTATGCAGCCACTGGCCGCAACCCTGAACATTTGCTGGCCAAAATACCGTCTTGTGAAGTGGCCAATATGGTGGGGGCGCAGTATTACTGGATTTTGCACCACCATCCTGTGATGGTGATGGGCCATGTTGCTGCCTTGGAAAACTATCACCCACCCACCGGATTTGCCAGGTACTTGAGTGAATTGACCGGTTATGGTCTGGATTCATTCAGAGCCATTTCACGCCATGAAAAACTGGACCTGATTCACAAGGTTGAAATTCAAGCACTCATTGATGGCCTGTATCTGTCACCGCGAGATGAGGTTGCGTTGGGGGTCAGCGGCCTTCACACAATGCGCAGTGGCTTGGCTGTGTTGGAGAGCATTCGCCAAATGCACCATGAAAAAACCGCCATTCATTGCTGAAAGGCGGTTTCGTGTTGTCAGTGCTACGCTACTTATTCAATCAGCACTCGCCACCTGCATAACAGCGCAGTGCTGGCTCTTCTGTGCTTTTGGGTTGCAAGGTCACTGATTGAGCGAAAGTGCTCATCATCTTGGTGGCAAAGTTGATTGGGAACATCAGCGGATCCACGCCCGGCATGAACGGTGTCAGGCACAGCTCAGGGGCGAGTGCCTGCAATCGTTCGACACTGGCGACACCAGGATGAGCCAAGGCATCTGAAACAATCGCGAAGCCCACGGCATCGGATGAACCCACCAAAAAGTGGTCCGCCGTGTTGGTCAGGCAAATGTCCTGTGTTGCAATGTTCACCTTGTTGCCATCCCCTGTACGCAAGCTGGATACACCGTTGGCCTCATCAAAGTTGGGTATAGCCACATCGTCGGTCCGAGTATAAATCTGCGTGTAGTCAATTCCGGCCAATGTTTCGCCGCCGGCGTTCAATGCATCCATCCACTTGGCACCCACTGCAATTTGTGTGAACGAGGTGATACATCCAACAACAGGTGGGGCACACAACAAGTTGGCTTCAATCAAGCCGTGGTTGGCTGCTGCAATGCCAATCATGTCCTCAACCATGTCGCGTGTGTCTGGAAAGAATTTCAGTGACCAGCGAGGCATCACACCGCCCTGACTAAAACCGACAATCGCAATTTTCGTCTTGGTGGTGTTGAACATTTTGCGAATGGCGTGGGTGATGTATTCAGAAGAGGCCTGCAATTCACCTGTGTTGCTATTGGGTAAATCAACCGCACACCATGGAATACCCGCTTTATCGAAAGCGGGTATGTAGTTCCAGCTGAAGTTGCTTTCAACTGTTTGCGTAGCACCTGGCACCAATAAAACAGCTCGCCCTGAATCTGGCCCGAAACCTTCGCTGCATTTCATGGCGCTGTCCAGTTCCTGGCTGGAAATTTCAAGCGGGGGTGCAGGTGAATCGGAGGAGACAAACCCACTCGCGCCGACCCTGGATGCACTGGTTGGAGTTGATCCATCGGAACCGCAAGCGGACAGGATGAATATTGAAGAAATCGCAAAAAATTTGATTTTATTCACACTGATTCCTTAATCGAAACCTTTTTGCCGCAGTCACGTACCCAACATGGGACTCGTCAAGACAAAAAGTGAGGAAGCATCGCATTCCCATGAGGAGCGCCTCTGTCCTGATTAAACGCAATATGCATACCTGCAAAGTGTTTTAATTCAGAAAACAATAGTTATTTATTTAAATACAATGACTTGAATGTGATTGTTAAATAATGATTACGTCATATTGCGATCAGAATAATTGGCAACAACTCCTATTGCGACAATGAATAATGTTGCACTTTTAAATGGCGTGATTATGTTTAGTGCGCACATTATTTGTGCTTCGCACCAATTGCAGTCTTGCAACAAATATTTGAAACAAAGAAAAAAGCCCGCTCAATACTGAGCGGGCTTTCAAGTTCATGAAGCGAATTGGTTTTGAACCGTTTCGTTAGTGAACCATTACCTGAGATCCCATGGCCGCTTCACCTTCTTTTGAACGAACAGGTGAAATCTTCCCGGATTTGATGTCGTCGTACCAAGCGTCGTGGTGAGCCTTGGCCCAGGTTTCGTCCACATAGCCATCACGCATGGCTTCAAGTGCACCTTCCATACCGATTGAACCAATGTAGATGTGGCCCATCGACATGATGATGAACAACAAGGCTGCGCTGGCATGAATGACATGCGATTGCTGCATCAACAGGCGTGGCTGGTCGAAGTTCGGAAAGTCAAGGATCAAGCCGGTGGTAGACACCACCAGGCCAAGTACCGTGACACCACCCCAAAACCAGATTTTCTCGCCCATGTTGAAACGGCCTGCTGGTGCGTGACCGAAAATACCGCCGCCTTTCTTGAGCCACTCAATGTCGTTCTTCTCAGGCATGTTGTCTTTGACATACATGATGAAAAACACAATGATGCTGACCGCGAAAAGTGGGCCCACAAAGTTGTGGATCACGATGCTGATGGAAGCGAGCCATGAATTGAGCGTGAGCCCCATCCAAGGTGCAAGCACGTGCTTGCCAAACATCAACAACAAGCCAGTCAACGCGAGTGCTACGAAACTGAAAGCCATGGTCCAATGGGCAAGGCGTTCAGCAGATGTAAAGCGCTCGATCAGCTTTCCAGTGCGTGGTTCGGGCAGTTTCACGGGGCCTTTTACCAAGTGAGCCCCGACAATTGCCAAAAACACCAAGGCCACTGCCCATCCACCGATGAATGAAATCCAGTCGTTGCGCATTTCACGCCAGGTTTCACCGCTTTTGTTGATCAAAACGCCAGTTTCACGGCCTTTGGTCACCGTGGTGAAGGACTCACCTGAAGCAACACCTGACCAAACCGGTGAATTGTTCAAGGGCTGGGTTTGCTGTTTCTGAACTTGCGCTTGTGAGCGTTCAGAAGCGTCTTGCGCCATGGCCCCGACCGACCACAGTGCGCAGACAGCAAACACCAGGGCGGTGAACAAAGCCACAAGGGCGTTGTTCAAGCCCGGCTTTGCCGCTGCCCGAATGGTTGAATGTGTCATGATTGACTCTCCTTATTGGGCCTTTGCCGAATCACCAGTACGCACGTACTCGTTTTGCGCCTTGGCCCGAACGTTCAGGTTGTCTGCCCAGCCTTCCTTGTCACCTGCCTTGAAACCGCCAGCGGTGAATTCACCGCCGCCTGTTTCAAAGGCGTGGGTGTCCGCTTTGCCCGCATAACCCTTGCCGTTATTGGCGTCTTCCAGGGGTGAACAGCCGGCAACCAGAACAAGGCCTGCAACTGCGCCGGATAAAATCAGCTTGCTGCGAAGCGCCATGATTACGCGCCCTCCTTCGCTGGCTGACCATAGGCTGAGCTCCAGCCCCACACTTCGGCGCCTTTGCCACGAACAACCACACGGTTGCGGAAGATGTCGGAGACTACGTCGCCGTCACCAGCCAGCAAGGCCTTGGTTGAACACATTTCTGCGCAAAGTGGCAGCTTGCCTTCAGCCAGGCGGTTGCGACCATACTTCTCGAACTCGGCTTCTGAAGTGTCTTCTTCAGGACCGCCAGCACAGAATGTGCACTTGTCCATTTTGCCGCGCTGACCAAATGCACCTTCCTGTGGGAATTGTGGTGCGCCGAACGGGCAAGCGTAGAAGCAATATCCACAACCGATACACAGGTCCTTGTCGTGCAACACGACACCTTCATCGGTTTTGTAGAAGCAATTCACTGGACACACGGCCTGGCAAGGCGCGTCTGAACAGTGCATGCAAGCCACGGAGATAGAGCGCTCTCCGGGTTCGCCGTCGTTGATGGTCACGACGCGGCGGCGGTTGATACCCCAAGCCACTTCGTGTTCGTTTTTACAGGCCGTGACGCAGCCATTGCACTCAATGCAACGCTCGGCATCACATAGAAACTTCATTCGTGCCATTTTGTTATCTCCTTTGCATCAAGTGCTTATGCCAACTTCTCGATTTGGCACACGGTTGTTTTTGTTTCCTGCATCATCGTCACCACGTCGTAACCATAGGTGGTTGCGGTGTTGACGGATTCGCCACGCACAATGGGTGCGGCGCCTTCGGGGTAGCTGCTGATCATGTCCTTTCCTTCCCAGTGTCCTGAGAAGTGGAAAGGCAAGAACACGGTGTCTGCAGCCACTCGGCGGGTAACCAAGGCTTGCACCTGGATTTTTGCGCCGGTCGGTGTAGTCACGCGAACCTGATCACCATGTTTGATACCGCGGTCATTCGCTGCCTTGGGGTTGATTTCAACAAACATGTCTTGTTGCAATTCAGCCAACCAGGGGTTGGAACGTGTTTCTTCACCACCACCTTCGTACTCCACCAAACGACCTGACGTCATGATCAAGGGGAAGGATTTGCCAATGTCGGCATTCTTTTCCTGAACTGATTTGTACAGGGTTGGCAAGCGCCAGAAAGCAGCCTTGTCGTCATGCGTTGGGTACTTGGCCACCAGGTCAGGCTTGGTCGAGTACAGCGGTTCGCGGTGCTTGGGTATTGGATCAGGGAAGTTCCACACCACGGCACGGGCCTTGGCGTTACCGAAAGGATGGCAACCATGCTTCATGACAACGCGCTGAATACCACCTGACAGGTCGGTTTTCCAGTTCTTGCCTTCGGCTTCGGTTTTCTCCGCCTCGGTCAAATCGTCCCACCAGCCCAGCTGTTTCATCATGTCCGCTGTGAATTCGGGATAACCGGTTGTAATTTCAGCACCCAGTGAGTGTGATCCGTCTTCAGCCAACAGGCTGACACCGTCTTTTTCCACACCGAAGTTGGCGCGGAAGTTCCCGCCACCGTCCATCACGTGTTTGTCGGTCTGGTACAGGTTGGGAGAACCGGGATGCTTCATTTCGGGCGTGCCGTAGCATGGCCATGGCAAACCGAAATATTCACCATCACAAGGTCCGCCCTCTGCTTTCAAGGTGCGAACGTTGAAGGTGTGCATGTTTTTCATGTGCAACTTCAGGCGTTCGGGGCTTTGACCGGTGTAACCGATTGTCCAGGTGCCTTTGTTGATTTCACGCAAGATGGATTCGATCTCCGGTTCCATCATGCCGCCCTTGCCCTTGACCATGGTCAGATTCTTGGTCAACTCTGCTGCGTAACCCAGCTTCTCGGCCAGTTGATACATGATCATGTGGTCATTGCGGCTGTCATACAAAGGCTCGATCACCTTCTCACGCCACTGAATGGACCGGTTGGAAGCCGTGATTGAACCGGATGATTCAAATTGGGTTGTAGCTGGCAACAGATACACTTCCCGATTCGGGTTCAAACCTGCAGGGTCACCTGGCATCGCAGCCATGGCTGCTGCTGCGGTTGGGTAAGGATCGACCACGACCAGCAAATCCAGCTTGTCCATGGCTTTTTTCATGTCCAGACCACGGGTTTGCGAGTTCGGTGCATGCCCCCAGAAGAACAAACCACGCAGGTTGCCTGCTTTCTGATCGATCAGTTCCGGGTTCTCAAGCACACCGTCTACCCAGCGCGAGACTGTCATACCGCCCTTGGTGCTCATGCCTTCAGCATAGCGGCTCTTGACGTATTCGTAGTCCAGTCCCCACACACGGCACCAGTGCTTCCAGGAACCCTCTGCCACGCCATAGTAGCCAGGCAGTGAATCCGGGTTCGGGCCCACGTCAGTGGCGCCTTGAACGTTGCAGTGACCACGGAAAATGTTGGTCCCACCACCGGAAATACCGACGTTGCCCAAGGCCAGTTGCAAGATGCAGGAGGCACGAACAATGGCGTTACCGATAGTGTGCTGGGTTTGACCCATACACCACACGATGGTCGATGGCTTGGATTTGGCCATCATTTCGGTGACCTTGTACAACTGGGCTTCGCCCACGCCACAAGCCTCTTCGACCTTGTCGGGTGTCCAGTTGGCCATCACCTCGGCCTTGATCTGGTCCATGCCATAGACACGGTCATTGATGTACTTCTTGTCTTCCCAGCCATTTTTGAAAATGTGGTAGAGCATGCCGAACAGGAATGGAATGTCACTGCCGGAACGAATGCGCACATATTCATCCGCACGGGCTGCCGTGCGTGTGAAGCGTGGGTCCACCACGATCATCTTCGCGCCTGTTTCCTTGGCATGCAACATGTGCAGCATGGATACAGGGTGAGCCTCAGCAGCGTTGGAGCCGATGTACAACGCACACTTGGTGTTTTGCATGTCGTTGTAGGAGTTGGTCATTGCACCATAACCCCAGGTGTTGGCCACACCAGCCACTGTGGTGGAATGGCAAATACGCGCCTGGTGGTCGCAGTTGTTGGTGCCCCACAGGGAAACCCATTTGCGCAGCAGGTAAGCCTGCTCGTTGCTGTGCTTGGAGGAACCAATGAAAAACAGCGAATCAGGGCCGTTCTCTTCACGCAGCGCCAACATCTTCTTGGTGATGCCGTCCAGTGCTTCGTCCCAGGTGATTTTCTGGTACTTGCCGTCAACCAGCTTCATGGGGTACTTCAGGCGGTGTTCGCCATGACCATGTTCGCGCAATGCTGCGCCCTTGGCACAATGTGCACCCAGGTTGATCGGGCTGTCGAATACAGGGTTCTGACGAACCCAAACGCCATTCTGAACAACTGCGTCGGTGGCACAGCCTACTGAGCAATGCGAACAAATTGTACGCTTGATCTCAATTTTTCCGCCTGCAGTACCACCCTCAGCCTTGGCTTCGGCCTTGCGGACCATACCAAAGGGCAAGCTGCCTGCAACAGCACCCGCGCCCACGCCAATGCCCGAACGCTTCAGAAATGCACGGCGGTCCATTGTGGCACCCAGGCGTGATCCGATCTTGTTCAGCAAACTGTGGTTGTGGTTGGGAATCGCCTTGCCCACTGTTGTGTCTTCTCTCTTCTTTAACATTCCTGTCTCCCCGAATTACACCAGCAAGGTTCTGTAGTAGGTTTTTACATGCTCAGAGAGCTGATAGCCTTTCGATTGCTGTTCTGCGCCATCAGCGGCAGCTTGCTGCAACACTTCTGGTTGTGTGCTGACTATCAATGCAGCGCCGGCGGCGGCAACCCCTGCACCAGCACCCACCAGAAACTGGCGTCTTGCTAGCTTTGGCTGGTCTTGACTTATCATTTTCTTGGTCATCTCATCATCTCCAATCAAACGGCACTTTCAAAATCGAAAGACTGTGTTTCAACATCAAAAAACACGCGGGCCAAACGACCCACTGCTTTGTAAAAATCGGTATTGGCTGCTGCCTCAATGTCATCGCACATGCGGTCATACCACATCGCCACATGGGATTGAAAAAAAGCGCGCTGCTCTGCAAACGGCACGGGAGGATCATCAGCCAAGATCAGGTAGCGCATGACTTCGCACAAAAATGCGATGTGATCTTCGGTCTCGACCAGCGCTTCATCCCGGGTCAGGCCCAATTTGGCCAAGTCATCACGCAAACCCACCAGGGGCTTTTCATTCAGAAAACCGGAAAGGAAATACGAACCGTAAAGCATCACTTCAGGACGACCTACGCCGATGAAGTTGTCGACAAATTCCTGGTTGACCTGTTTGCTGTCAAACTGGCTGACCACTCGAAGCAGCTCCGAAAACTCAAAGCCAAGCGGAGTCGTGATGTCCAGCGATGCACGGTCAATCTCGCGAAACCGGGCCAGAAATTCATCGGTGACGTTGCCTGAAAACAATTGGGACAGCAGACCGTAAAAATCGGCACGCGCCCAGTCTTCACCGGCCAGCAACTGCTCATCGTGTTGCGCTTGCAAGGTCATTTCTTCACCTCGAAAATTGTCATTTCATCCTTGGCGCTGTACATGTCGGTCACGCGGCAATCGGCGCACATCTTCAGGCGGTTGGCGTTTCGTTCAAACATGCTGTGCTGGCTCAACTTGGCAAACATGTTGTCGATCATGTGCTTGGTACCAAAAGCCTTGCCACAGCTGATGCAGTGGAATGGCTGCGATTCGTTCAGCACACGCTTTTCGCGCGCGGCCGGGCCCAACAACAATTGGGGCACCAGTTGCATGGCATTTTCAGGACAGGTTTCAACGCACAGGCCGCATTGCACGCAATTGCGTTCAATGAAGCGAAGTTGTGGTTTTTCGGGATTGTCGATCAGGGCAGATGCCGGGCATGCGCTGGTACAGCTCATGCACAGAGTGCATTTGTCCTTGTTCACCAACACGGCACCAAACGGCGCAGCGGCTGAAAGCGCAATCGGCTCTGCGAAACTGAGCTTCGCATGGGTTTGAGCGTGTTCTGCCAAATGGTCAACCGCAAACTCCATGCGGGTGCGCTTGTTTGAAGACAATTCAAAACTGGCCGGCGTGACGCCCAAGGCAGGCAAACTGACCGGCTCAAACAGTTGTGATGTTTCGCCCATGTGCAGCACACGAATGCGCTGCTGCAAGCCCATGGCTTCGAGCAACTCATTCACCCAACCTGCGTGCGCACCCAACGGCTCTCCGTAGTGGCTGGATTCAACGGCCGACTGCAGCACCGTGATGCGGTCTGCGCCGAAAGCCAATGCAGACAGCCAAAGATCAGGCCCGATACTTGCGCTGTGGTTCAGTTCAATGGGCAGTAAGCTGAAATCAGAAACAGGCGATTTTGCCAAGGCAGGTCTGTTGGTTTTTTTCGAAGTTTCCAGCCAGTTGTGGTCCAGGTCGGGGCCGTGAAACACCAGCTCAAGCTTCTTGCCACCATTGGACCGAAATGCCTTGATGGCTGACTTGATCGAGCGACCTTGCACGGTCGCCGGGCTCAAAGCGAACTGGATCGCACCGGTTGGGCACACGGTAGTACATGCGCCGCAGCCCAGACACAAGTGAGGATTGACTTCAATTTTTTCACCAGCAGATTTGATCGCCTTTGTGCTGCAGGCATCGATACAGCTGTTGCATCCGGTCTTGTTTGAACGGCTGTGTGCACAGATGCTGGACTTGTATTCAAAAAACTTGGGCTTCTCGAATTCCCCCACGGTTTGAACGGCGTCCAGCATGGCTTCCAGCAACAACTGTTCGCTGTCACCCACATGCCAATAGCCCAAGGGGGCCTGGCGGTCGGAAAACAGGCCGGGCATGGTGCAATCAATCACCATGTCGTATTGGCGTTCTTCAAGCGAATTCAGGTCTGAAAATGAAATGGCCTTGAACTCGCCGCAAGCCTTGATACAGGCGCCAGTTTTGTCGCAGCTGTTCAGGTCGATCGTGAAGGAATCTTTGGAAATTGATTGTGTAGGACAGGCATCCACGCAAGCGCCACAACGGGTGCACAGTTCCATGTCAACAGGATTGCTTTTGCGGGTACTCAGGGTGAATGCACCCAGGTAACCGCTTACAGAGTCCACTGACAAGGCCATGACATTCAGGTTGCGCTTGGCTGGCAACACCAACGCGGACGGGTCTTTAACCAACAAATCAACGGTCAGGTTGTTGGAAAGGGTCTGCGCATGTTGCAACTGCTTGTCGTTGTTCACCACCATGGCCACACGGCCCTTGGATGAGAACAACACAGCAGGCACGGGTTCAACACGGAAATCCGATTCGTACGCGGCCAGTGCCGCCACAGTGGCCGCCGCCTCCGGGGAAGTTTGTGATGAAGGCTGCCCGCGGAGCAAACCCCGCAAATTCACAAATTCGATGTTTTGAACAGCACCACTTTGCGCGACAGACTCAAAAACAGCCTGTTCCTGGGTGCAACCCACGAAACAGCGCGCGCCACTTGTCTGATTTTTTGCGTCCAGCACTTGGGTGATTCCATCGCGACAAGCGCGTTGTGCAGACACAAAACGAATACCGTCAACACTCACGTTTTGCAACGCTTTGTCGACTGTCTCGCCACTTCCCTGGCAACCACACACAAACACATCCGAGTTGGTCATTTCTAATACTTCTGTTTTGGTTATTTGGCAATTATTTGCAAAACTTGTGCCAGAAGGCGGTTTGAATATTTTTCCCGTGTAATCAATGCACTAGAAAAACAGCATTTGAACCGCCCCCACAAGGTGGTTCATTTTGTCTGTATCAAACTGTTTGAGGGGTGGGACAAAAAGTACCAGTCAAGCCGAAAAATCACCTGGCTTTTCAAACGATCGATTTGTATCAATATTATTAGAATCAATATCTTGCAACGCATCAGGGATAACCCTGACTGTTTCATGGTTTTCTGAAGCTGGATGTGCTGGATGCAGGTTTTCAGACGATTCATCCGGTTCAGCGCCTTCAAGTTGAACGTCCGAAAGATCCTGGGTTTCGTCGCCCACACTGGGTGGTAAATCCATCAATACATCCGGTTTGATCATGTCCAGATCAGGTCGACTCAACAACTGCTTGGACAAAGTCATTTTTCCGATGTCTTCCTGGCTCAAAGGGATGAACTTGTTGTAATCATCGATATAAATATCTAGGCCATCCATCACATTGAATTCAGGTCGCGAAAACAAGGCCTTGAACGCCTTGTTCTTAAGCTCCGGCGCCACCTTGTCCATCAAGAATGCCTTGATGTCACCGCCCTGCTCCACCAGCTTCAAATCCGCCTCGGTAGGCAGAGCAACTTCAGGGGATGCAGATTGAACTGGGGCAACCGTCGCCGCGGGATTCTCAGGCACATTGCCAACGGAAAGCGGTGCAGGTACTTGTGCCAGGGAAGACTCTGCTGCCTGAACCGGGAGCAGTCCCTCCTTCTCCAGGTTCCGAACTTCGATTTTGCGCCGGGACCACCGACTTAAAAAACTGTCACTCATGTGTATCTCGTCCTTTACTGCACATCACTGAATCAACCCCGATTGGCGGGTTTCACGAATGACTGGGGACGTCGACGCTGCTTTGGCTCCGGTTGATACCTGGCTTGCACCAGTTCAGCCAACCAACTGGCCACAGGGGCCGGCAAAGGCAATGTTTGCACTTCCTCATTGGAATCCATCCACCGGGCCGCTTCGTCATAACTGAAGGTGACGTCGAATACGGTAGGCATCAGGGCCTTGTTCTCATCTGGATATCGCACACACATGAAAAGAAAAGGTGTGTCGGTGTCCAGATTCAGGAAATAGCCCTGCAATTCATCCTGATACACCTGCGCCTTGACCAGTTGAACGTATTCATCCGGAGCATGTGAAATTGGCAAATCCGCCGGCCCCAACTCCAGCACTTGCCAGCGGAATGGCTGCCAGCGGGAGTTTTGAACCACCTTGCCAATTCGTACATTGAAAGCTGCTTCACCCAGCACCAAAAAATTTGCACTCAAAAAACACCTCTGCGAGTTGCCGGCCCCCGCCAGTGAGGGCACAATTCAGGTCATCAGATTAGAAGATACAGCACAAGTATCACAATAGGAGTTTGCCCCCATGGGGCGAGGGATTGAACGATGACAGACCGAGTTATTCAACTGGTCCAGGACAATTCGCGCGTGATTCCCCTGAATTTCAGCGCACCGCACAGCAGTGAAGTACCCGCAAAAGATCATTTCAATCGCAGGCTTCACGACTTGCGGATTTCTGTCACTGACCGCTGCAACTTCCGTTGTGTGTACTGCATGCCCAAGTCCATTTTCGACAAGGACTACGCATTTCTGCCCCACAAAGACCTGCTGAGTTTTGAAGAAATTGAACAGGTCGCCAAACAATTCGTGGCCTTGGGTGTTGAAAAAATACGCCTCACAGGTGGTGAGCCGTTGCTGCGGAAAAACATAGAAATCCTGATTGAACAACTGGCCAGCCTTCGCGGACCCTCCGGCAAACCGGTGGAAATTACATTGACCACCAATGGCACGCTGCTTCGCAAAAAGGCCAAAATCCTGAAAGAAGCGGGATTGAGCCGGGTCACAGTCAGCCTGGATGCGATTGACGATTCCGTGTTCAAGCAAATGAATGATGTGGAATTTTCTGTCGATGAAGTGCTGGACGGCATCGAGGCGGCTTATGAAGCAGGGCTTGGTCCGATCAAGGTCAACATGGTGGTCAAGGGCGGCATGAATGACGACCAGGTGCTGCCCATGGCCCGGCATTTCAAGGGCACGCCGCATATTCTGCGTTTCATTGAATACATGGATGTGGGCAGCAGCAACGGCTGGAAAATGGATGAAGTGGTACCCTCGGCCCGCATTGTCAACATGATTTCCCAAGGCTTGTCGCAATTGCAGATGCTGGATGCCAATTACACAGGCGAAGTAGCCGAACGCTGGAAATACAGCGACGGCAGCGGAGAAATTGGCGTGATTTCCTCGGTCACCCAGGCCTTCTGCAAAGATTGCACACGCATCCGCCTGTCTACCGAAGGCAAACTTTACACCTGCCTCTTTGCCAGCAAAGGGCACGATCTCAAACCGCTGATTCGTTCCGGCGAACCCGTGGAACACATTCAAAAAAGCCTGCATGATGCAATACGCAACCTGTGGGCAGTTCGGAGTGACCGCTACAGCGAAATTCGCACAGAAAATACCACGCAGCCCAAAGACAGAATTGAAATGTCGTACATCGGCGGCTAAAGAACCCACAATGGAACCCGCAATGCCCACTTCAATTCAAACCACCAATGCCAGCATTCCCAGCACGGTGGAAATCACGGCCACCAACGAGCATGGCGAACTGGTCTCAGTGCAAATTTCAGGCGAGCACCCTTTAACCCTCTATTTTGATAAAAAAGAGTTGCTGACCTTGATGACTCTGGGTGCCCAGCCTGAAGCACTTGCATTGGGTTGGCTGAGAAATCAAAGGCTTGTCAACAACCCTTCAGAAATTGCTGCAATACATGTGGACTGGGAAACAGAAAGCGTAGCTGTCACCTCGACTTCACTCAAGAACACCGGGTTAACCGTTTGGGAAACAACGGAAAAAGCGAAAAAACTTGAGAAAAAAACGACAACCTCAGGTTGTGGTCAAGGCACTGTGTTTGGTGACCTGATGGAAGACCTGGACAAAGTCCAACTGAGCAACGCTTACAGCCTGTCGCAGGACGTGCTGTACGGTGTGATGGACCAGGTCAGGAAACACGAGTCCATCTACAAACAGGCGGGCGCTGTTCACGGCTGTGCCTTGTGCTCCAACAGCGGAACCAACCGGGGTGAAATTCTCCTCTTCGTGGAAGACGTGGGGCGCCACAATGCCGTAGATGCAATTGCCGGCCAGATGTGGCTGCACAACATGACTGGCGACGACAAGATTTTCTACACCACTGGGCGTTTGACTTCCGAAATGGTCATCAAATGCGCACAGATGGGTATTCCGGTGCTGGTTTCCAGATCAGGCCTGACACAAATGGGCTACGAGATTGCCCAAAAACTGAACATCACCATGCTGGGCCGCTGCCAAGGCAAACACTATCTGCTTTACACCGGCGCCCACCGATTCAACACCTTGAATGACACACAGTACGCATGAGCATTTCTCTTGACGACATCACCGCCGTGATTTTGGCCGGTGGCATGGGTAGCCGCATGGGCGGCATTGACAAAGGCCTTCGCAATTTCAAGCAAGCCCCGTTGGCTTTACACGCCCTGATGCGCCTTTCATCCCAGGTGGGCAGCACCATGATCAATGCCAACCGCAACATTGGCGTTTACGAAGGCTTCGGCATTCCCGTGATCTGCGATCAGCAGGCCGACTTTGCTGGCCCGCTGGCCGGGATGCAAGCCGCCTTGAACGAAGCCACAGTGCCCTTTTTGGTCACAGTGCCCTGTGATGTACCACTGTTTCCGCTCGACCTGGTGGCAAAGTTGAGCGAGCCTTTCTTGACGGACCCTTCATTGATGCTCAGCGTGGCCGCCACAGGGGGGCTTCATCAGCCGGTGTTTTGCATGATGCGAACCGTCGTACTGCCGAGCATGGAAGAATTTCTGCGCAAAGGCGGCAGGAAAATTGATGCCTGGTATGCCAACATTCCCCATGCCGTGGTGGAATTCGCCGACGAGTCAGCCTTTCACAATGTCAATACGCTTGAAGAACTCAGAGCGCTTGAACAAAAAGCCTGAACTGGGGACACGATATGCAAACTGATTTCCAAACCGTAGACCAGGCCCGGCAAAACATTCTCGAGCAGCTCACACCCATTGCCGGAACCCGAACAGTGGCCATTCGAGAGGCACTGGATCAGGTACTGGCCGTCAACGTGTTGTCGCCCATTAATGTGCCGGCTCACGACAATTCTGCAATGGATGGCTATGCCTTTCACAGCAGCAGCATTCAAAGCGCCGACATCACATCACTCAAATTGATTGGCACTGCACTGGCCGGCAAGCTGTTTGATGGGCATTGCGCATCCGGCGAATGTGTGCGGATCATGACCGGTGCGGTGATGCCTGCGGGTTGCGACACCGTGTTGATTCAGGAAAATGCCACGGTGAGTGGCGATGTCATCAGCTTCCCACCGGGTGCCGTATCGCCTGGTGACAACCGTCGTCTGGCCGGTGAAGACCTGGCCATGGGCAAAACCGCCCTGCCCGCTGGCAAATTACTTCGCCCGGCTGACCTTGGTTTGCTTGCCTCGCTTGGAATGGCTGAAATTGTGGTGCGCCGCAAGTTGCGCGTCGCCTTTTTTTCCACCGGCGACGAACTGCGCTCGCTGGGTCAACCGCTGGATGAAGGGTGCGTGTACGACAGCAACCGATACACACTTTACGGCATGCTCACGCGCCTGCGTTTTGTCGAACTTCTTGACATGGGCGTTGTGCATGATTCACCTGAAGCGCTTGAGCACGCCATGCTACAGGCCATGGAACAGGCCGACGTGATCATCACTTCAGGCGGAGTATCGGTGGGCGAAGCCGACTTCACAAAAGACGTGATGGAAAAACTGGGCAGCGTGAATTTCTGGAAAATTGCCATGCGGCCTGGTCGCCCTATGGCATTCGGTCAGGTTCACAATGCCACGAGCGGTGACTCCGCTTTTCTGTTCGGCCTGCCTGGCAACCCTGTGGCTGTCATGGTGACTTTTTACGCCTTCGTTCGTGACGCCCTCTTCAAACTGGCCAGCGCCAACCACTTGCCCATTCCCATGATCAGCGCAAGGCTGGCACAAGACCTGAGAAAGCGTCCAGGCCGAACAGAATATCAACGCGCAAGACTCAGCACGGAACACGGCATGCCAACAGCTCACCTCACCGGCTCTCAGGGATCCGGCATTTTGCGCAGCATGTCCGAATCCGATTGCCTGCTCGTGCTGGAACACGCGCAAGGTGACTTGAAGGCCGGTGAAACAGTCATGGCACTTCCATTCGAAGGCTTGATTTAATCGAGGTAATTACGCATATCGGGTGACACCCTGATTGGGCGGAGTGAGCCAAGCGAGTGATTTTCAGGGGTAGGTTCAAGCGCTACCATGGGCGCTCTCGAATTCAGGCCACCGTCATGCTGCAAGACCCCCGCCCAATCAAGCCGCTTCAATACGCATTGCGTGATCTGCTGGAACAACTCGGCATCGAATTCCTGCCCAGCCAGTGGCAAATGCAGGAATCCTTGCTCACCCCAGACGAGCACACCGAGTTGACCCTGCTTCAAGGCTACCTGGACGCATGCAGGGTCCCCTACCAAACCTTCAAGCAAGTTAGCGCAGAAGAAATCAAACACCTGGGGCCCTACACACTGGCCATGGGCCTGAACGGACAAACCGGCAGTCTTCAGGAATTAACCGGATCACAGGATAAAAGCCCCGGATTGCACTGGGCCATACAACTCGAAGGGGCTCAAACTGTAGCTGCTCCTGCTCAATCCGAAGCGCCGCCCGCCAGCCTTTTAAGTTTTTGGCGAAAACTGCGTGACAGCAAATGGTTACGCGAGGCCATGCAGTTTGACAACGGCAACTTCAAGCCAGTCGTGTATGCATCGCTGTTGATCAACATCCTGGCCCTTGCAGGCCCACTGTTTTCACTTCAGGTTTATGACCGCATCATCCCCAATCAGGCTTATGCATCACTTGCCGCTTTGCTGGCAGGCGTGGCACTTTGTTTGGGCTTTGAACACTTTCTGAAGCACGCCCGTCACCGTCTGATGGAGTTTGCAGCCACCTCGATTGACACCCGATGCACCAGTCACCTGTCTCAATCGCTGTTGAATGTACCCGTGCACAAAACCGAACCCAGTGTGCTGCTTCAACACTTGCGGTCCTTCGAGCAACTGCGTGAGCTGATCACCGGCGTATTCCTGCTGGCCCTGATTGACCTTCCTTTTCTGGTGCTGTTTCTAGGTGTCATCACGCTGATTCATCCGGTGTTCCTGCTTGTTTCAGGTGGCGTCATTTTGCTCACCTTGCTCCTGGTTGTTCACTCGCACCGATGTCTGTCTTGCCTTGGGCAAGCACAGATGAAGCAATCCAGGCAAACACAAAGCCAGTGGCTGGACTCATTGGCCTGTCTTGACAACATTCAGGCCCACGGGGTGCAGCAAGCCCACAGCAAATTACTGAACAACCTGCAACTGAAGGCCCGCATGGGTGGCAATGCTGTAAGGGATCAATTGTTCAAAGTGACTCAGTCAATCCAGCTCTTGCAACAAGGCAGCTGGGTATTCACCATTGCACTTGGGGTCTACCTGATCGTTGAAAAACAGTTGACTGTGGGTGGATTGATCGCCGTGTCCATGCTCACCATGCGATGTTTTGCACCCATTCAAAAACTTCAGGGGCATCTTGTTCAAACCCATTCCGCGCAGGCCAGCTTTGAAGAACTTGACCAGTTTCTGGGGCAGCAACCCAAAACCCAGGCAACCCGGGCAGCGCTCACAGGCATTGAACAAATCGGTATTGAATCAGCCAGCGTGGTCAAGCCCGGGCAAAGTCCGGAATCCCGGCAGATTGGCCATTTTATACTTCGGCACATCACACTGGAATTGAAACCGGGCGACCGCGTAGGGATCATCGGCCCCACAGGCTCTGGTAAAACCTCGGTGCTGAAACTGCTGGCCCGTCAGCTCGCTTGCGATGCAGGCCACCTTGCCGTCAATCACCTGGCGATCGACCATTACCACCCCGATGAATACAACAGCAAGATTGGCTATGCCACACAACCACCGTCGCTGATTCGCGGCACGCTGCTTGAGAACATCCGGTTCAACCGACCCCACATAGACACGAACGCCTGTTGGGCAATACTGGATGCATTGGGGCTCAAGAACTGGGTTGAACAACACCCAGATGGCATTCACATGCGCATTGAGAATCAGGGCAATAACCTGTCCTCTGGCCAGAAACAAAGCATTTCGCTGTGCCGCGCGCTGGTCGGGCAACCCGAGCTTGTGCTGCTCGACGAACCCACCGTGTGCCTTGATCAGCACATGGAAACACGCCTGATCCAGTACCTGCAACAGCTCAACAGCCGGCAGATCCTCGTATTCACCACCCACAAACTGAATCTGCTGGGCTGCGCCAACTCACTGGTATTGATGAACAACAGCCAAATTGATACGCAAGGTGAAAAGGCCAAGGTACTTCACCAGGCAAACGCGCTGGCCAAACAACGTGACCAACAACCGGGGGCAATACAATGAAAATGAGTTCTACTTTCAAGCGTTGGTGGAACTGGTTCAATGGCAAAGCAAACACGGAGTCCGGCAACAACGGCATGCCCGAAGAAGCACCCTTGAGCCAGTCCCGCCTTTGGGCCGAGCAACAGCAACTCACCAAAAGGCTGGTGCATTTGTGTGCATTCACCATGCTGGCCCTGTTGGCCTGGTCTGCGATCGCTACAGTGCCACAGGCTGCACATGGCGAAGCCCGGGTCGTTCCCTCTCAACGTTTACAGGTGATACAGGCTGTCGATGGTGGCGTGATCACCGAGGTGATGGTGCGGGAAGGTCAGCAAGTCAAAGCCGGAGACACCTTGGTACAAATTGACATCACACGTTTCTCCTCAAGCCTGCGGGAAAAAGAAGCGATTGATGCCTCCTTTCAATTCCGTGAAGCCCGTTTGCTCGCGCAACTCAACAACACTGAATTGAAGTTGCCCGATGAAATCATCAAGCAACACCCCGAACTCTTTTTTCAGGAATCCAGGCTGCTGCAAAGCAAGCTGCAGGAATGGTCAGCCCAAACCCAGATTTATGAGCAACAGCTTGACCAACGCCAGCGCGAACTTGAAGAAGCGCAAAGCAATGCCACCGCAGCCAAACGCAATCTTGAAATTTCCGAACAGGAACTGACCAGCATGCGGCCACTGCTGAAAAGTGGCGCGGTGTCGCCCGTTGAAGTAATGCGCCTTGAGCGCGACGTAGCCAAAGCGAAAGGAGATTACGAAGGGTCCAGCGCACAAACCAACCGCCTCCATTCGGCCATTCGTGAAGCGCGCCAGAAAATTGCAGAAATCCGGTTCAAGCAAATCAATGAGGCCCGCACCGAGCTGTCTGAGGTCAAGGCCCGTCTGGCCAGCCTAGAGCAGAACCAGATCGAATTAAGCGACAGGGTGAATCAGGCAACCTTGAAAACCCCGGTCGATGGACTTGTACAGCGCATCCTTTACAACACACGCGGCGCTGTTGTTCCCGCAGGCAAAGAAGTGATTGAAATTGTGCCTGCCGACGAAAAGCTGGTGTTTGAAACCCGAATCAACCCAAAAGACATCGCGTTCATTAGGCCATCACAGCGGGCAACCATACGTGTTACTGCCTATGACTATTCCATTTACGGCGCGCTGACCGGTGCAGTAGAAAGCATTTCTGCTGACAGCCTGATTGACGAATTTGGCCGCCCTTACTTCAGCGTGAAGGTCACTGTGCCAAGAATGGAAGTTCATGAGAAAGTTCGCCTGATGCCGGGCATGGTCGCCAATGTCAGCATAGAAACAGAAAAGCGCACAGTGCTTTCCTACCTCACAAAACCAATCCTGCGTGGTTCCGTGGAGGCGTTCACGGAACAATAGCTACTAAGGGTTACCTCGGCTCCTGTCTGACCGAACCACCTGTTTGGCATACAGGTGAATTTGGAACCAAACTCGCGGATCGATCACTTATCAATGACATCGACCACGAGGATTAGTATGAGCGAAAAGCCCGTCGTAAACACCCAGAATTGCGACCCAAGTACCCTTGGTCTGGCCAGAAAGCCCCGCCCAGCCATGAAGAAAAAGCCTGCAACAGAAGTGGTGGTTCAGCTGGGTCCATTCACGGATGGCCAAATCACGGCTCCTGAAATGGTTCGCCCGCTTGAAGGGCCCACCGAATGGCTGATCAAACCCAACACCGGTGAAATTGTTCCATTCGACGCTGGTACACCTCCCGAAAAGGACGTTATACGGAAGTACATCACCGTCGGTGCCCAAGACACCGATGTGCCCGATGATCTGCCCAAAATCGGTGATGGTTATGTGGTGGAAAGGGTCAGCCAGGACCCACTACCCAGTATGGACAGCGTTGTCCGTCAAAACGGCACAGACACAGTCCGCGTGATTGAAAACGAAGGGCCTGCCGCCGTGGAATGCAAAGATCCACCTCCACCGCCTGTTGACGAAAACGAAGAACCACCCGTCGACCCCAACGAACCTGAATGCCCAACCTGCCCGCCTTGCCCACCAGTGTGCGAGCCGCCTGTTGATGAAGAGGAATGCCCCACTCCATCCGTGTGCCCACCCGTGGACGAACAGGAAGACTGCGACCCTCCCGTTGAGGAAGAGGAATGCCCCACTCCACCCGTGTGCCCACCCGTGGATGAGCAGGAAGACTGCGACCCTCCCGTTGAGGAAGAGGAATGCACGCCACCACCCTGCCCCCCAGTGGAAGAAGCGGAGTGCTGTGACACGCCAGCAGATGCTGTGAATGATTGCGCAACCACAACAACGGGTTGCCCGGTTGTCATCGATGTCCTGAGAAATGATCTGGGCTGCGGTGAACTTGAAATCACCGAGGCCTGCGCCGAAAACGGACAAGTTGAAATCAAGGATGGAAAACTGCACTACACACCCAATGAAGGTTTCTGTGGCGAAGACGTAATCAGCTACACCATGGGTGATGAAAACTGCATGAGCGACACCGCACATGTCTACATGAATGTGAAGCCCGCCGAGTGCCCTCAGCCGTCGGGTGGATGCGAAGAAGTCACTGAAAACGCCTGCCCTGTGGTGGAAGAAAATTGCGACACCGGTGGTAGCAACCATGTCAGGGACTACGAATATTCGTCGACCAGTTACAGCGAGAACCTGTTCTCCGAGCAGATGGACAAAGTCAACGAAATCCTGAACGACAAAATGGAGCACATCAACAACCTGATTCAAGGCAAATCGTCCTGGGCGTCAAATTACGGAGGGGGCAATCAATTCGAGTCCGCTGCCTGTGCGCCTGTTGAAGAGCCCGTCGCAGCTTGCTGATGCCTTTAATTAAACGAGTCAACATGAACACACAACACACGCCAAACACCACGCTTAAAGTTTTGCCATCAGCGATCCTGCTTGCCCTGTTTTACCTGTACACCCCATTGAACTGGGCACAACAGATGCAAGGCCAACCTCAGGCAATCCCTGAAGTTCAAAGCAGTTCACCGGTTGAAAGCACGGCTCCAGCTGAAAACCCGCAAGCAGCGCCAGCGCAGGCGGTCAACCCGCTGCAGCAAAGTGTGATCAAAGGGCTTCAAAATAGCCCAGCACTCGACGCGGACGTTCACGCACTTGAAGCGCAGATGGAAGATGCCAATGTGGTGTTTGGAGCGCTGTTGCCCACAGTCGATGCGCGGGGTTCAACGGGGCGCGAGCGGACCCGAATAGAAGATGCCGACACCCGCACCTACAATGCGAACTCCTACGGCATTGAAGCACGCCAGAACCTGTACAACGGTTTTGCATCCCAGGCGCGCTATCTGGCCTCTTATTCAGGTGCCATGCAAAGTTATTACCGCTACCTGAACAAAGCCAACCAGGTTGCATTTGAAGCGTCCAGTTCTCATGTTGATGTGTCCCGCTTTCAGGCCTTGACACGACTTGCCGAGAACAACCTGAAATACCACCAGGACCTGATGAACCGGATTGAAGAAAAAGTGAAAAGTGGCGTAACACGCCAGTCTGATCTGGAACAGGCCCGCAGCCGCTACACCTTGGCACTGGGCAATCTGGCCACTGAAAAAGCCAACACTTTTTCTTCCATGGCCAACTACCAGCGAATCACTGACACGGTTTGGCCCGTAAACGAAACAGGCGAGTATGTAGTGAATGCCAATTTCGAAGTAGAAAATCGTGAACGCCTGGTCTTTGCCTTGAACAATCATCCGCTTTTAAAGGCTGCGAATTCCTCGATTATTGGCGCAAAACAGGAAGTGACGGCTGCAAGTGAAGGCTTTCACCCACGAATTGATTTGCGTGCCAAAACCGATGTGTACAGCAATTACCTGTCCACATTTGATGAGCGTCAAATTTCATCCATTGATTTGTTGGCCACCATCAACCTGTACCGTGGCGGCTCCGATAACGCGTCAAGAAATTCGGCCATCAAGCGGCGCTTGCGCAGCATGGACGACAAACTGGTGGTTTGCCGGGCAATTCGCCAGTCCACACAAACTGCCTTGTTCGATGTGGTCAGTTCACAAAAGAAGCTGAACTATTTCCGTGAACAGGCTGCAGCCATTTCCAAAGCGCGCGCCGCTTATGAGCAACAATTTGCAGTAGGCCGACGCAGCCTTCTTGACCTGCTCAGCGCTGAAAATGAATACTTTCAGGCACAGCGCGCACTGATCAATATTGAAGCGGATCTTAGTATTTCCAAATTGAAGCTTCTTGCAGCAACTGGGCAACTGACCACGCTGTTCTCAGTCGATGAATTGGTCAATGCGGATGAACCTACAAAACGCGAAGTGCTTTTCTACAAAGAGCAAAGCCGTTCAGGTGCCGAAGCGGAAGGTTGCCCAGCCAGCTTGATCAATCTTGAAGACTTTGAATTGCCCAATATCGGCTTTGACGAAGCATTGAAATCAGTCGACGCTGAGGACATGCCAAACAAACTGGCTCCAATCGATATGCCACCAATTGAACTTGCGCAACTGGGTGCCGGTGGCGCAGCAGGTGGAACAGGTCAGCAGGTGGCGTCATTCGGTGACCCGGCTGAAGTTTCAAAAAGTCTGATCAATCGGACCAACTCATGGGCGAAGGCGTGGGAGAACAAGGATGTCAACAGCTACATCGCTTTTTACTCACCCGCATTCAAACCTGAAGAAGGCAGCTATGAATCCTGGGTCAACAATCGACGTGATCGAATTGCAAGAGCACAGCAAATCGACATCGAAATTTCAGAATTGCAAGTGATCCCGAGCTTCGACAAGCCCGATGAATATGAAATCAGTTTCATTCAAGACTACAGTGCGAAGAACTACCAGGAAAGGTCCAAGAAAATATTGACCTGGAAAGAAAGCAAAGGCGTGTGGCAAATTATTCGGGAACAAAATCTGCCAGAAAGTACTGCGGGTGCCCAAGGCAAGAAGAACCTGAATTTGGCGTTGAGCACATCGATTCGTTAAATATGATTTGAAAAGTCAGCAGAAATCAGCGTGAACATCAAACCACGCTGACACTACATGGAAAGGCTGTGGGCTAACACCCGCAGCCTTTCGCGCATCACACACTTGCTCAGGCTCAAGTGACCAGCCTCTGAAAACACACCTGCCTGCTTTCCACCTGGCAAACCTTGATGTGTTGCGCCTGCACGGAATTCATCCAACGCATCAAATTCTCCACCCTGCTCCACACCACCTTCAGCAACGCGGCTGGCTCGCACCACAGACACCCCATTGACAATCAGCCTGCGCAATACCGGAAGACAGGCATCGGGAATGTTTCCATGCCCTGGCGCTGCAACTACCACGGAAGCAGGCTTTCGCCCCAGCAAATCATTCAACTGCCTGACAGGCCCATTGCCCGGAACACAGAACACCACGGGCACTTCCAGGGCTTCAAACAGGGGCAAGGCGGTGGTGTCCGTATTGAACAGACTTGCAAACTCACCTTGCTTTCCAAGCCTTGCGACCAGTTCGTGTTGATCGAGAGAAACAGGCCAATTGATGTCAGCCTTGACGGAAAAAGCACCGTCAAAAGCATCCATGCCGGACGTTGTTCTTTTCTCGACCGCTGCGGCGGGCGTGTACAGACCCTGCATCACCAAGCCAAACGGAATCTCTGCCTTGTGATTGTTAAACTTGTGACTGTTCAAGGTGTGGCAAAGAAGATCAACGGAGGAATTCAGATTATCGGGCCCATCGGCCTGGGGATGGTCCGAAGGCAACATCGCCCCGGTGAACAGCACGGGTTTGGTGAGGCTACCTGCAGGCAATGTGAGGTGGAGGAAATAAAGCATGTCCTCCATCGTGTCAGTGCCGTGTGTGAGCAATATGCCATCCACATCCGGGGAGTGTAGAAGGTGTAAAACAAGCGCCCGCAGTTGCAGCATGTGGCTTAATTCAAGATTCTGACTGCCAATGCTGTACGGTTGCTCAAAAAACCATTGGGCCCGCCGAAGCAAGCCGGGAACACCCATGATCAGGCTTTGCCCGCTGCGTTGTGCAGACTCGTATTTCCAATGGTCGGCCCCCTCCACCACTGTACCAGCGATGGTTCCGCCTGTGGAGACAAAGGCAAGGCGAGGCAGTGGGTCAGGTATTTGTGGGCTGCTGTTCGTCATCATCAAATGGCTCCGCCTTGGGGTCATTCAAACCGAGAAGGCTCATTGCGTCTTTTTCAGGCAATTCGTCAACACCCTTGAGTTTGCGGTGCATGGCCCGTGAACGCACTTCGGCACCCTCAATGTTCTTCGCTGCTTTTTCTAGCGTATCGCGTGTTTTGGCGAGTATGTCACCAAACTTGCCAAATTCGGTTTTCACGGCACTCAGCACGGTCCACACCTCGCTGGAACGCTTCTCCAGGGCCAAGGTTTTAAACCCCAGTTGAAAGGCATTAAGGAGCGTGGTCAGAGTGATTGGGCCAGCCACTGTGACACGGTGTATGCGCTGCAAATCGTCGACAAGGCCAGGGCGTTTGACCACCTCGGCGTACAGGCCTTCGGTCGGCAAAAACAGGATGCCAAAATCAGTGGTGTAAGGCGGTGCAAGGTACTTTTCAGCGATGGTTTTGGCTTCAGCACGAATGGCAATGTCCAGCGCCTTGGATGCAGCAGCCACGCCATCGGCATCGGCCCGGTCGAAGCATTCAAGCAAGCGTTCGTATTGTTCTTTGGGGAATTTGGAATCGATGGGCAACCACACAGGCTGGTCTTCTTCCTTGCCGGGCAGGCGAACAGCAAATTCGACAATGTTGCTGCTGCCGGGAACGGGCTTGATATTCCGGCCGAACTGGGAGGGTGTCAGCATTTGCTCAAGCAGCGCCTGCAACTGCACTTCACCCCAAGTACCCCGGGTTTTTACGTTTGTGAGCACCCGTTTCAAATCGCCCACGCCTGTGGCTAGGGTTTGCATTTCCCCCAGCCCCTTGTAAACCTGCTCAAGGCGTTCACTGACTTGCTTGAACGATTCACCCAGGCGGGTTTCCAGCGTGGCGTGAAGTTTTTCATCCACGGTTTTTCGCATCAATTCCAGTTTGCTGGCGTTGTCGTCTTGAATGTCCTTAAGCTTTTGTTCAACTGACAGGCGAATTTGGGTCAGTTGGTCCTGAATCAGTGTATTGGTGCGGTGCAGGGTTTCAGAAAACTGGTTGAGCTTTTCAGATTGCAACTGATTGCCTTGTGTGAACTGCCCCACAATGACTTGCTGCAAGCCGTGCGCGGCTTGCTGGCTTTCGGTGCGAGCCTGTGCGAATGTTTGCTGCATGGCTTCCGCCTGCTTGCTTTGTCGTGTCTCAATGTCCTGGTTAACAAGGCGCAGTTGTTTGGCCAATTCTTCGGACACAAAACGCTGCTGCATCTGCGCGGCAATCAGTTGCTCAAGACTGTTCGACACCTGTTGTTGAAACCGTGCCTGTTCTTGCAACTGCTCTTGCGAATTGGAATAGCCGAGTTTTCTATGGATAGCCCACATCATGCCGAGGGCAACCAACAGCATGACCAGTACGGCTGGTATCGCCCACATCAATCCGTTTTCCATTCCCGCTTGCATGACTTATTCGCCCTTGATTGAAATGGGATTGACAGATTTGGCGCTACCTTCAGGGTCGGGCCTGTTGCGCATGAAGTCAGCTGTGCGAAAGAAGGACAGCATCAGGCCTTGAATCACTTTCTCGGGCAGCTCCATCGCACGCAAGGCATTCACCATGCACAGCAGCCACTGGTCGCGGTCTTCGCTGGAAATCGGAAAAGGCATGTGCCGCATGCGCAGGCGGGGGTGACCAAATTGTGGTGAATACAGATCTGGGCCGCCTAGCCAGCCCGAGAGGAACAGGTAAAACTTGTCGCGGGAATGATCAAGGTCGCCTGGGTGCAGTTTTCGAATACGTTCGAAGTACGGATTTTGATCCATTTCATCATAAAACAGATCAACCAGCCGGCGAACACCCAACTGCTGCGCATCGGGCGTATTGCCGAAGTAAAGAATTGGGGCGACAGGTTGATCACCAGGTACATCGTTGGTGGAATTGGACATTGGAAACGCTAGCCTTGCGGCACTGGAAAGTGACAAGCCTTATTGTAGCTGCAAGAGTGGCCGGGCCAATTGCTATCCAGTGCAGCAGCGGGAGTTAAACACCCACCTGCCGAAGGGTTTGCAAAACCGGTGCGCGGCACACGCTGTTAACCGACCAGGCACCAAACAACACCGACACCGCAGCACCTGCCAATACACCCGCAACAATGTGCAGCGGCGACAGCATGTACTCAAATTCAAACACGAAGTGCGCCACACCCCACCCCAAGCCCTGTGCTGCAATGGCAGCCACCAAACCAGCCAGTGCCCCCAGCACGGACAGTTCTAGCCAGGCTGCACGCAGCAGTTGTGAGGTGGACGCCCCCATGGCGCGATAAATGGCCGCTTCGCGGGTGCGTGCACGCGCGCCTGTCATGACACAGGCGACCACCACCAAGCCACCCGCCATCACGGTAAACATGAACACAAATTGCACCGCCTGCCCCACCTGGCCCAGAATCTTTCGCAGTTGGGTGATGACCAGTTCCGTGTCCAGCACCGTTAGGTTGGGATATTGGCGAACCAGTTCGCGCGATACCGGTGTGGCCTTGTCGCCTTGCAGGCTGACTGAAGTGATCCAGGTTTGCGGATAGCTCGACAAAACCTGGGTTGGGAAAATCATGAAGAAGTTGACTTCCATGGAATCCCAGCGCAATTCACGGATGCTGGTGATTTCAGCAGTTAGGGGGGTGCCAGCAATGTCAAAGGTGAGTTGGTCGCCCAGGCCAATACCGAGGCGTTTCGCCACACCGTCTTCAACCGAGACCTCTGCTTTTGGGGTTGCTGCGTCAAACCAACCCCCTTCAGTCACCGTGTTGTGCGTGGGCAAGGTGTCAGTGAAACTCAGGTTCAGTTCCCGTTCGACCGTGTTACGTGCCCGTTCATCCTGAAAGGTATCGGCCGTAATGGTTTGGCCGTTGATGGCGCTTAAACGCCCCCGCACCATGGGGTAAAGGTTGACCGGGTTTTGGCTGGCTGTGTTCAGGGTTTGCTGAACGCCATCAACCTGGTCGGGCTGAATATTGAACACAAAGCGGTTGGGTGCGTTGTCGGGCACGGCTTCTTGCCAGCGATCAATCAGATCGCCCTGCACAACAGCCAGCATCAGCAGGGCTGCCAAACCCAGTGCAAGGCTGACACCTTGCAACACAAGGGTGCCAGAACGCCTGGACATGCTTTGAAACACGGCGATGTTGCTGCCCCTTGATCTGCCATGCCCCAGCGCAGCGAGCGACTTCAGCAAGCCCCAGAACAGCAAGGCAAACACCAGTGAGGTGCCCACGAAGCCTGCAAACAACAGCAAGGCCAATGTGATGTTCTTGACAATCAACAAGCACACGGCAATGGCGGTGAACACGCCAAACAGAACCGACAGCACCAACTGGCCCCGATTGCTTTTCAGGGTTTGCTGGCGGATTACCGCTACGGCAGGTGCGCGCAGTGCGTACCAAGTGGGCACTGCGGCAAAGCCAAGCAGCAACAAAGCCGACAACAACATGCCCATGGGCAGGTAATGCAAACCAGCCAGTGGCAAATCAACCCCGACCAATTCGGCCAGCAGGGCAAGCAAACCCCAGTGCGCAAGCCAACCCAAGGCTACACCCAAAACACCGGCGCCAAGGGTCAACATG
This sequence comes from Burkholderiales bacterium, assembly GCA_027484315.1. Taxonomy (GTDB): domain Bacteria; phylum Pseudomonadota; class Gammaproteobacteria; order Burkholderiales; family Burkholderiaceae_B; genus Limnobacter. The sequence continues at coordinate 115,493 of JAIXTE010000129.1, read as the reverse complement.
CCCATGCCCACTGCCCACATGCGCAGTAAATGGCGGGGCGTATAGCCCAGACTTTTGAGTACGGCCAACTCGCGGGCTTGCTCTTTGGCAAACAAATGGGCCACCAGCGCAATCCCCACGCAAGCCACCATGGTGCCGATCAAAGCGGCCATGGCCAGAAAATCGTTCGCGCGTTCCAGCGTGCCACTGACTTCGGGCCGACCGTTTTCAAGGGTTTCAATTTCTTCGACTGGCGTCAACAAGGGCGTCAGTTCGGTGATCAGACCATCCACGGCAGGCTTGTCGCCGGTGAAATAGATTCGCCAAGTGGCGCGGGAACCCAAGCCCAGCAGTTTTGATTCGTCCAGGTCGGCCATGTTCATCATGACGCGGGGCGCAAAGTTGACAAAGCCGCCGCCACGATCGGGCTCAACCAGAATGACACGGGTTACAGGGCGGGTAATTTCCCCCACCTGGATGTTGTCGCCCAATTCAATGTCGAGTGACCCCAGTACGCCCTGGTCCACCCACAGCTCGCCTTGGGGCGGGCCGGATGCCAATTTTTCGTCTTGCCCTTGGGCACTGCGCACTGTCATTTGACCGCGCAAGGGATACGTGTCATTGACCGCTTTCAGGGAGACCAACAGATCAACCCGCTCTGAAGGCACCACGCTGGGAAACACCACGCTTTGTGCCTGTTTCAGGCCCGCGTATTCGGGCTTGTCCAGTACAGACAACCAGGGTGCGGCTTCAACATTGCGCTTGGATTCAATGACCAGGTCGCCCCCCAGCATCTGGCTGGCGTCGCGCACCAAGGCGGCTTCAATGCGTGCGGAAAAAACACCCACAGAGGAAATGGCCGCCACAGCCAGGACCAAGGCCACGAACAAAATGCGAAACGATGCGCGGCGGGACTGCCGCACCCAGTACTGAATTGACTGCATGGAAATGGACGCTTGCTGGATAAGACACCAGTTTAGGACAAGGCCCGGCCTTGCAGGTTCCCCTGCTTGTCGCAGTGCAGCACTTTCTTCGCGAATAAACACGCAAAAAACCGACCGATCGTGCTATTTTGAACGCTGACTCCAACACTAAGAATTACTTTTAAGTAACATAAGTCAATACATTACAAAAAACGACCGATTTTTAAGGAGACGGTAACGTGTCTGACGCATTTCCCAATTTGAATTCTCCACTCGACCTCGGTTTTACGACCCTGCGCAATCGCATCATGATGGGCTCGATGCACACAGGGCTTGAAGACAAGTACAAGGATTTCGACAAGTTTGCCGCTTACTTTGAAGCGCGCGCCAAGGGTGGCACTGCATTGATTGTCACGGGTGGGTTTTCCCCGAACCTGGAAGGCTGGTTGTACCCCTTTGCATCGAAGCTGAGCAGCAGTGGCGCCATCAAGCACCACAAGAAAGTGACTGAAGCGGTGCACAAGCACGACGGCAAGATCGTGATGCAGTTGTTGCACGCGGGCCGCTATGCCTATCACCCCTTGAGCGTGTCGGCGTCCAATATCAAGTCGTCAATCAATCCCTTCAAGCCTCGTGAAATTGGCGATTACGGTCTGCGCCGCACTATCGCAGCTTTCGCACGCTCGGCAAAAATTGCACAAGAAGCGGGTTACGACGGTGTGGAAGTGATGGGTTCCGAAGGTTATTTCCTGAACCAGTTCATTTGCAAGCGCACCAACCAGCGTACAGACCGCTGGGGTGGCTCGGTCGAAAACCGCGCCCGTTTGTCGGTTGAAATAGTTCGCCGCATTCGCGAAACAGTAGGCGAAAAATTCATCATCATTTACCGCCATTCCCTGCTGGACCTGGTGGAAGGCGGCAACACCTGGGATGAAGTCAGCTACATCGCCCGCGAAATTGAAAAGGCTGGCGCCACCATGATCAACACAGGCATTGGCTGGCATGAAGCGCGCGTCCCTACCATTGTGACTTCGGTGCCCCGCGCAGCATTCGCCGAGCTGACAGCCCGCCTGCGCAAGGAAATCAAGATCCCTGTGATTGCGTCCAACCGCATCAACAAACCTGAAGTGGCTGAACAGTTGCTGGCTGACGGAGCCTGCGACATGGTGTCCATGGCACGCCCGCTGCTGGCTGATCCGGAATTTGCAATCAAGGCCAAGGAAGGCCGTGCAGATGAAATCAATGTGTGCATTGCCTGCAACCAGGCCTGCCTGGACCACACCTTCAGCCTGAAGCGCGCTTCCTGCCTGGTTAATCCACGTGCCTGCCATGAAACTGAAATCGTCGACCAACCCCTGACCCGCAAGAAAAAAATTGCGGTGGTGGGTGCAGGCCCTGCAGGCTTGGCGGCAGCAACCGAGCTTGCGCGCCGTGGGCACAGTGTGAGCCTGTTCGACAAGGCCGGTGAAATTGGTGGCCAGTTCAACATGGCCAAGCAGATTCCCGGCAAAGAAGAATTTCATGAAACCATCAGCTACTTCAAGCGCCAGCTTGAGTTGAAGAATGTTGAAATTCGCTTGAACACGGTGGTGAATGCAGAACTGATTTCAAAGGAAAAATTCGATGAAGTGATTCTGGCCACGGGCATCAAGCCACGCACGCCAGGCATTGAAGGCATTGATCACCCCAAAGTGATGAGCTACATCGACGTGCTGCTGCACAAGAAGGAAGTGGGCCAGAAAGTGGCCGTGATTGGCGCGGGTGGCATTGGTTTTGACGTGTCGGAATACCTGACCCATGACTTTTCACACCCCTCCCCAACACTGGAGCTGGAAAGCTGGAAAAAGGAATGGGGCATTACCTTCGACCCGAAAAATGCAGGTGGCATTGATGGTGTGCGGGCCGAACCCCCCAAGCCCGCACGCGAAGTGTGGCTGTGTCAGCGCAAGGACGAACCCTTGGGCAAGCGTTTGGGTAAAACATCGGGCTGGGTACACAAGGCCAGTTTGAAAAGCCGCCGCGTGCATTTCATGCAGGGTGTGGAGTACCTGAAAATTGACGACCGTGGCTTGCATGTGATGTCAGCCAACGGCCCTGAAATTCTGGACGTAGACAACATCATTGTGTGCGCAGGCCAGGACCCGCTGCGTGAACTGGTTGAACCCATCGAAGCACTGGGCGTGCCCGTGCACCTGGTAGGAGGTTCATCTGTGGCCGCGGAACTGGATGCAAAACGTGCGATCAACCAAGCCACTCGCCTGGCTGTAACCCTGTAAAGGCTGAAGAAAAATGACTGAAAAATCGATGTTGCAGAAGGTGTATGCGCAGGTTGACAAGCTGCCCACGCCCTTGAAAACCCGCGCATTCACATTGCTTTTTGGGCGTGCAGTGAAGTACTTCAAGACCAGCGGATTGAAATTTGAATGGATTGAGCCCAACCATTCCATCGTGGTGATCAAGAACCGCCCTTATGTGCAAAACCACATTGGCACCGTGCATGCTGTCGCCATGATCATGATTGCGGAATCAGCCACCGGTGCACTGGTAGGCTTGAACGTACCAGCCAACGCCATTCCCGTGATCAAGCGCATGGAGGTGGACTACCGCAAACGCGCGACTGGCGACATGAAAGCCGAGGCCATGCTGACGCAGGAACAGATCACAATGATGCAGACCGAGGAACGGGGTGAAGTGGACGTGGCGGTGACTATTACCGATGGCGAAAGCAAAGAACCGATTTTTGTTCGCGCCATTTGGGCCTGGACACCCAAGCGAAAAAGCTAAACTGACGACTCAATAAAAAAACTGCGCAGAACAGCGCAGAACACCGCATTACGAGGAGACACCCGCATGGCCCCATTTGAATTTCGCACGGTGAACCGCATTGTGTGTGAATCGGGAAGCTCGTTGCGCATGGCCGATTTGCTGTTGCCCTTGCTTGGGCAACACGGTTTGACCAGCGCACGTGTTTTCATGCTGGTAGACCCTTTCATTGCGGGCACTGCCAGCTTCAAAACCATTTGTGACAACCTTGCTGCAGCGGGCCACGCGGTGCACACCTGCAACGACGTGGAACCTGACCCACCTGAGGCACTGGTGCACCGGGTCAGCGCCCAGGCCATTGAATTCAAGGCCGACGTAGTGGTGGCCATAGGCGGAGGTTCCACGCTGGACGTGGCCAAGCTGATCGCCATTCTGGCCCGTGGCAAGCAAGCCTTGAACACCATGTACGGCGTGGGCAATGTGCACAGCGACCGCCTGCCACTGGTGCTGGTTCCCACCACTGCCGGCACAGGCAGCGAAGTAACGCCAATTTCCATTGTGACCACGGGCGTGGATACAAAAATGGGTGTGGTGTCACCGGTGTTGTACGGCGACCTTGCTGTGTTGGACGCAGACTGGACCTTGAGCCTGCCCCAGCATGTCACAGCAGCCACCGGCATTGATGCCATGGTGCACGCCATTGAGGCTTACACCAGCAAGAGATTGAAAAATCCTTACGCGGATTTCCTGGCCTGCGAGGCACTGCGTCTGTTAGCAGCCAACCTGCACACTGTGTGCAAAGAACCTGGGAATCGCGAAGCACGCCAGGCGATGATGCTGGGTTCCTGCATGGCTGGGCAGGCGTTTGCAAACGCACCGGTGGGTGCAGTGCATGCCCTGGCTTACCCGATCGGCGGCATATTTCATGTGCCGCACGGTTTGAGCAATTCCCTGGTATTGCCCCATGTGCTGCAATTTAACCTGCCCGCAGCCGAACAACAGTATGCAGAACTGGCACAGGTGCTGAAGTTGGGCCAAACCGGCGACACCGCAGCGCAGTTGGCTCAAGGCTTTATCGACTACACCGCAACCCTGTCACCTTCAACCGGCTTGCCAATGGGCCTTCAGGATGTCGGTATTTCCGAAAAAGATTTGCCGGTGATGGCCAGCGCCGCCATGCTGCAAACACGCTTGCTGAGCAACAACCCGCGCGAAGTCAGCGAATCGGATGCCCTGGCCATTTACCAGGCGGCTTACTGAACAAGCACTGAATTAAGCAATGAGCTGCTAAAGAAATCACTTTTCGCCTGCGAGCAACGCAATGAGCAACGCAACAATTAACCCGATCGGCACCCTGCCCCAATACCCTGTTCACCAGACCGTTCAAACCCGCTGGCATGACAACGACATTTACGGCCACGTGAACAATGTGGTGTATTACAGCTACTTTGACAGCGTAGTGAACCGCTTCCTGATCGAAGAAGGCGGCCTGGACATTCACAAGGGCGATGTGGTGGGTTTTGTCGTGGAGAGCAATTGCAAATATCTCAAGCCACTCGCTTATCCTGAAGCTGTCACCGCAGGCTTACGCGTGGGCAAGCTGGGCAACAGTTCCGTACGTTATGAACTGGGCTTGTTCAATGCGCAAGGTGATTTGTGTGCAGAAGGCTATTTTGTTCACGTTTTTGTGAACAAGGCCAGCAACTCGCCAACGCCTATTCCTGAATCAATCAGGAACAAACTTCAGCAGTTGCTGCCAGCGTAATAAACTCAGCTTGGCATGTTCCGGCCTGGCAAGGTTTTAAGCCCGTTTGCAATGGTTTTCAATTCTTTCCATTTCGTCGCCTTGCGCTTTTGAAGCATGGGCCACAACTTCAAAAGTAACTGGGCTGTCGCAAGCACATCAGCGGCGGCTTGGTGACGCTGCTCACATTCAATGCCATAGCGCTGCATCCACACATCGAGCGGCAGTTGGTGGTTTTCCTTGTGAAGTACAGCAGCAAGGTGTTCAAGGTCGAGCCAATGCCGATGGGTTGAACGGCCCAGCACCTTGCGCAATGCCTTGTTGATCAGGATTTCATCAAACCAGCTGTGAAAAGCAATCAAGGGCGAATCACCCACATAGCGCAGAAACTCGGAAAGCGCCTGTTCAGCTTTCATGCCTTTTTGCTGAGCGCCAATACCGATGCCGTGAATCAAAATATTGCTTTTGTCGATCGCCTCGAATTCGATCATTTCCACAATTTCAGGTGGCTGCTTGATGATCACCTCAAAAGTATCTGTCAAGGAAATGCGGGGCCTGCGCATGGTGTCAAATTCGATGGCGGAAGCCGCGATTGAAATCAGGCGATCTTTCTTGGGGTTCAACCCCGAGGATTCCACATCGAGAACCACCCACCGATCGGAATTTGGCTGGGAGAAGTCCAGCGACTGAGCCAACCGGTACTGGATGTACTGCGCCCAACCCGGGCGAGGTAGCAACTGACTTGGGGCTGTGGAACTCAACGCATGTGCTCCGATTCAATACGCTGCTGAAGGCGACGCCCGACTCGGAAACATTCTTTGAGAATGCGGCGGTCGATGTTATCCAGCACATCATAGTTCACCACATTCGGTTGGTCAGGCAGGTTCGGTACTGACACCCCTTCGTCCAGCTGAATGCGCAGGCGCATCATTTGCAGGAATTCAAATGCGCTGACCCAAGCGTCGCGGCGCTGCTCCTCCACGCTGAGGCGCTTGGCCACGGCCTCGAAGCGACGGCGGGTGTTTACTTCGTCAATACCGAATACCAGCGAGAAAAAACGGGCTGCATCTACAAACACAGCGGTGCCTTGCCGCTTCAAATCCAGTGTGCGTACATCCTCTATTTCCGTGGTGTCGATGCTGCCGTGCCAGTTCAGGGGTGGGCGAAAACGCATGATGTTTTCAGCCAGCAGCCGCAGGAAAATCGTCGATTCCTTGGCGCGGGTGACCATGTAATTGCGCAGTGGTTGGGCCAATTCCTTGTTACCCGCCAGTGGACGAAGGTCAAAAAAGATATTCACACGCAGCAGGTTTTCCGGGGTGGCCACATCGATCCATTTGCCGAATTTTTTCAGCCACTCTGCAGATGTCATGCAACACTCCGGGTTACTGGCCATGATGTTGCCTTTGCACAGCGGATAGCCGCACTGGTCAAGGGTTTGATTGACCTCCTTGGCAAAAGCAAGCCAATGGGGGCGATCCACTTCGGGTTGCTCGCTGACAAACAACAGGCCGTTGTCCTGATCGGTCGCAATGGTTTGCTCTGAACGCCCCTCCGACCCGAAACTGAGCCAGCAGTAGCTGGAAGGATCGATACCCATCCGGTTGCCCACCACCTCAAGAATTCGTTCAGTCAAAACATCGTTCAGGTGGCTGATCAGCTCAGTCAGTTGCTTGGCTGCAATGCCCTGCCCCAACAGATTTTTGGCGAACGTGCGAATGTCGTTGGCACAGGCCCGCAGCATATCGGCATCCTGCGCAGAATGAATATTGCTACTGATCTGTTTCAAGGACAAACGCTGCATGGCGAAAATGTCCCGTTCCGACACAATACCGCTGAGCTTGCCGTCCCGGGTCACAGGAACATGGCGAATACCGAACCGTGACATCAGCAAGGCCGCATCTTGAGCAGAACAGGATTCATCGAGCGTGTGCACTGGCGTGTTCATGACATCGGAAATCAGCGAGGTCAGCGGTTTTTCTGCCATGGCCACCCGGGACAACACGTCTTGTCGGGTCAGTATCCCGGCCACCTGCATACCCTCATTGACCACAATCATGGAGCCGATGCGGTGTTCGTGCATCACTTCAAGCACCTGCTTCAGCGGAGTATTGGGGGAACAGGAAAAAGGTTCGTGCCGACACACGTCGCGCAGCGGCTTTTCAAGGGTTTGTTCAGCCAGGGTTTGGGAAGAATACGCCACCTGGATGGCCTTTCTGGACAGGTCCAGGAACTGCATGGTGCGCCGCGTGAGGTAATCGGAAAACACCGGACTTTTGCGGGCGAGTGCCTGCACCGAGTCAAAGGTGAACATCAGGCAAAAGGTGTCTTCGCGGGCACTGTACGTGGCGGTTACAGCGCGCTTGGCGAGAAAGGCATTCACTGGAAACATTTCACCTGCTTCGTACTGAAAGCCTGTTGATGACAAATCTGCCAGGCCTTTTCGGCCTACGGCTGAGCCCTTTTCGACGTAATACAGGAATTTGGGTGGGCCATCGTCAGGCCGAACAATTACTTCATTGGGGGCAAAGTAGGTCTCAGCGCAGCCATTGAGTAAACAATCCAGGTCTCTCAAGGGAATTTCGCTGAAAGGTGCATGCTTGATCAACCGTTGCTTGATGTAATCCAGTATTTGGCCCGACGGTGTGGTCGTGGCTTGGGTTGCATCGGGTGCGTGTTGCCCCCAATCCACCATAGGGGCGGTGTTCGGTCGGTTCACAGTCTCTCCATTTCCTTGGCGTCAATGGTTTTTATAATGGTTTTCCCTATTGTAGGCCCTGCGCCTTACAAAATACTTTTTATTGGCATCCTGGCGTTTCGAAAATAGTGCTTGATTTGACGGTGCGCTCAGAATATATTCGCGCATCTTCCCCATGGCTGTTATGTCTGAGGTCAAAATGCAGTCAAACCCACCCACCCTGATTACCGATGGTGCGGGCGTAGAAGCCTTGTGCCAGAGTTGCGGCGTGTGCTGCTCAACATTCCGTATCAGCTTTTACTGGGGTGAAACCACCGCAGCAGAAGGCGGATTTGTGCCGGTTGAACTGACCGAGCAAATGAACCTTTACCGCAGCTGCATGAAAGGCAGCTCGCAAAGCAAGCCGCGCTGCATTGCGCTGGCAGGAAATCTGGGTGAATCAGTGACCTGTACCGTGTATGAAAACCGCCCTTCGCCCTGCCGTGAATACGATGTGTTTGATGCGCAAGGGGAATTGAACCCACGTTGCAACCAGGCGCGCGCCAAACATGGGTTCGAGCCATTGAATGTGCGGTTTGTGCCGAAGACCTCAGCCTGATCTGCAGGGCTTAATGTGTGGACTTGATTCTTAGCCTTAATCGGCTCCGCTGAACGTGTCCTGATCCTGCTCGATCAAGGCTTCCCGAACAAGCTGTGCGTTGGCCAGTGCTTGGGGTGTATCGCCATGAACACACAGGGTTTGTGCCTTTACCACCCTGCTTGACCCATCCACGCAGACCAAGGGACCGCGCCGTATCAACGACACCGCCTGGGCCTTCACGGCTTCAGGATTGTCCAGCATGGCCCCTTCAAGCCCTCGGGGGGCCAAGGCACCATTGGGCATGTAGCCCCGGTCTGGAAAAGCCTCTTCGACCACCACAAGGCCAGCTGCGCGAGACTTGGCCACCTGAGGGCTTTGGGCAAGGGCGAGCAGTTGTAAATGCGGATAATTCTGAGCCAGCTCAATCAGAAGGCTGCTTTCAACCTCCTGAAATGCAGCGTCGTTGTACAACTGGCCATGGGGCTTGAAATGCGCGGTCACGCAACCCGTTTGCGCGGCAATGTTTTCAAACAGATCTACCTGCCGTTTCAATTCTCCCAACAACTGTTCGGGCTTCATGTCCGGTTTTTTTCGACCAAAACCCGCCCTGTCAGGGTAACTGGGGTGCGCCCCAACCTGTACATTGTGTTCCATTGCAAGTTCACAGGCCACGCGAATGCTGTCTGCATTGCCTGCATGCCCATCGCATGCAATATTGGCCCAATCGATCAGCTTGAACAATTCTTCGTCGCAAGAAAAACCTTCGCCCAGATCCGCGTTAATCCACATGACTTTAGCCACGGTTTGATTCAATAACATGGTGGTACCGCCTTATTTCATTATTGTGCTGGTGCTGCAAGCGTTTGGCCTGTGCAGCATCCACCACAACCCAGTGTACGCTTTGCCCGGGTCCAAGTTGAGAAAACTTCCAGAGTTCACTGGCTAAAACACCGGCAAGCCGAGGATAACCTCCGGTCACTTGGGACTCACACAGTAGAACGACAGGGTTGCCTCTGGGCGGTAACTGAACAATACCGGGGTGCACGGCATGCGAACGCAGGGAAAGTGAGCCTGAAAGTTGCAATGGCGAATGTTGTGCCTGCAAGGCGTAGCCCATCCGGCTGCATTGTTGGCCCAGGGTGTAGGCTTGCTGCTCAAACAGCCGGAGGGAATCGGGATTGAGTGCTTCAAACTCGGGGCCTGGCAAACAACGCACTGGCAATTCCCCTGCACCATTTCGCAGTGCCAAGGGCATGGCCAGTCGAATGCCTTGGCGTACCGCTGGCTGAAATTCTGAACCAGCCTTCAAGCAATCCCCAGCCTGCAAAGCCCTGCCCTCAAACCCGCCAAATACCGCAGCAAGGCAAGTACTTCGCGAGCCCATCACCATGGGTACATCGATGCCCCCCTGAATGCACAGCAAAGTCCAGAAACCGAGGTGAGGCGGCTTGATGGCCAGCACATCCCCTTCTTGCAGGTACAAAACCTGGCCGCAATAAACAACCTTGCTGTTGAGTGTGGCCTGTGCGCCCCTGTTCGCAAGAAACACCTTGCCGGGCTGGGTGCACACGAATACAAATTGACCCATCAATTCCAGGCAGGCTGCATTGTCCGGGTTGCCCAGTGCCCGGTTGCCAACTAAGTATGAAAATGAATCGAGAACACCACCCACCGGCACGCCCTGGTGCTGGTACCCCCAACGCCCACTGTCGCTGACAAGCCCCTGACCTTGTGCCTTGATCACCTTAAGCATGGTCAGCCCGAGTAAACTGAACCACATCACCAGCCTGAAAAAAGGACTGGCCAATGTCGTCTGATTTGGTGGGATCAAACATGCGCTGTTCAATATGGCCAATCAGGTGCCAGCCACCCGGACTTTCCCATGGATACACCGCACAATATTCTGCGCCAATGGCAAGTGTGCCTGCGGGCACGCGAGCCCTGGGCTGACTGCGCCTTGGAAACTGAAGTACGCTGGGCAAACCGCTCAAATAAGCAAACCCGGGCAAAAAACCTAAAAATTGAACGGTGTAAACCGCGCTGCAGTGCAGGTCGATCACGGCTTGTGTGCTCAGGCCTGTTTGTGCAGCCAGCCAGTCAAGATCAGGGCCTGCTGCACCGCCATATTGCACGCTGAGTACATGGTGTTTGGCATTTGGAGCCAATGCAGTGGTTTGCTGCTCATTCCTTGAAAGCGATGTGACCAGCCCATTCCTGAGATCGTTCAAAACCTCAGGAAATACCGCACTTTCAAACAACAGGGTGGTTGATCTGTCGGCCTGAACACACTGAAACCTGGGCAATGACATGCCCGCTGTGGTTTTGTGCAGTGCCTGGGCAACCACTATGGAACTGACAGAGCAGGAATCCCAGTCAATCTGGATTGCGCGATCAGATACGCAATAAATGTGGGGCATGAAATGGATTGGTGTCGCAACAACCGTCAGTGTAAACACAAAAAAGCAGCACGAGGCTGCTTTTTTTGTGAAATGACAACCGATAAGTATCAGGCCGCGGCCTGTGGCTTGTTTTCCGCTTCGATGGTGCGCAGGCTGGTGTCACCAATCGGAATTCGGCGGGCCTTCATCTGTTCAGGAATCACTTTCAGCAACTCGACCACCAACAGGCCATTTTTCAAACTGGCACCTTCCACCTGAACATGGTCTGCCAGGTTGAATTTGCGCTCGAAACTGCGAAATGCAATGCCCTTGTGCAGGTACTGCTTGCCTTCTTCGTCGGCTTTGCGTCCACGCACGGTAAGCACGCCCCGCTCCACTTCCAGTTCAAGCTCCTGTTCATCAAAACCGGCCACAGCAACGCTGATCTGGTATCGGTTTTCTTCCAGCGCTTCGATGTTGTAGGGAGGATATCCGCTGGACGTATCGGCGCGCATCGCGGCATCCAGAATGCTGGCCATGCGGTCAAAACCAATGGTGCTGCGGTAAAGGGGGGTTAGGTCAATCGTTGCCATGATTCAATCTCCAAAGAAGCAAAAAATCAGTTTTAAAACATATTGCGAGAAACTCTCTCCGAGACATTTCCCGTAATCCTGATTTATGAACTCAACTGAAAAATTTCAAGGCCTTTTCAACAAAAAATTTCAGTTGTCGAACAAATCGCCATCGACATAAAACCAGTTGCCTCCTTCCAACACAAAACGGCTGTTCTCATGCAAGCGGCTTGCCGGGCCCACTTTGGCCTTGTAGCGCGCCACGAATTCAACCTCTGCTTTGTCACCTTGGGGCCTGTGCTGCTTCACCATCAAACCAATCCACTTGCCTTGGTCCCTTTCCCGGGACAAATCCAACTGCGGTGGGCGCGTGGACACATGCCAGGTGGTCTGCACATAGTCGCTTAAACCCAATGCATAAGCGCTGTAACGCGATTTCATCAAAGCTTCGGCTGTGGGTGCAGATGCCAAGCCTGTGTGAAAAGGTTCACAGCATGTTGCATAACTGGCACCGCCACAGGGGCACGGGTTGGATTGATATTTTCGGACCATGTGAGGCAAACGCATTCATCAAGCGGAGGGTTTCATTTTAGACTGAAGTCAGAGACAGCCAACCTACAAGAAATCACAATGAGAACGAAACACACACGCCTGCATGCCTTTGATAAAAACGATGCATTGGGCCTGCACGATGCCACTGCACTGGGTGAATTGCTTGAATGTGGTGACATCAGTTCTACCGAACTGGTGCAAGCCGCATACAAAAGACTTGAAAGAGTAGACCCGGTTTTGCACGCCACGGCATGCCTTCAAGAAAATCACGCTTTGGGGCAAGCCAAACGGCTCGACCAAAAAGATCGGGCGATTGGTAAATTCAAAACCTTTCAAGGCATACCAAGCTTCTTGAAAGACAACCTGGATCTTGAGGGTTTGCCAACACGTCATGGTTCAGCAGCCATGCCGAATAAAATCAAAAACCACACCAGCGCGGTGGCCCGGCAGTTGATGGACACCGGGCTGGTTTTTCTGGGCAAAACCAAACTGCCTGAATTCGGATTGACCGCCACCACGGAATACAGCTCCGCTGAACCAGCGCACAACCCTTGGCACATTGGCCACAGCACCGGTGGTTCATCGGGCGGTTCAGCAGCCTTGGTGGCTGCTGGGGTAGTGCCAATTGCGCATGCCAATGACGGTGGCGGTTCCATACGAATTCCAGCGGCCTGCTGCGGGCTGGTGGGTTTAAAGCCCAGCCGTGGCCGTTTGGCCATGAATGAAATGGCCAAGAGCCTGCCCATCAATATTGTCAGCGATGGTGTGGTCACGCGCACGGTACGTGACACGGCAGCATTTTTTGCACAGGCTGAAGCTCATTATAAAAACCCCATCTTGCCCCCTTTGGGTCACATCACCATGCCGGGGCGAAAACGCCTGAAAATCGGACTGTTCACAATGAAAATTTCAGGCGATGCAACCCACCCCGATTGCGTGGAGGCTGTTCACAAGGCAGCGGCCTTGTGTGAAAGCCTTGGTCACGAAGTACAGGAAATTCAGATTCCGATACCGGCACAGTTTGCAGATGACTTCCTGTTGTACTGGGGCATGCTGGCCGCATCCATTTCCTATGCGGGCAGATTGGCGGTTGATCGAAGCTTGAACACCAAGAAGCTGGAACCACTGACCCACGGGCTGGCGCGCCATTTCACTCGCAATCTGATGAAGTTTCCATTTGCATTGCGCAGGCTTCATCAGTTCGAAGCCCAATATGCACAGGCCTTCGAAAATGTGGATGTGCTATTAAGCCCGACACTGGGCCACCCTGCCCCACCACTGGGCCACTTGGCACTTGATTTGCCATTTGAAGAAGCCCGATATCGCTTGGTGAACTTTGCATCATTTACCGCAGCACAAAACGTATCAGGCGCACCCGCAATTAGTTTGCCCATGCATCACAACGCTGAAGGCATTCCGGTCGGTGTACATTTCGCAGCCCCAATGGGCTACGAATTCAGATTGATTGAGCTTGCCCTTGAACTGGAACAGGCCCAACCATTCAAGATGCTGGCATGAACGCCAAGTGTGCCTTGTAAACTTGCGAGGCCCTGTCCACCATCGGGCAGTGGCCTGTATTTTCCAGCATCAGGTCGTGAATTGCAGGCTGGGCCTGTTTCAACAAAGCCAAGCCGTTCGAATGCACCAACAGGTCTGAATCGCCCCACACCACCATCAAAGGCACCGGGGTACTGGCCACCATGTCGTTAAGGCTGACATTGGCATCGGGAATCACAAACTCCATGAATACGCGATCCAGCAAAGCCTTGTTCTGGATCGACATCCTGCCGAAGTATTTGCGCATGAAACCTGGCATGGGCGGGGCCTTGCCGTTGAAACACAAATCGATGATGTGTTCGTATTCCTTAAAAGTACTTGGCGCCAGGATTATTTTTCCGCTTTCTGCGAAAGTCTTTCCAATTGCAGTGTGTTCTGCGCCATTGACCCCTGCGGGGTTCAACAGGCACGCGCTTAGAACCCGGTTTGGGAAGTTGGCTGCCAGCGCACCCGCCATATAACCTCCCATCGAGTTGCCCATGACATGGAAGCTTTTCACGCCAATACCATCAAGCCAGCGAGCCACCCGTTCAGCCTGCGCGGCAATGTGGAATCGCGCGTTGGCGGGACGATCCGACTCACCAAAACCAATCAGGTCGGGAACCCACACCGTGTAATGGCGCATCAGGCGTGGGGCCAACGCCAGCCAGTTTTCCTTGTTGGCGCCAAAGCCATGAAGCAGCACCATGTCTGGCCCCTGGCCACCCTTGAAATACACGGTACGCCCATCCACCGTATCAGCGGCATGTTTGGTCAACCCCATCTGCTTGCACTTGGAATCTATCAGCTTGCGGCATATCCAGTTCATCAATGAATCAATCATCTTCTTTGTCAGTCCTGTTGTCTGGTTTTTTCTTACATTGCTTCGAGCCATTTGCTGATCCTGTTTACAGCAATTGGCCGGCTTAGTTTTTTTTGCATCTCGACCACAATACATTCACTGGATTCGTTGTCTGTGGGAAGCGACGAAAACCTCTCAAAAAGATTGCTTGAATTGAATAGGAGGATGTTCAAAATGAAAGCAAATGAACTACTGGAACAAATTCGCGAAACCAACCTGTCTTACCTGCTGTTGGCCAAACAACTGATCAATGAAGACAAGGCCGAGGCTATCATTCGCCTGGGCATTGATGAAAACACCGCAGACCTTCTTGTACGGCTGACTACAGCCCAGGTGTTGCGTATAGCGGGCAGCAATGTGCCCATGTGCAGCATCCGGTTTGAAGACCCGGCTGTGTGGAAACTTCTCTCCGACCACGGAAAAGATCGCGCCATTTCTGGAATGCACGCTGCCATTTTGATGGCTGGCCGTAGCGCCCAGATCAACGCCTGAATCCAATCCTGAAACTTGCACCTGCGGGTGTGCTGGAGAGAAAAAATGTCCAAAATCAAATCACTGGTTACTGAAGCAGAACAAATCAAACTGGCCTCCGAGCTAATTAAGCTCGACGCCCGCTTGCAAGTATTGGAAAGTGAAACCCAATTGTCGCGTGAACGACTGATTCGCCTGTACAAGGAAATCAAACACAAGTCACCGCCCAAAGGCATGTTGCCATTCTCAACCGACTGGTTCATGACCTGGCAACCCAACATTCATTGCTCACTGTTCATGGGGTTCTACTCCACCTGCATCAAACACACGGATTTGGGCGACGGCGATTGCCTGGTGAAAGCCTACAAGCTGTACCGCGAGCAGATCACTACCTTGGGTCTTCCGGAAGTGTTGTCACTGACCCGCGCCTGGCGCCTGGTGAAATTTTTTGATGCCGGCATGCTGACCTCCACACCCTGCAAAACCTGCGAAGGCCAATTCGTGGTTCACACCTACGACCTGGTAAAAGATTATGAATGCGGCTTGTGCCACATGCCCTCACGTGCAGGCAAAACGAAACAGAGTGCCGCGAACCGTTTTTTCAATGAAGAATGCGAGCTGGAAGTTGCTTAAAGAATTGATGTGCAGTGCCGTTGTATGCAGTAGTAGTTTGTTTTTTGTCTCTCTCCCCTAGTCCGTAGTACAAGGACACTTGAATCGCCTGTGAGCTTGAAGTTCACAGGCGTTTTTTTTGCCGCCTGTTCAGGCCATGAACCGGGCAAGAATCTGCCGGCTGCGGGCATCCAGTGCAAACATATCCTCGATAATGAATTGCATGCCATTGGCGTGGGTCAACACCAGGCGGCTGCCGCCCAATCTGCGAATGCTTTCATCGGTGGGCAACTCGAACTTGCAGGGTCCCTTGTCGGTTTCCAGTGTCCACACGCTGGGTGTGGAATACGTGGACACGGATGTAATGCGCGACACCACGGGGCGATATTCCCGCACAGCCAGGTAATCCTTCAACACCGCCTGAGATGGACCGTCCAGCTGCTCCACGCGGTCAAGCCAAGCCATTTCACGGCTGTATTCATCCACGATTGAAATGCTTTCCTGAGGTGCTGAAAACGGAAATGCCAACACTGGCATGACCGGGTCTGCCACGAGGGTGTCACCCTTGAACAAAGCCAGCTTGCCTTGAGTCGATTCACGCAATTGCCAATCAGTCATATAGGGCCTGCTCCTGTTTCAGTTTTTCCTGCGCCTGGTGCAAATGCCAAAAATGGGATTTCGCAGCCAGCAGTTCATCGTGTGGACCTTCTTCCACCACCTTGCCTCGGTCCATCACCACAATCCGATCCGCCTTTCTCAAAGTGGACAAGCGGTGCGCAATCGCAATGGTGGTTCGGCCCTTGACCAGGTTATCCAGGGCCTTCTGAATTTCCTTCTCGGTTTGGGAATCCACCGAGCTGGTGGCTTCATCCAGAATCAGGATTTTCGGATCAATCAACAGCGCACGCGCAATTGAAATACGCTGGCGCTCACCACCCGACAAACTTTGCCCACGCTCGCCAACCAGGGAGTCGTAGCCATGCTGCAAGCGCAGAATAAACTCATGGGCATGCGCAAGCCGGGCTGCCGCAATAATTTCTGCACGTGTTGCATCCGGGCGACCATAGGCAATATTCTCTGCAATGGTGCCGAAAAACAGGTAAGGCTCTTGGAGCACCAGGCCGATGTTGCGACGGTAGGTCAACATTTCAATTTGACGAATGTCGATGCCATCGGCGAGCACTGAACCATCAGTGACATCGTAAAAACGGCACAGCAAATTGACCAGGGTTGATTTGCCAGAACCACTGTGGCCGACCAAGCCCACCATTTCGCCCGGCTTCACTTTCAGGTTCACACCGTCGAGCACCTGTCTGCTGCCATAGCGGAAAGACACATCTCGCAGTTCTAGCGCGCCCTGCAGTTGTTCAATCTTGACCGGGTTTTCTGCTTCGGGAACCGATGACTTGTAATCGAGAATATCAAAAATCCGCTTGGAGCCAGCAGCCGCTTTTTGGGTCACAGACACGATGCGACTCATGGAATCAAGCCGGGTATAGAAGCGACCGATATAGGCCAAAAAGGCAGTCAGTACACCCACCGTGATGTCATTGTTCATGATCATCCAGATACCGGAGGCCCAGATCACGAGGATACCCAGTTCAGTCAACAGACTCACCGTTGGCGCAAACAGCGACCAGGTTTTATTGATGCGATCATTGACTTCCAGGTTGCGTGTGTTGGCTTTCAAAAACCGGTCCGCTTCACGGCGTTCCTGCGCAAAAGCTTTCACCACCCGAATACCGGGAATGGTGTCCGTCAGAATGTTGGTGACTTCACCCCACACACGGTCCACTTTTTCAAAACCGGTGCGCAGCTTTTCACGCACCAGGTGGATCATCCAACCGATCACAGGCAAGGGCAGCAAGGTCAGCAAAGCCAGCTCGAAATCAATGTTCATCAGAATGACCGCAGTCATCACAATCATGATCACGTCGGTGATGAAATCCAGAGCATGCAATGAGAGGAATAAATTGATGCGATCGGTTTCAGCGCTGACTCGCGCGATCAAATCGCCTGTGCGCTTGGCGCTGAAATAATCCAGCGACAAACTCATCAAGTGATTGAACGTGGTAGTTCGAAGGTCAGATCCAATTCGCTCTGAAACCAGTGCCAGCAAGTAGGTGCGGGCCCAACTCAGACCAGCAGCGACAAGGGCAGAAATCAGTAATCCACCCAAATAAAAGGTTGCCAGTTCAGTGTTCATCGGCTGGCCGTTTTGAAACGGAATCAGCACCTCGTCCATCAGTGGCATTGAAAGGTACGGTGCAACCAGGGTAGCCGCTGTGGAAAACAGCGTCAGGATCAAACCGACAAACAGGCGCCAGCGGTACGGATGTGCAAATCGCCAAAGGCGCAGCAGTGCACGCGAGGACACGGGCTCATCGAACCCTGCGTCATTCAAGTCCTCGTCGGCCAGCAATTGCGGCACCGGGTGTTGAATTTGCGCAACATGTCCTGAGCCGTGTTCAAATTCCCGCAATGCAGCTTCAAGCTGGGCCACAAACTCTTCGAGCGAGCGGTGCAAACTGAAGCTGGCGTAGAAGCGGAACACATGCCCATTTCTGGTTTGAACTACGATCGTAGAAAGCCCGGAATGATCGGACATCGAAATCTTGTCGATGTCTGAAAAAGCAGCTTTGAATACAGGCACCTGCGAGTCCCTGTCTACCACAATTAGTTCATCGGCGTTAAAGGCTACAAGGCTTCTGGAAAACTCACGTCGAGTATTCATGTCAGCTACAAAAACCGCTCGAATTGGCGAATTTGTAGCCCAAACCTGTGAAAGGTGTTGCACCTCGTTTTCAGACGGCGAAAATCCAACGATTTTCAATGAGATTACCCCCTCAGTTCGCGAATTCGCTGATGTTACACCACTATTTCCAGCGACACGGAGTTAACATTGTTCGAAAATCCAATCCTAGAAACTAATACTGCCGACAGACAGCATATGACGCAAAAACGCCTTGTAGTACTCCGAACCATGTGGCTGGACGGCCCGAACATCTGGACCTATCGAAGTTGTATCGAAGCGTTGGTGGACATCCAGGAATTGGAGCAGTTTCCTTCCAACCTGCTTCCCGGTTTTTACGAGCGTTTAACGGCTTTGCTACCCGGTTTGGTTGACCACCGGTGTGGAATTGGTGAACCCGGTGGTTTTTTGCTCCGCGTGCGTGAAGGCACATATGCCGCCCACATGCTTGAGCACATCGTAATCGAGTTGCACACACAGGCAGGCCTGGAGGTCGGTTTTGGGAAAGCCCGAATGACCAGCAAGGAAGGCGTCTACAAAATGGTGTTCCGCACACCAGACCCCATGGTGGGCATGGCCTGCCTGGAAGCTGGGGTGCGCCTGTTGCACGCTGCAATTGAAGGCACGGAATACGACCTGCAAGCGGAATTGAAAGTCATCAAACACCATTGCGACATGCACGGGCTCGGGCCAAGCACCCAGCACATTCTTGACGCTGCCTATGAGCGGCGAATTCCAATTGTTCGTCTGAATGACGGCAACCTCGTGCAACTGGGGCATTGCAACAAGCAACAACGAATCTGGACCGCTGAAACATCAAAAACCTCAGCCATTGCGGAAGGCATCGCAGCAGACAAAGACCTCTGCAAGGAATTGCTGGCCCAGTGTGGGGTGCCTGTACCTGAAGGCGAAATGGCCAAAAGCCCTGAACACGCCTGGGAAATTGCCAAGGACATCGGCTTGCCCGTGGTGGTGAAGCCGGTAGACGGCAATTGGGGCCGTGGCGTGTCGCTTGAACTCAGCAAGGAAGAGGACGTTAAAACAGCTTGGCCACTGGCCGACAAAGAAAGTTACACCGGCGTAATCGTCGAGAAATTCATTCGTGGTGTCGAACACCGTGTCCTGGTGGTCAACTACCAGGTGGCGGCAGTGTCACGCGGTGAACTGGTGTACGTCATCGGCGATGGAAAATCGAGCTTGCAGGAACTGTGCAACCAACAAATCAATACCGACCCACGCCGTGGTGAATCTGAAATTTTCCCACTGCGCCCGGTCAATGTTGAAAAAAATCCGGCGGTTTTTCTTGAAGTGCAACGCCAGGGTTACAACGCATCGTCAATTATTGGCCAAGACGTAAAAGTACTGATTGAACGCAACAGCAATGCTTCTGAAGATGTCACGGACCTGATTCACCCTGAAATAGCACGGCTGTGCAGCATGGCCGCACGGGTTGTTGGCCTTGATGTTGCAGGAATCGACCTGGTCTGTGAACACATTGACCAAGCGCCCAAAGGCCAGTCACTGGCCGTTGTGGAAGTGAATGCCGGCCCCGGGTTGTTGATGCACATCAAGCCCGCCAAAGGCAAGCCGCGCAACGTGGGCAAGCCCATTGTGGAATCCCTGTTTCCGGGCGAGGCCAATGGGCGTATTCCCACCATCTCCTATTCAGGCGGACCAGAAATTGATGGATTTGGCCCTGAACTGACAGAAATTCTGGAAGATCAAGGCCACCGGGTTGGGCTGGCCTGTGATGAGGGCTTGGTGATGAATGGTCGGGTGATCACCATCACACCTTCAGCCAATTGGCAGGCAGGAAGAAACTGCCTGATCAATAAAAACCTGGACACGCTGGTCATGCAGGTCAAGGCCAGCACCATTCTGTCTCAAGGGCTGCCATTTGACCGATCCAGCCTGGCAGTCATTACCAGTGTAGGGTCCATTGAAGGCCTGGATGAGTGGGACATTCTGACCCGCGAACAACACTTCAACGTCATGCGCACGGTGATAGATCTGGTATTGGCCAGCGGACACGCTGTCATCAATGCCGATGAGGTCAACCTGCTGCCATTGAAAGATCTCTGCGACGGCAAGGTGATCTGGATCAGCAGCACCGCCGACAATCCGGTGGTCGATGAGCATGTCAATAACGGCGGCATGGCCGTAGTGTGCGACACGAACAGCATCCGCTTTTTGGGCACGCGCGCCGAAGCGGAATCTCGAACAGCCATTGAATTGAAGCAGCCCACCAGCAACCTGATCAAAGCCCTGGCGCTGGCCGCCACCAGCTGGGCCATGGATGTACCCCATGACCTGCTTCGCGCAGACATTCGACAGCGCTATTAAAACCATGCCGCGACGCACTAACAAGGTAACAGAACAATGAATATTGAACGCATTCGCGCCCTGCGCGGCCCAAACTTGTGGAGCAAGAACACCAGCATGGAAGCACTGGTGTTTTGTGAGGAAAACGAACGCATCTACGACCGATTTGCAAACATTGAAATGCGTGTTCGAAGCGCCCTGCCCGGCATCGGATCCCTAAGAGCAACCGGTTTCGAGCAGAACAATATTGCCCTTGCACACATTCTCAGTCGTGCGGCATTGCGTTTCCAAGTGGAAGCGGGTTCACAAGTCACGTTTGCACATGTCTCGGACAACATCACCTCTGGCTATTTCCGCGTGGTCGTGCAGTACGAAGAAGAAGATCTGGCGCGCGCCGCATTTGAAGAGGCCCACCAGTTGATTTTGGCGGCCCTTGCCGGTCAGGACTTCGATGCCAAGGCGTCGATAGAGCGGCTCAAGGAGATTTATGAAGACTGCAAACTGGGCCCCAGCACCGGCTCCATTGTCAACGCAGCCATTCGCCGCGGCATTCCGATCCGCAGGTTGACCCAAGGCAGCCTGGTTCAACTGGGTTGGGGTTCCAAAGCAAGGCGCATTCAAGCCGCTGAAACAGACACCACCTGCGCCATCTCTGAAGAGATCGCGCAAGACAAAGACCTGACCAAAGCCATTTTGTCCGCGGCTGGTATTCCCACCCCGAAAGGCAAGCTGGTTAAGACATTTGAAGAAGCGGTGCAGGCCTTTCGCGAGCTGACCGAAACCACTAAAAAAGGCGTGGTGATCAAACCCAGCGACGGCAACCAAGGCAAGGGCGTCACCGTCAATATTGTGGATGAAGAACACCTGAAGGTGGCCTTCGATGCAGCCAAGAAGTACGGAAGTGGCGTGCCCATTGTTGAGGAATTCATTCCTGGCCACGATTACCGCTTCCTGGTAGTGGGTGACAAACTGGTTGCCGCTGCCCGCCGTGAACCGCCTTCCGTGGTTGGCGACGGTGTACACACCATCACTGAGCTGGTCGAAATCGAGAACCGCAACCCCTTGCGCGGCGAAGGACATGGCAGTGCGCTGAGCAAATTGCGCGTTGATGAGATCGCGATTGCCCGCATCAAAAAGCAGGGCTTCACCGCAGACTCAGTACCCGACCAGGGTGTGCGCGTGGTACTTCGTAACAATGCGAACCTGAGCACTGGCGGCAGCGCAACCGATGTGACTGACAATGTGCACCCTGCCCTTGCGGAAATGGTCATTCAAGCCGCACAGCAAATCGGCATCGAAGTGTGCGGTGTGGACGTGGTCTGCGAGCGTGTGGACGAATCCCTGGAAGCCCAAGGTGGCGGTATTGTGGAATTGAATGCAGCACCAGGTTTGCGCATGCACCTGGAACCCTCCATCGGCAAAGGCCGAGATGTGGGTGCAGCCGTCATCGACCTGATGTTCAAAAAAGATGAAAATGGCCGCATTCCTGTGGTGGCGGTTACTGGCACCAATGGCAAAACCACCACGGTGCGTCTGATTGAACAGATTCTTCGATACAACAACCTGCGTGTGGGATTCACCGGCACTGAAGGCGTAGTGGTCAATGGTCATTTGATTGACACAGGCGATTGCAGCGGCCCGAAAAGCGCGCACAAGGTCCTGGTGCATCCAGAAACGGATGCAGCGGTGCTGGAATGTGCTCGTGGCGGCATGTTGCGTGAAGGCCTTGGATTCGACATGTGCGACGTGGGCATTGTCACCAACATCGGCGAAGGCGACCACCTTGGTTTGAACTTCATCGACAGCGTGGAAGACCTCGCCTTGCTGAAAAGCGTGTTGGTACAAAACGTGGCACCCAATGGGCTGGCTGTCTTGAATGCGGACGACAAGCATGCAGCCGGCATGGCCAAGCTGACCCCTGGGCGTGTGCTGTTTTTTACCAGCAATCCTGACAACCCCGTTGTTGCTGCTCACAAGGCGAAAGGTCGACCCGTGATTGTTCACGATGGACGGGTAATCAACATCAGCTACGACGGCATGGAAAAAACGATTGACCTGATGGAAGTGCCCCTGACCAACAACGGGCTATTCACTTTCCAGGTGCAAAACGTCATGTGTGCGGTTGCGGCAGCACTGGGCTTGAATGTGCCATTTGCTACCATCTTGGCAGCACTTGGCAGCTTCCAATCCACCCCTGACACCGTCCCTGGACGCTTCAACTTCTTCAAGCACAAGGGCGGCTCCGTCATTGCCGACTACGGACACAATCCAGACGCCGTGTCCACACTGGTCAATACCCTGAAAAACATTCCAGCTGTGAAACGCACAGTCGTCATCAGTGCGGCAGGTGATCGACGGGATCAGGACATTGTCGAACAAGGGCGATTGGTTGGCAGCTTCTTTGACGACATCATTTTGTATGAAGACGCCTGCCAGCGCGGCCGACCTGATGGTGAAACCCTGCAACTACTGCAACAGGGTATCTCTCAATCTGCTTCAATCAAACAACCGAAGGTGGTTGAAGTGCGGGGTGAATTCAAGGCCATACAAATGGCGCTTGATCAAACCGCAGCCGACCACCTTGTACTGGTGTTGATTGATCAGGTCAATGAAGCCCTGCAATATCTGCAGGAAAACACCATTGGTGAAACCACGTCAAGTTTGCAGTGAGATTGTCGAAGTCCGGGCCCTCGCAACGATAGCGGGGCTCGGCTTTCTGACCAGAATAAACTGGGAAAGCTTTATCTCTATGTTCTGGAGGAAGCCTCTTGCTGCACATAGCTGAGCAGCTCATCAATTTGAAATGACTTGTCAAAAAAAGCATGAGCACCGAGGCTTAAACAGCGGTGCCTGATCACCAGATTCGAATAATTGGAAAATACAACCACCTTCAAGCCACCTGTGGTCAACACCTGGTCTGTTTTTTTCAAAAAACCCAGGCCTGAACCTTCCTGAAGTTCCAGGTCAACAATGGCCAAATCAGCACCGGCGGATTCCACAAACCGGACCGCTTCCGCCTCTCCGTCCACAATGGCGATCACCTCTACGTCGGGTATCTCACTGAGCATGGCCCGTAACAAAGCCTGCAAATCAGCAGAATCCTCGACCAGCAAAATTTTCAAGGTGTCGTGGTGATTGGTATCTTGGTTCACGGCATTTGTCCTAAAACCCCGTCACGCTGCTGCGTGACGGGGTCTCTGGTTCAAGTCAAGCAATCAAATATCAAGAGGCCGGAGCCACATCAATTTTGTTGCTGATGCTTTTGACACCTTCAACCTGACGAGCCAACTGCTCAGCGCGCTGCTTTTCGTCAGCAGACTTCGCTTTGCCTGACAAAATTACCACGCCTTGCTTGGTTTCCACATTAACGCCCATGGCGCTAACGAGTTTGTCTTCGGCATGCTTGGCCTTGACCTTGGCAGTAATGGTGCTGTCATCCACATACTGGCCTACGGAATTTGTGCGCTCTTTCTCTTGGTCGGCTGCATGGGCCGGTGCAAGTGCAGCAAAAGCAACACTGGAAGCAATCAAAGTTTGAGCGATCAATTTATTCATTGTTGTACTCCTTAAAGTTATCGAACTGACTACTTACAAGAAATCAAGATCAAGGTATGTATTGATCAGGTTTCATGCGTTCAATACTACGGAGAGACAAAAATTCGATCTGTCCGACAAAGACGATTTGATTGTAGGAATAGTCTGGCCTCCGAATAACCGAGTTACCCAACAGGAATATCTTCAGATGATTCGATTGGCTATAGTTGACGACCACGCCATTGTCCGGGCGGGCTTTAAGGAAATGTTGAGCGAGGAACTGGGCATGTCCATCGGGTTTGAAGCCGGTACTGCCGAGGAAGCCCAAGTGGCCCTTCGCAGCCAACCCTGTGATGTATTGCTGCTGGATTTGTCCTTACCAGACCTCAGCGGCATTGACCTGCTTCGCACCATCAAACAACGCCATGATGACATCCAGGTATTGATCATCAGCAGTTTTTCCGAAGAACGGTATGCCCTGTCCATGATTCGCAACGGAGCCAGCGGTTACCTGTGCAAAGACTGCGACCGCACCGACCTGATCAATGCTATACACACAGTGGCACAAGGTCGCCGATACGTATCCAGAAAAACCGCCGAGCTGCTGGCCAGCGAAATGGCGGGCGAAAGCAACAAGCCCGCGCATGAACTGCTTTCCGAACGCGAGCTGCAGGTCTTCATGAGGCTGATCAAGGGTGATAGCGTGTCTACCATTGCCGAGGCCTTGCACCTCAGCGTGAAAACCGTGAGCACTTACAGATCACGCATTCTGGAAAAACTGATGGTGTCCAGCAACGCCGAGTTGGCAACCTATGCCCACCAACACGGTTTGCTGGTGAGCTGATAGAACCTCTACGCCGCAGCGGGAATGCACACCTCAATGTGTGTTCCCTTTCCCGGCACCGAACGAAGCATTAAACTGCCATTGAACATCTGGGTGCGATGCTTCATGCCAGCAATGCCATGGCCATGCGTTTCCCCATTCTGGGTTTCGAACCCACACCCGTTGTCACGCACGGACAAGACCACCTTCCCATCCCCCTCAGACAAGCCCAGTCTCACCTGGGTGGCCTTCGCATACTTTCGGATATTGGTCAGCGACTCTTGGGCAATCCGATACAAAGCCAGCGACTGATCTTGAGTCAAATTCACATCATTCGCCGGAAAGTCCATTTCAACTGGCACATCAAGCTGAAATTGTTCGCCCAATGCGCGCAATGCCTCCACCAGCCCCAAACCCTCAAGCAGCGGGGGCTGAAGGTCATCCACCAGCCTGCGTGTTAGGGTAATGGTGCTTCCAATGCTGTCGATCAAGCGCAGAATCCGCTCTTGAATATCGTCCCCAACCTGGGTACCCAGGGAACGTCTTAACCAGCTTGCATCCATTTTGGCTGCAGTCAACCACGCCCCCATCTGGTCATGCAGCTCGCGCGCCATGTGTCGTCGCTCTTCTTCGCGGGCATTGGTCAAATGGCTGGCCAGTCGGCTCAACTCACGGGTACGCGTTCTGACCATGTCTTCCAGCCGAGCGTTTTCAGATTTAAGCAAATCGTGAATGCGGGCCCGCAAAGCCACCTGACGCTGCTGGAAGGTAAAGAGACTCAGGATCAACATCAACGAGGCAAAACCCAAGGCATAGCCCACATATTGAATTTTCTGGCCCTGGTCGGTGTAACTCCTTTCCAGCTTCTTGTGCGCAGTTTCCCGGCGTTGCTTCAACACAGCCAGGCGAATGCGGATTTCGTCCATGAGCTGCTTGCCCATTTCCCCCCGATCATTCGACATGGCCAAGGGTGCGCGCCCCTTGCTGAGCATTTCGCCCATTTGCTGAAACTTGGCATCCACCAAACGCTTAAGGATCATCAGGTCTTCATGATCTTCCGAACCAGGCGGGATATCGAAGTTCATGGAGGCCATCAAGGGATCCAGCTTGGATATGCTTTCCCGGTAAGGCTCAAGATACAAATCACTGCGCATCAGCAAAAACGACAAGGCACTGGCTTCAGCATCCACCACAAGCACCCACAATTGGTCCAGGCGATCAATCCGCTTCTTGTTGATCTCGGACATGGCCATGACCTGCGCATTCATGCGTGAATGGGTGTAGGTAATCCCGAGCAAGGCGATCACCATGAGACAGCCAAAGGCGAAAAGCCAATAAGGTCGGCTTTGGACAATCCGCTTTCGGGCGGACAAAATTGAACGTTGAGTTGAATGTTTCAAAGTATTTCAAAGCACACACGGCAAAAACGCAACAAGGGCCACTTAAAAAAGTGACCCCGATTGCGTTGGTTTGATCCGCGGTCTAAACACCCATCAGTGCGCTAGGTTTTGGATCTGACCAAGTTAAACACAAAGGTGACAGCTGCAAGAATTATGAAAACAAAAAATAATATTTTTGCAATTTCAACCGCTCCCGCTGCTATGCCACCGAAGCCGAACAAAGCAGCAATCAGCGCGATTACAAAAAATACGACAGCGTAATGCAACATAATCAACTCCTTGAGTGGTTAATTGGTTGACGGGTCAGTGGTTCTGACGCTCCCAAGTGTCCAAATGTTTTTCGGCTTCATCTTTGCCGTAGCCATAACGCTCCTGAAGTTTTCCGGCCAGCTCGGTGCGCTTGCCATCAATCACATCCAGATCGTCATCAGTAAGCTTGCCCCACTGCTGCTTTACTTTCCCTTTCAGCTGTTTCCAGTTGCCTTGAAAAATGTCCTTGTTCATAAGCCTTCTCCTGTTTGTTGTTGAAGAGAGTTATCTGTGTGAAAGATCACAACTTCAATGTACGGCGGTGGAGAAAAAAAGTAGGTCAGGATTCGCCGAATTGAATGTGGGCTTTGTCCTACATCGCGACAGCAGCTTGTGAGGGCAACCGGCTGGCGACTACGACAAAATGGCTTGAGAACCCTATAGGCAAGGCCGGAACAAAAACAAAACCCCCAAGTGCCGTTCAGCAACTTGGGGGTTTGTTTTCATCTGGCGGAGACGAGAGGATTTGAACCTCCGATACCCTTTTGGGGTATGCTCCCTTAGCAGGGGAGTGCCTTCGACCACTCGGCCACGTCTCCAGAAGGCCGAATTATACACGTTTTCGGCCAAAATGTTGAATGCAGGCGCAAATCGCTTTCATGCAAATTGCGCTGCATCGCAGATGCTCAGCGGCCGGTTCAGGCCGCCTCTTTTTCCAGGCCAAAAGCCTTGTGCAAGGCGCGCACAGCCAACTCCATGTACTTGTCATCAATCAGCACAGACACCTTGATTTCAGAAGTTGAAATCATCTGGATGTTGATGCCCTCTTCCGACAAGGTTTTGAACATGAGGCTGGCCACACCAACATGTGAGCGCATGCCGATGCCCACGATAGAAACCTTGCACACATTGGTGTCACCCGCCACTTCACGCGCACTCACGCTGCCCTGAATCTTGTTTTTCAACAGATCCATGGTTTTGTTGAATTCATTGCGGTGGACCGTGAAGGTGAAATCGGTGGTGCCATCCGAACCCTGGTTCTGGATGATCATGTCCACATCGATGTTCGCCTCTGCAACCTGGCCGAGAATTTGATACGCCACGCCGGGCCTGTCAGGCACACCGCGAATGGTGACTTTGGCTTCATCACGGTTGAAAGCGATACCGGAAACAACAGCCTGTTCCATATGTTCATCTTCCTCAAAAGTAATCAGCGTACCAGACACTTTTTCTTCGTCCAGCGACATCATTGGATCGGTCAAGCTTGACAGCACACGGGTTGGGACACGGTACTTGCCTGCAAATTCAACAGAACGGATCTGCAACACCTTGGAGCCCAAAGAAGCCATTTCCAGCATTTCTTCAAACGACACCACGCGCATGCGGCGTGCTTCCGGTACCACGCGGGGGTCGGTGGTGTAGACACCATCCACATCCGTGTAAATCAGGCATTCGGCAGCACCCATGGCTGCAGCAATCGCCACCGCAGAGGTGTCTGAACCGCCGCGGCCCAAGGTGGTTTGGTTGCCATGGTCGTCAATACCCTGGAAACCAGTCACGATCACCACCTTGCCGGCATTCAGTTCAGCTTTCACACGCGTGTCATCAATCGACTCAATGCGGGCCTTGGTGTAACTGCTGTCGGTCTTGATGGGCACTTGCCAGCCAGAAAAGCTGATTGCATCCAGGCCCTCGGCCTTCAAGGCCATGGCCAGCAAAGCCACGGAAGCCTGCTCGCCGGTACAGCACAGCATGTCCAGTTCCCGAGGATCGGGTTCTGCCTGAATTTCCTTGGCCAAGCCGATCAGGCGGTTGGTTTCACCCGACATGGCCGATGGCACAACCACCATTTGAAAGCCCGCGCGATGCCACTTGGCGACACGCTTGGCTACATTCTTGATACGTTCTGTGGACCCCATGGAGGTGCCACCGTATTTATGTACTATCAGTGACATAGTCAGATCGCCCTGCACAAATAAAAAGCGCGAACCATTTCGCGCTTTTATATCAATCAGTTGAGTATTTTACTCCAAGCACTGACTTAAAACTGACAACTTGTAAAAATCTGGTGTGAGGAAAGCGCCCAAAATTCAAACGGGCACTTGCGTGACTCCGGACAAGTTACTGATTGGCAGAATAACCCAGGTTCATTTGCAAACCACCCGATTCAAGCACCTCGGGATGTTTGCGCATGTATTCCAGGCGGTCCAGGTATTCAGTGGTCACATCACCGGTGATGTAAGAACCGTCAAAACAGCTGGCATCAAAGGTCTGAATCTTTGGGTTCAAATCGCGTACAGCACGCTTCATGTCTTCAATGTCCTGATAAAACAGGGCATCAGCGCCAATTTCCGCGCAAATTTCATCGTCGGTCCGACCGGAAGCAATTAGCTCATCGCGCGTGGGCATGTCGATGCCATACACGTTGGGGAAACGCACGGGGGGCGCTGCAGAGGCGAAAATCACCTTCTTTGCCCCAGCTTCTCGTGCCATCTGCACAATTTCCCGGCTGGTTGTACCACGCACAATTGAATCGTCCACAAGCAATACGGTCTTGTTCTTGAATTCCACGGAAATGGCATTCAACTTCTGGCGAACACTCTTCTTGCGCACGGCCTGACCCGGCATGATAAATGTACGGCCGATGTAACGGTTCTTGATGAAACCTTCCCGATACGGCACACCCAACTGATTCGCCAGTTCCAGCGCGGCTGGGCGGCTTGAATCAGGAATGGGCATGACCACATCGATTTCACTGGGGGACATGCTCTTGCGGATCTGGTCGGCCAGGTATTCGCCCATTTTCACGCGTGCTTCGTAAACGCTGATGCCATCCATGACCGAATCGGGACGCGCAAGGTACACGTACTCGAAAATGCAGGGGTTCAACGATGACTTTTCTGCACATTGCTGCGCATACAACTTGCCATCCAGGTCCACAAACACGGCTTCACCTGGTTCGATGTCGCGCACGAACTCAAACCCCATGCCCACCAAGGCCACGGATTCGGATGCAAACATGTATTCCGTGCCCTGCTCGCTTTCGGCCTTGCCCAAAGCCAAGGGGCGAATACCAAACGGGTCACGGAAAGCCAGCAGGCCGTACCCGGCAATTTGTGCCACGCAAGCGTAGGCACCGCGGGCACGGGCATGAACACCGGCCACAGCGCGGAAAATGGTGACAGGATCAAGTGAATAACCTGACGCATTGGACTGCAATTCATGCGCGAGCACGTTCAACAACACTTCCGAGTCGGAATTGGTGTTGATGTGGCGGCGGTCATTCTTGAACAGCTCGGCCTTCAGGCGCTCGCTGTTGGTCAGGTTGCCGTTGTGAGCCAGTACCAAACCGTAAGGCGCATTCACATAGAAAGGCTGGGCTTCATCGGAACTTGCAGCCGAACCGGCCGTGGGGTAACGAACATGCCCGATGCCCATATTGCCCGGCAAAGACCTCATGTTGCGGGTACGGAACACATCCCGCACCAGCCCATTGCCCTTGGACATTGAAAACGAATTGCTGTGCGCTGTGGCAATGCCCGCAGCGTCCTGGCCACGGTGTTGCAACAACAGCAAACTGTCATACAAAACTTGATTAACAGGAGAAAAACCGGCGATACCGACAATCCCGCACATTGAAAGCTCCTAGTAGCGTACCCACTTGGCCACACTTTCCGGCAGATGCGGTTTGATTTCTCTCATCGCGTCCTCAGCCAAAGGGGACAACATGGCATTTCGCCAAAATGGCTGTTCCGGAAGCGAGGTGAATCCTGCCCCGGTGACCAGCACCAACACAATAAACAAACCACGTGCGAAGCCGAACGCCCCGCCCAAACCCCGATCAGCAAACCCCAGCCCGGCGGCTGAAACAATTTTGCCCAACAGGGAAATAAATATGGCACCCACAATCATGGTGGCAAAAAAGGCGACAGCGCAACCGATCAAGGCTTTCATAGGCGGTGTCAGGGATTCTGCCCAGTCCATGTACACGGCAAGCTCAGCACCGTAGCGGTTGGCTACCCAGAATGCAATGACCCAATTGGCGAGCGAAAGTACCTCTTTGACCATGCCTCGGAACAAGCCCAACAGCACGGAAAGCACTAAAACACCAATCACCACATAATCAAACAGGGTCAACGCAAGGGTCACTGCACCACCCTCCCGGTGGTGTAACCCGCAGCTCCCAATTTCGCTTTGGTTTCATCGGCCTTGGCCTGACCTGAAATTGGACCTACCCGCACTCGATACACAGTGCCACCACTGGCGTTTGCAGACTCCACCCTTGCAGGAAAACCTTTGCCACCAATTTCCTTGGCCAACGAATCGGCACGCGCTTTGTCACTGACGGCGGCGACCTGAATCCAATAAGTCTCAACCTTCTTGCTTTCAGCTTTGGCAAAATTGGCGATGGGGTCTTCCGACGAAGACTTTGGCTCGGATTTTGATTCAGTCTTGGGTTCAACCTTGGGCTCGGGCTTTGGTTCAACCTTGGGCTCTGGCTTGGGTTCAACCTTGGGCTCTGGCTTAGTTTCGGTCTTGGGCTCTGCCACGATTGGAGGAGGCTCGACAGGGGGCGCCACAGGCGCAACCGCCACTGCACGCTCCTGGCGAGACTGCGAGGCTTCTAGCTTGGCTTCCGGTGCTACTTGTGCTGGCGGTGCAGCAAGCTCTGCTGAAGGCCGGGTGGGAACTACCAGTTCCACCTCGCTGCCAGTCTGTGCCTCTTCATTTTCAACCAAAGCGGGAACAATGATGATGGCCGCTAAAAAAAGTGCAATTGAGCCTACCAATCGCCTTCTGGACCTGCGTTTTAACTCGTCAACAGGATCGTTGTTGACTTTGTTCTTGGCAGTAGAACGCGAATTTGAACTCACCAGCACTCCTGAATTAATTAACCGGGTCGCTTTCGAATCGCCTCTTTGGCTTGCATGGCTTGCGCCACCACCAGGAAGGATCCAAAAACGAGAATTCTATCATTGGGTGGCACTGCAGAAGTGACCACAGCATACGCTTGGCTCACACTGTTGTAGCTCTGAACACTTTTTTCCGGGGGCTGCTTTGCAATTCCACCTTTTGCCAGCGCCTGTGAATTGCCCACCCAGTCAAAGGCAGGTCCATCGACCCCCGCAAGCGCCAATTGCTGCAAAAGCTGCTCGGTAGATCGGCCCCGATCGCCTTCAAGCGGAACCAGGTGCCAATGGTCCACCCGATCTTTCAGGGCGTTGACCACGGCCACTGCATCTTTGTCAGCCAACATGCCAAAAATGCAATGGGTGTAGGGGAAAAAGCCCATGTTGTCGAGGCTTTCGCGCAAGTGTGCGGCTGCGTGCGGGTTGTGCCCCACGTCCAGCACCACCGTGGGCTGACCAGGCAACACCTGGAAGCGGCCAGGCCATTCCACCAGCAAAAACCCTTGGCGAATCGACTGTGCAGGAATGGGCAAACGGTCACGCACGGATTCCAGCGCGGCCAGCGCGGCCGAGGCATTCAACAGCTGGTTGGTGCCCCGCAAAGCGGGATAAGCCAAAGCAGCCCTGCGCATGCTTCGGCCCCCATAAGCCCATTGCTGCTTGTCGCCGCTGTAATTGAAATCGCGTGCAAACATCCAGAGATCTGCCCCAATCGCTTCCGCATGGTCAATCACACTTTGCGGCGGTTTGGGGTCGCCCACAATTGCCGGCTTGCCGGTCCGGAATATGCCAGCTTTCTCACGACCGATGCTTTCACGGTCGGGGCCTAAAAAGGCCTGGTGATCCAGGTCCACGCTGGTACAAATGGCGCAATCGGTGTCAAACGCATTCACTGCATCCAGCCTGCCGCCCAAGCCTACTTCCAGAATGACTGCGTCCAGACGGGTCTGTGAAAACAGCCAGGCCACGGCCAGCGTCGTGAATTCAAAATATGTCAGTGAGGAGGATGTGTCAGTACGCGCCTGTTCAACCCGTTCGAAAGCAGCAATCAAGTCGCTTTCTGCCACTTCCTCACCATTGATTCGTGCCCGTTCGGTGAAGCGGATCAAGTGTGGTGAAGTGTACATACCGACCTTGTAGCCGGCTTGAATCATGATGCTTTCCAGCATGGCGCAGGTGGAGCCTTTGCCATTGGTCCCAGCGACTGTGAACACCACACCGTTCAGTGCAAAGTTCATGTGTTGCTGGACCACCTTCAATCGATCCAGGCCCATGTCGATGGGCTTGCTGTGTATCGACTCAAGATAGGTCAGCCACTCGTTCAGGGTGCCGCTGGCACCGGGTTTTACTGGTTTTTGTTCGGGTACTGCAGGATTCAAGCTGACCTCGGGTTAATGCTGTAATTAATGCTCTGGTTAATTCTTCAGGCAGCCTGGTCAAGCTGCTTTTTCATCAGCAAGGCCAAAAGGCTGGCCAGTGTTTTCTTCATTTCACGGCGGTCAACGATGCAATCGAGCGCACCTTTTTCCATCAGGAACTCAGCGCGCTGAAAACCTTCCGGCAAAGTTTGACGCACGGTTTGTTCAATCACACGGGGACCCGCGAAACCGATCAAGGCCTTTGGCTCGGCCACCACGACATCGCCAAGGAAGGCGAAACTGGCTGACACACCGCCCATGGTTGGGTCGGTCAATACGGAGATGTAGGGCAAACGAGCCTGGCTCAACTTGGCCAGCATCGCCGAAGTTTTGGCCATTTGCATCAATGAGCCCAAACCTTCCTGCATACGCGCTCCGCCCGATGCGGCCACACTGATGAACGGCACATTGGCATCGAGCGCAGCCTGTACACCTCGGCAAAAGCGCTCACCCACCACCGAACCCATGGAACCGCCCATGAATTCGAATTCGAAACAGGCAATCACCACTTCAATGCCGTTCATGACGCCTTTCTGAACCACCAAAGCATCGGTTTCGCCGGTGCTTTCCTTGGCCTCATTCAGTCGCGCGGTGTAACTTTTGCTGTCCTTGAACTTCAGTGTATCCATTGGCATCACCTCGCGGCCAATTTCAACACGCTCGTCATTGTCAAAAAGCAAATTCAAGCGTTCACGCGAACCAATTCGCATGTGGTAGGTGCAGGAAGGGCAAACCATGGCGTTATTGACCAGGTCATTCTGGTACAGCACGGCATCACAGCTTTTGCATTTCGCCCAGATTCCTTCGGGCACACTTTTCTTGGCAGCATCGCCCGGCGTTTTGGAGGAAATTCGGGGCGGAATAATTTTGTCTAACCAACTCATACACTTTCCCTTGCTGAGGTTATCTGCGGGTTTTTATTGTTTGGCGCCAAACTGCGCGTCCAGCGCTGCACGAATCGGGGCAATGAATTGACCAGCCAAAGCCGCGGCGTCCTGTGGATTGCCGGCCTCGAGAACCTGTATCAAGGCTGAACCAATGACCACGGCGTCGGCAGATTGGGCCACCCGACAGGCCGACTCGGCATCTCGAATACCAAAACCAACGCCCACGGGTACATTCGTGTGTTGACGGATGGTTGGCAACTTGGAACTGACCTCTGCGGTGTTCAGGTTCTGCGCACCGGTCACACCTTTTAACGAGACGTAATACACATACCCGCTGGCCACCTTGGCCACCTTCTCGATCCGTTCGTCCGAAGAAGTGGGTGCAAGAAGAAAAATAGGGTCGAGCCCGGCTGCACGCAGGTAGCCTGAAAACTCGATGGATTCTTCAGGCGGGTAGTCCACCACCAACACGCCGTCCACACCCGCCTTTTTGGCCTCACTCACGTACTTTTCAACACCCATGCGTTCAATGGGATTGGCATATCCCATCAACACGATGGGTGTGTGCTGGTTGGTTTGACGGAATTCAGCCACGTAATCCAGGATTTTGCGTGAGCTGATTCCTTTGGCCAACGCCCGTTCACTGGAACGCTGAATCACTGGACCGTCGGCCATTGGGTCAGAAAAGGGCACACCCAGTTCAATGACATCCGAACCTGCGTCCGCCAGCGCGTGAAGCATGGCCACTGTTTGGCCTGGCTCTGGGTCGCCGCCTGTCACAAACGGAATGAGCCCTTTGCGACCCTCTTCTTTCAATTTTTCAAATACAGCTTTGATTCTTGACATGACTAATGAATTTTTATTTTTTGTTGCAGGCCATTTCTGCGCCTGTTTTGCAATCGGGGTGACAATAGAATTCCGCTCCACTCTGGCGTGCCACTGTGTGCATGTCCTTGTCGCCGCGGCCGGAAAGGTTGACCAGAATGACCTTGTCTTTCGGCAGGGTTTTGGCTAGCTTGGCCGCGTGAGCCAAGGCGTGGCTGCTTTCAAGTGCAGGAATGATGCCCTCGATGCGGCAGCACTGGTGAAACGCGTCCAACGCCTCTGCGTCGGTGACGCCCACGTATTGTGCGCGGCCAGAATCTTTCAGCCATGCATGTTCGGGGCCCACACCTGGATAATCCAGACCTGCGGAAACCGAATGGGTTTCAATGATCTGACCATCATCGCTTTGCAGCAGGTAGGTTCGGTTACCGTGCAACACGCCAGGCGTACCGGCACTCAGTGAAGCCGCGTGCTTGCCGGTTTCAATGCCCTCGCCTGCCGCTTCTACACCAACCAGTTGCACACCATCCACACTCAGATAAGGGTGGAAAATCCCCATCGCGTTGGACCCGCCACCCACGCAGGCCAGAACGTAATCGGGCTGCTTGCCCACCATCAGCGGCATTTGTTGAATACATTCACGGCCAATCACGCTTTGGAAGTCGCGAACGAGCATGGGGTAAGGGTGCGGCCCAGCCACAGTACCAATAATGTAGAACGTGTCTTCCACGTTGGTGACCCAGTCGCGCATGGCTTCATTCAATGCGTCTTTCAGGGTTTTTGAACCTGAAGAAACCGGAATCACCTCGGCGCCCAGCAACTTCATCCTAAACACGTTTTGCGCCTGGCGTGCCACGTCTTCCTGGCCCATGTACACCACGCACTTCATGCCATAACGGGCTGCAACGGTGGCAGTGGCCACTCCGTGCTGGCCCGCGCCGGTTTCAGCGATTACGCGGGGCTTGCCCATGCGCTTGGCCAACATGGCCTGACCAATGCAGTTGTTTACCTTGTGCGCACCGGTGTGGTTCAGGTCTTCCCGCTTGAAATAGATCTGCGCACCGCCCACCAGGTCAGACCAGCGCTTGGCGTGGTAAACCGGGCTTGGACGACCTACAAAATGCTTGAGCTCACTTTCAAACTCAGCCAGAAATTCAGGGTCGTTTTGGTAATGGGCGTAAACGCTTTTCAGCTCTTCAAGCGCGTGAACCAGTGTTTCAGACACGAAGGTACCGCCGTAGGGACCAAAATGGCCTGTGGCGTCTGGAAATTCATAGGGTTTGTTCATGATGCTGCTCTTTCTGGGTTCACTTACAACAGCCCTGCATCGGCTTTTTGGACCGCCATGCAGAACTTTTCGATTTTTTCGATACATTTCACGCCGCGCGCGGATTCAATGCCGCTGGACACGTCGACCCCGTAAGGTGTCAGACCCGCGATGGCTTGCGCCACATTGCGTTCATCCAACCCCCCGGATAATACCAAAGCCTGCTTCAATTCACCTGCCTTGGGTAGCAAAGACCAATCAAAAGTATGGCCTGTACCACCATACGCCTCGCTCCATGAATCGACAAGTATTGCTTGCGCAGAATAAAACTTCACACTTTCGGCGATCAAATCAACCCCTGGTTTCATTCTCACGGCTTTCATGAAGGGTCGCTGGAAACTTTCGCAAAACTCAGGTGACTCGTCGCCATGGAATTGAAGCAGCACATTCGGAATTTCTGCAATCACCGACTGCACCAATTCTGGCTGAGGGTTCACAAACAAGGCCACAGGGGTTTGCCAGGCACCCAGACAACGCGCCAAGTGCCCTGCCCTGGCCACATCCACATTGCGAGGCGATGGCGGGTAAAATACGAACCCGATTGCATCGGCACCAGCCCGGGTTGCAGCGCGTACGGTGTCTTCTGTTTGAAAGCCACAGAGCTTGATTCTGGTTCTCATGAAAACAGATCCTGTATGCCGTATTGTTCGGGATATTCGATTTTCCACAGGCTCAAGCCCTGTGCCGGATAGGTTTTCGCAGCAAGGCTGCGGTTTCTTGACTCTAGCACCTGTTTCAACCAGTTTGGCTGCTGTCTGCCCAAACCCACTTCCATCAAACTGCCCATCAGGTTTCTGACCATGTGATGTAAAAAAGCATTGCCCTGAATTTCAAAATAACAGTGGTCAGCTTCTTCAAAGAGGTTTATGGCTTGCAAGGTTCGCACGGGACTTGCAGCCTGGCACTGGGACGCGCGAAAAGCGCTGAAATCATGGGTGCCCAGCAGGCAGGCACTTGCACTGCGCATGGCTTGAAGATCAAGTGGATGATGTACCCAGGTCATGAACCGCTTGAAAGGGTCACGTACGGGTGAACTGTAGAAATAGTAGCGGTAGGTTCGCGAAACAGCACTGAAACGTGCATGAAACCCGGAATCAAGCAACTTGGCCCCTTTGACCGATACTGTGTGCGGCAAGCTGTTGTTTACGCCTTTAACCCAGGCCGTCAGCGGGCGTTCGACAGCAGGATCGAAGTGCACCACCTGCTGGCGGGCATGAACACCTGTATCTGTTCGTCCAGCACACACGATCGAGACAGTGTCGTGCGCAATTGTCTCAATGGCCTTGCTCAAGCGATCCTGCACGGTTCGACCATGTGGCTGAGTCTGCCAGCCCTCAAAATCATGGCCGTCATAACTCAGACCCAGTACAACCCGATTCATTTAATTCAAGGTAGCCAAAAGCGCCTTGGCCTTGCGAACCTGGTCAGCATCACCTTTCTTCACAATTTCACTCAGCAATTCTTTGGCTCCGTCAGCATCTCCAATTTCAACATAAGCACCTGCCAAGTCCAGCTTGGTGGCAACTTCCTGCCAAGTGGCGTCATCCACTTTGGGGCCTGGCACATCCAGATCCAGATCAACAGTTTCCAGTCCAGTCTCGGGAGTGGGCTCCTGATCGGGCATATTTTCGCCCGCCTCGGGGTTGCCAGCTTCCTGAACCATTTCATCAAATGCGGCTGAGGCATCAAACTCCTCTGGAGTTTGCTCAGTCATAGGCTGCTTTCTGATCTCATCCAGTTCTTCTTGGGCCGCCAAAGCACCTTTCTCCAGCGAATCCAGATCATCCAGAATTGAACTGCCATCCGCCTTTACCGGGTCATCCTCGGGAAACTCCAGATCGACATCGCTGTCCAGCGATTCTTTCTGGCGCGTCGACTCGGCTGATGCCTCCACAAGCTCCGGAATATCGTCTACAGGAGCCGAAGGAGCATCAAACTGGGGCTCGATACGGTCGGCAGGCGGCATGACTTGCGCAAGTTCTTCTGACTCAACAGGCTTTAAACGGTCGTTCAAAACCTCGTCCAGATCGAAGTCCGAGTTTTCAGACTTGTTCAATGAACTGTTTTCATCTGCATCAACGGTTGAACCGGCAGCAGCAACGACTTCATCAAACTCGTGCACTTCGCTGAAAGACGATTCATCAGACAGATCCGAATCCTCTTCCTGTGCGTTGGACTTGTCGCGGCGAGCACGAATCAGCAGCAACGCGACGATCAAAGCCACCAAAGCACCTGCACCACCCAGAATCCAGGGCATCCAGTCAAAGGGAGCATCTTTAGGCACTGGTTCGACGGCTGCAGGCTCGCTGGATTCAGCCGGTGGAGTTTCCGCAGCAGTGGTCTCAGGTGAATCTTCGGTCAAAGTCTCGGAGGGCACTTCCACACCCGGTGCGTCAGCAGCAGCATCGTTTTCTCCACCACTGGTTTCTGCTGCAGGAGGTGCCACTGGCTCGCCTGCCGGTGTTTCACCGAGGTCTTTTTGCATGTCCAGCAATCGCTGCAGGTCACTGACATTTTTCTCAAGCAGGGCAATTCGCTCATTTGCTTCAGCCAAGGCCTTGTTTTTGGCGAGCAATTCTTCTGCGTTCAAATCCGCTTTGCCCGCACTGGTTGCAGCACTTGGCGCAATCTGCAAGCGATCTTCACGTGCAGATGTATTGGGTTCCGATTTTTGCTTTGGCGCAATGTTGCCTTGCGCACTGGTGGTGGAAGCTGCTGCGGACTGGTTTTCTACTGTCAACAACCCGATTTGTCGGGCGTAGGCAGAGTACACATTGCGGTCATCGTTGTTGGCCAGCACGAGCAATGCCTCTTTGGCCGATTTGGCACGCAGTGCGGTGCGGTTCGGCACCTGGATCTGCGCACCCTCACGGATCAGGTGCACGCTGCCATTGATGAAAGAATCCTTGTTGGCTTCATAAATTGCAGCCATGGCCTGGTTCAGGCTTACACCATCGCCCGCCAGGTTCAAAGCCAGCTCGGACAAGGTGTCGCCACGCTTGACCTGCAAGGTACCCGTCTTTGAATCAACTGGAGCGTCTTGGCTAATCGCGGGCGCCGTTGGTGCTTTGGAGGCATGCTCGGCAGCAGGAGGCGCCACAGCGACTGGTGGTGGCGTCATTGGTGGCCGGATTTCCGGCAACGCTGTCGAGGCTGACTTTTCCTCAGGCACAGGGCCAAGTGGAATGGTCAGCGTGTATTCACGTGCGACTCGACCACCAGCCCAGGTCAACTCGACCAAGGTGTCAATAAAACCAGCTGGCAAAGGTTTGTCCGCGGTAATCTTCACCAGGGCTGTGCCCGCCTGCTTTCCATCCTGAATGGCAAACTTCAGATTCTTCAGGTTGGGGTCCATGGTCAGGCGAGCTGCCTTGAAGGCCTCTGCGGAGGCCAGTTTGGCCTGAAGCGAGGCACGCTCTTCAGGTGTAACCAGATCAATCTGGATTTGCGCCAGAAAAGGCTCGCCAGCACCAGAAAGTACTTCCAGCTTCCCCAGTTGAGCCGCCTGCGCGAAGGTACTTGCCAACAATCCTGATGCGAAAACAAAGGGAAGTATTGTCTGTTTGATATGCTTCACCCGTTTACTCCATGAATGTTCAAGCCACCTTCGGCAGCGGTTGGATCAATGATGATGCGACTTAGCGTTCGATCAAAATGCGCAGCATTCTGCGCAAAGGTTCTGCTGCGCCCCACAACAACTGGTCACCCACGGTGAAGGCGCTCAGGTAATCGCCACCCATGGCCATCTTGCGCAGGCGGCCTACAGGAACGTGCATGCGCCCAGTCACTGAGGCGGGGGTCAAGTCACGCATGGAAGCATCGCGCTCGTTGGGGATCACTTTAACCCAATCATTGCCCTTCGCAAGCATGTCATTGATCTCGTTCAATGGAATGTCTTGCTTCAGCTTGATGGTCAACGCCTGAGAATGGCATCGCATTGCGCCGACACGGACGCACAGTCCATCCACGGGTACACAACCCGGAGTTCCCATGGCAGGCTTGCCAAGAATCTTGTTGGTCTCCGCCCCACCCTTCCACTCTTCCTTGGACTGGCCGTTGCCCAGGTCTTTGTCGATCCAGGGAATCAGGCTGCCGCCCAGTGGTACGCCAAAATTGGTAGTTGGGTAGGTGTCGGAG
This sequence comes from Burkholderiales bacterium, assembly GCA_027484315.1. GTDB lineage: Bacteria > Pseudomonadota > Gammaproteobacteria > Burkholderiales > Burkholderiaceae_B > Limnobacter. The sequence continues at coordinate 75,239 of JAIXTE010000129.1, read as the reverse complement.
TTGATGTGCTGAGCCACCTTGCGGTCAATCTCCAGAATGGCTGAAGCCGGGTCAGCCAACAGGTCACTGACTGCGCCATGAATGCTGCCCATTTGTGAAATCAGTTCACGCATGTTTTGAGCACCCGCACCCGAGGCCGCCTGGTAAGTCATGGATGTAATCCATTCCACGTGGTTGTTCTGGAACAGACCACCCAAAGCCATCAACATCAGCGATACAGTACAATTGCCGCCCACGTAATTCTTGATGCCTTTGCTCAAGCCGTCCTTGATGACGTTCATGTTCACCGGATCAAGAATGATGATGGCGTCGTCTTGCATGCGCAAGCTGGATGCCGCATCAATCCAGTAGCCATTCCAGCCCGCTTCACGCAGCTTGGGAAACACTGCGCTGGTGTAATCGCCACCCTGGCAGGTCAGCACCACGTCCATTTTCTTCAGTGCGTCAATGTTGTTGGCGTCTTCAAGGGGGGCCACATTGCCCGCAAACGCAGGGGCTTTGCCGCCTGCATTGGAAGTCGAAAAGAAAATCGGCTCGAAGTGCGCGAAATCATTCTCTTCCTGCATGCGCTGCATGAGCACAGAGCCCACCATGCCACGCCATCCAACCAAACCGACTTTCAACATAATCAATACTCCAGTACTTTTAAATTCTTGATGTAACCAGCAGAATCAGGATTGCTTGGCCAAGGCCGCGACGATTGCGTCACCCATGCCTGCCGTGCCTGTGCGGTCCTTGCCATCGCGCCAGATATCGCCAGTGCGTGGGCCAGTGGCCAGCACGGTTTTCACTGCGTTTTCAATGCGAACCGCGTAATCTTCAAGCCCAAATGTATAGCGCAACATCATGGCCGCAGACAACACAGTGGCCATGGGGTTGGCCAGGTCTTTCCCGGCAATGTCGGGTGCCGAGCCATGAATTGGCTCATAAAGGCCAAAATTGGACTCATTCAGCGAGGCTGAAGGCAACATGCCAATTGAACCGGTCAACATGGACGCTTCGTCTGACAAAATATCACCGAACAGGTTGCCAGTCACAATGACATCAAACTGCTTGGGATTTTTCAACAACTGCATGGCGCAATTGTCCACGTACATGTGGCTCAGTTCCACATCTGTGTATTCCTTGCCCACCTCGGTCACGATATCGCGCCAGAACTGGGTGGTTTCCAATACGTTGGCCTTGTCCACGGAACACAACTTGCCGCCACGCTTTTGAGCAGCCTGAAAGGCCACATGCGCAATGCGGCGGATTTCTGTTTCAGCGTAACGCATCGTGTCGAAGGCTTCACGTTCGCCCTTGAACGGGCCATCTTCGGCGATGCGGTTGCCACGTGGCGTGCCAAAATAAATATCGCCAGTCAATTCACGAACAATCAGGATGTCCAGGCCAGCCACCACTTCCGGGCGCAAGGTGGATGCATCGGCCAATTCTTCGTACACCATGGCTGGGCGGAAGTTGGCAAACAGGTTCAGGGCCTTGCGAATACCAAGAATGGCCTGCTCGGGACGCAAGTGCCTTGGAAGTGTGTCCAGTGAAAAATCACCAACTGCCCCGAAAAGCACCGCGTCGGATGCCTTGGCCAATGCCACGGTTTCATCGGGCAGTGGAATTCCCTTTTCACGGTAAGCGACGCCACCGATCAAGGCGTGCTCAAATTCAATATTCAACCCATCGGTTTTCAATGCTTCAAGTACTTTGACAGCCTGTGCAGTAATCTCCGGGCCAATGCCGTCACCGGGCATCACGGCAATTTTTAAAGTCATTTTTGTTCTCAGATGGACAGTGTTAAATGGTGTTAGCCAACCAGGGCTGCTGGGCAAGGCGATTCTTCTCGAACGCGATGATCTCATCGCGGTGCTGAAGTGTCAGGCCGATGTCGTCGAAACCATTCATCAGGCAGTGCTTGCGAAAGGCGTCCACCTCAAAACCATAGCTTTTGCCAGCAATGCTGACAGTCTGGTTTTCAAGGCTGACCGTGATTTCAATCCCAGGTTTGGCCTCAATTGCAACAAACACTTCTTTCAACTCTTCTTCTTTTAAAACAATGGGCAAGAAGCCATTCTTGAAGCAATTGTTGAAGAAAATATCGGCAAAACTGCTTGAAATGACAGCCTTGAATCCGTATTGCTGCAGCGCCCAGGGCGCGTGCTCGCGGGACGAACCACAGCCGAAGTTTGGACCAGCCACAAGCACCGTTCCGCCTTGAAAGGCAGGCTTGTTCAATTCAAAATCTGGATTCAACGGACGGATGGTACAGTCCATTCCCGGTTCACCTTCGTCCAGATAGCGCCAGCCATCGAACAGGTGCTCACCAAAGCCGGTGCGCTTGATGCTTTTCAAGAACTGCTTTGGAATAATGGCGTCGGTGTCCACATTGGCGCGATTCAGCGCAACAGCAATGCCGGTGTGGGTTACAAATTTGTCCATAATCGGTCCGTGTTTAAATCGGTACTACCCATGTTCAAATGGAGCAGCAAGGCGAACGCCTTGGCTGCCCGCATCGAGTATTTCTAACAAATTACTTCTTGTTCTGGTCTGCAGTGCGCTCAATGGCTTGGCCACCCGCTTGAATGTCTTTGCCCACACCTTCGATGGTGTTGCAGGCGGACAGGGAAAGAGCCGAAAAAGCCAGCAAAAATACAGAAACAAACTTCATGTCAAACGCCCCTTTTTAAAAATTTCTGGAATCGGTGAAATGGCCTGCAATTGCTGCCGCAGCCGCCATGGCTGGGCTGACAAGGTGCGTGCGGCCACCCGCACCCTGGCGTCCTTCAAAATTCCTGTTGCTTGTAGATGCACAACGCTCGCCACTGCCCAAGCGATCGGCATTCATGGCCAGGCACATTGAACAGCCCGGCTCACGCCACTCAAAGCCTGCTTCCAGAAAAACCTGATCCAGGCCTTCCTGTTCTGCTTGCGCCTTCACCAGGCCAGAACCCGGTACAACCATGGCCAACTTGACGGAACTGGCTTTCTTCTTGCCCTTCACCACCGCAGCGGCATCGCGAAGGTCTTCAATTCGGGAATTGGTACAGGAACCGATAAACACGGTATCCACAGTGATGTCTTCAATCTTCTGCAATGGCTTCAAGCCCATGTATTGCAAAGCGCGTTCATAGCCTTGGCGTTTGACAGGGTCGGTTTCCTTGGCAGGGTCGGGCACGACACCATGCACATCGGTCACCATTTCTGGCGAAGTACCCCAGCTGACCTGTGGCTGAATGTCCTCGGCGTTAAGGTCTACCACGCAATCGAAATGCGCGCCTTCGTCAGAATGCAGGCTGGCCCAGTACTTGACCGCGGCGTCCCATGCGTCGCCTTTCGGGCTGAACGGGCGGCCTTTGACATACTCAATGGTTTTTTCGTCGACAGCCACCATGCCGGAGCGGGCGCCGCCCTCAATGGCCATGTTGCACATGGTCATGCGGCCTTCGACCGACAAACCGCGAATGGCAGAGCCCGCAAATTCAATAGCGTAACCTGTACCACCTGCTGTACCAATCTTGCCGATAATGGCCAGAATAACGTCTTTCGCAGACACGCCCTTGCCCAATGTGCCTTCCACACGAACCAGCATGTTCTTGGCTTTTTTCATCAACAGGCATTGCGTGGCCATGACGTGCTCGACTTCGGAGGTGCCAATTCCAAAGGCCAGCGCGCCGATGGCGCCGTGGGTGCTTGTGTGAGAGTCGCCGCAAACCACTGTCATGCCGGGCAAGGTTGCGCCCTGCTCTGGGCCGATCACGTGCACGATACCCTGGCGCAGGTCTTTGATGTCAAAGTACGTCAAACCATGCGCTTTGGCATTCTTGTCCAGGGTTTCAACTTGAAGCCGTGACGTGGCGTCAGCAATGCCCTTGGAGCGATCTGTTGTGGGTACGTTGTGGTCAACCACGGCCAGATTGGCACTGTTGCGCCACAGGCCTCGGCCTGCAAGCTCCAGCCCCTCAAAAGCCTGGGGGCTGGTGACTTCGTGCAACAAATGGCGATCAATGTAGATCAGGGAGGTGCCGTCCTGTTCGGTGCGCACCACATGACTTTCCCAAAGTTTGTCGTATAAAGTTTTTGCCATTTTCAAGGACCTGCTTGAGCTTCGTTCAGCCCCTGATTATGCCATAGCCAGCCTCAGGCTTGCAGCACAGCCGACGAGGCTGTACTGCAAATCATCGGTTTTCAGCGCTTGCGGGCCTGCTCGTACAAGGGCTGTACACGGGCTGAATAATCAGCAAGGTCGCGCATGCGGTTTTCTGGCGAGGGATGTGTTGAAAGTAGCTCGGGTGGTGAACCACCACCAGCTTTGCTCATTTTTTGCCAAACGCTGATGGCTGCGCGCGGGTCATACCCTGCGCGTGCAGCCAGTTCAACGCCAATCCGATCCGATTCCACCTCGTGGGAACGACCATAAGGCAAGGAGATGGCCACGTTGGCGGCCATACCAGCCAGGTCAGATGCGCCGCGAGACAATCCCAAACCGACTGAAATCAGGTCAAGGCCTAATGAAGTAGCCAACTGCTGGGAAATGCGTTCTCTGCTGTGTTCACGCAGCGCGTGGGCAATTTCATGGCCCATGATTGCAGCAATTTCGTCGTCGGTCAGCGCAAGCTTTTCAATCAAAGCAGAGTAAAAGGCAATTTTGCCACCCGCCATGCACCAGGCATTGATCTGATCAGACTCAATCACGTTCACTTCCCACTTCCAGCTCGGGGCATCCTGCCTGAACGCCGCGGTTTGTGGAATCAGTCGGTTGGCAATTGCCCGCACCCTCGCCACTTGCTTGGCGTCCCGGTTCAACTTGCCCTCTTTCTGGGCCTTGGCAATCACATCCGAATAACCCTTGGCCGCAGCAGCATCCACTTCAGCAGACGACACCAGGACAAATTGGGAACGGTCTACACCCACAGCGCCACCAGATGTGGTTTGAGTGGTTAAACACGCAGCCAGCACAGTGGTTGAACACAACACCGTCAACGTCAGGGTAGCGCGTCGCTTCAAAGCGGAAAACAACATGTTTCTTCACCTGTAATTGTGAGTAAAGCGAATAGAGTAAAAACGGGTGCCTGTCGGGAGAAGTTGACACCCAACAATAGTTTATCGCGACAGAAGCGCGCTGCAAGGCTGTTTGCTGACAATTGTAAAGCGCCAGCCTAAAACCAGTGCTATCACACCACTCAGCGAGGCCATCGCGAAAGCGCTCGCAGGTCCACTCCATTCCCATGCAAACCTGCCCAGAAAGGTTCCGGCAGAACCACCGAGCCCGTATGCAATGGTGGCGTACATGGCCTGCCCACGAACCACCAGGTTTGCAGGCAAATTTTCCCTTAGCCAGGAAATGGTGGCGGTGTGGTGGGCAGCAAAAGTCAAAGCATGCAAACCCTGCGCAAACACCATGACCCCACCCAGTTGAGGAAATGCAGCGGTTAAGGCGAATCGAATTGCACAAGTGCCAAAACTGATACACAGCCAAGCATTCAGAGACAGGCGATTGAAAAAACGGGATTGAAATGCGAAAAACACCACTTCACACATCACGCCGAAGGCCCACAACCCGCCGATGCTGAGTTCGGAATAATCAAATTCCAGCAAATAAAGGGAGAAAAACGCGTAAAACACGCCGTGGGAGAAAATCATGAAAAAGGCAGCCAGCCAGAACAAGGGCATCGGGCCGGGCAACAACAGGCGCTTGAAACCACTGCCTGCCCTGGCCGCACTTGCCACTGTGGCAGAACGGGGCGCATCGGGAGAAAACTTCAAGGCCGCAACGAACCCGAGCAACAACATGGCGCACGACCACATCGGGTAAGAAGAGAAACCGAACCGATCTGCCACTGCGCCAAACACAAGCACCGCCAATACAAAGCCGAGGGAGCCATACAGGCGCACCTGCCCATATTGGCCGGTGCAACCGGCACAACGCTCCATGGCGTAGGAATCGGACATCGGCACCAGGCCGGAAATACTCAGGTTCAACATCAGCACCAGGAACAAAAGGTGCGATGGCGTTTGCTGGTTCCAGAAAGCCAGCGCCGCAAATACAAAGCCGGAGAAAATGCCCACACGTATCCAGCGCACCCGGTTGCCGGTGTGATCAGCAAGCCATCCCCACGCAAATGGGCCGACAATCCGCATCAACTGCATCATGCCCAAGGCCAAGGCAATCACATCCAGGCTATGACCGATTGATTTGAGGTAAGGGCCCAAGAAAGGCGAATACAAGCCAACGAATGCGAAATACGCGGCGTAAAAAAGCGCTAGCCAACCCAGTTGCAAATGACCGCCCGCCTTGGTGTGAATGGCTTAGTAATTGGAAAAACCAGCCGGAATTTGAGGCGTGTCCACGGCCACGTCACCACATTGGGCGCGGTGTACCAACATGTGATCCATAATGACCAGCGCCAGCATGGCTTCGGCAATCGGTGTGGCCCGAATGCCCACGCAGGGATCGTGGCGGCCATAGGTTTCCACTTCAATCGGATTTCCCGCCTTGTCGATGGATTTTCTGGGCAGGCGAATGCTGGAGGTCGGCTTGATCGCTATGCGCACTTCAATGTCTTGACCGGTTGAGATACCGCCCAAAATACCACCAGCGTGGTTGGAGCCAAAGCCATCAGGAGTCATTTCATCACCGTGCTCGGAACCCTTCTGGGCTATACAGGCAAAACCTGCACCAATTTCAACGCCTTTCACTGCGTTGATACTCATCATGGCGTGGGCAATGTCGGCATCCAGCTTGTCATACAGTGGAGAACCCAAACCGACCGGTACACCGGTGGCCTGAACACGCAAACCGGCACCACAGGAATCGCCCGACTTTCTCAGGGCGTCCATATAGGCTTCAAGTTCGGCCACGCTGCCATTGTTGGGTGCAAAAAACGGATTGGTGGGCACATCCTCCCAAGCCGCAAAAGGAATATCCACCGCACCAATTTGTGTCATGCAGCCACGAATCTGGATGCCCAGCTTGCTGGCCAGCCATTTCTTGGCAATTGCGCCGGCAGCCACCATGGGCGCTGTCATGCGGGCAGATGATCGGCCGCCTCCGCGATAATCGCGAATGCCGTATTTGTGCCAGTAGGTGTAATCGGCATGCCCAGGACGAAAGGTGTCCATGATGTTGCCGTAGTCCTTGCTGCGCTGGTCCTGGTTGCGAATCAGCAAACCAATGGGCGCGCCTGTGGTGATGCCTTCAAACACGCCGGAAAGAATTTCAACCTCATCGGCTTCCTGGCGCTGCGTGACAAGGCGTGAAGTACAAGGATTGCGGCGGTCCAGGTCAGCCTGCAAATCGGCGGCGGTCAGCGGCAGGCCGGGGGGGCAGCCATCGACCACGCAGCCAATGGCCGGGCCATGGCTTTCACCAAAATTACTGACTACGAAAAGGCGACCCAGGCTGCTTCCGGACATGCGTGTTCACTCGTTGTGCAAAACGTTATTTTATCGGAATATCCAGCGCCTGAGCAGCGCTGGCGTGGTGCCCAAGCAATTGCTACTGAATGAATGTGCCTTCGAGCGCATTCAACAGCTGATTGCCCAAGGTATGACCACTCAAAAATGCATCCTCTACCCGTGCGCCGGTGAGCCAATCGCCGCAGGCACCCAGCACATTGGCCTCATCAAAATAACAAGGCAGACCCACAGGATTGGCAGGCAGAGAATACAGCCAGCGGTGCGCGGTCACGGACAGCGGTTCTTCAACCAGTTGCCCGGTGACATTACAAAATACATCCAGAAGCATTTTGCCTGCTTCCTCGGCGGTGTAATCCTGGTGCAAACGGGACCAATCTGCAGTGGCCTGCAACATCCAGCGGTCGCCGATTGCGCGACCAGGTTTGGAGGAGTCCCGGCAAATCCAGCCCAGCGGACTGTCCACCACGAATGCACCGTCAAATTCCACCTTGATCGCTTCACGCGGAGTCAACATCACCGACCAGGTCACATTGGATTTCACACCCGCGGCCAGTTCCGCAAGGGGTGGATTGATGTCTGCAAACAAAGGCACAACCTGTTCGGCCGGTACAGCACACACCACCGCGTCAAAGCCGGATTCGACCCGCACAGTGCCGTCTGCCAGGTGCATTGTCAGTTGATAACATTGATTTTGCCGAACCACCCCCGCGACCCGGCACTGAAGGCGCAGGTCAAGCCCTTGCGCCATAAACCGGCCAAAGCTGGCCATGCCAGGCGTACCCACCCAACGCGTGGTGTTACTGGTATGCGGTGAAGAAACACCATAAGCCAAATCGACCACATGGCCCGTCCAAGGGGCCACTGCACCTGCTTCCTGTGCGGCCTGAACCAGACGAACAAACGCTGGCGAGGATGCCTGAAAATACTGGGTGCCATGATCAAAACCAAGAGGTGGGTCAATCTCCCGATTCAGCCAGCGCGTGGGCATGCGTCCGCCAGGGCCACGGCTCTTCTCAAAAAGAATCACCTCATGGCCATGTTGAACCAATTCGCGCGCGCAGGCCAAACCCGACATGCCCGCACCAATAATTGCAACTCGCTTTCTCACTGTGCTACCACCTGTACTGCTTGAATAAAGACTGATTGGATTGTGATTTAGTTACTGCTTTCTTCCATGGGCCAGTCACGGATATAGCCTTTGAGCATCTTGTTCTCGAAACCCTGCTCCTCCAGCACCGCCTTGGCCACGTCATGGAAAGAAATCACGCCACACAGGGTGTTGCCATCCATGACAGGCAGGTAACGCTGGTGGTTTTCCAGCATCAACTTGCGCAGATTGTCTACTTCCATGTCTAGTGTTGCCACGGTGGGGGAAGGATTCATCACTTCCTGCACGACAATTTCTGCAACCGGCGGTGTCGGTCCTGTTCTGTGCTCTTTCTGGCGCTTGGCCAACACTCGAATGACCTCCCGGAAAGTCACGATGCCAACCAACTCGCCTTTGTCCATCACGACAAGAGAACCCACGTCGTGATCGGCCATCGTAACCACGCAATCAGACAGATGTGTTTCGGGAGTAACCGTGAAAAGGGTATTGCCTTTGACTCGCAGGACTTCTTTGACTTGCATCACAAACCTCCTAAAATTATTCTTGTGGTGTTTTTCTTCATCCTACCCGAACTGACACAGCTTTCAAATCAAAAATGTACGGGAAATGCAGGCCTGACGCGGCAAGGGATGTAAACTGAAGTCACAAAAAACAAACAAACGGAGACTTGGGCATGCCAAAAACAGGAAACAGATTTCAAACTTTCGCCGATTTTTACCCTTTTTACCTGGCGGAACACAACAACCTGATCTGCCGCAGACTGCATTTCGTGGGCTCAACGATCGCCCTGATCTGCCTGTTCAAACTGGTCACCACGGGTCAACCGATCTGGTTCCTGTACGGCTTGTTGGTGGGGTATGCTTTTGCCTGGGTGGGCCACTTCTTTTTTGAGAAGAACCGCCCAGCCACCTTCAAGTATCCGCTTTACAGCTTCATGGGTGACTGGGTGATGTACAAGGACATCTGGACCCGCAAAATTCCGTTCTGATTGTCGTCTTAGTCTTTCTTGTCAAACGGATTCACGTTGCTTCGGAATTCAACCCGAAGTGGCGTGCCATCCAGCTTGAAACGCTCGCGAATACGGGTTTCCAGGTAACGCTTGTAATTGTCCGGAATAGCATCCAATGCTGTACCGTGCACGATCACGATGGGCGGGTTTTGTCCACCCTGGTGGGCATAACGCAGCTTTGGGCGGAAAATACCCTTGCGTGGCGGCTGTTGGTGCTCGACGCATTCCTGTATCAAACGCGTCAGCTTTGGGGTGGACAGTTTTGCAAAGGCTGCAGCGTGCGCCTCATCCACTGATTTCATCATGGCGGCAATACCAAATGGCTTGGTAGCCGACACGTAATGGAACTTGGCGTAGTTCAGGAAAGTCAGCTTACGCCCTACTTCCGCTTTGATACGCTCCTTTCGGTAGTCATCCAGGCTGTCCCACTTGTTGACAGCCAAGACCAGTGAACGACCCGCTTCCACGATAAATCCGGCAATCGAAGCGTCCTGATCAGAAATGTCCTGTTGAGCATCCAGCATCAAGACCACCACATTGGCGTCTTCGATGGCCTGCAGGGTCTTGATCACAGAAAACTTTTCGACCGATTCAAACACCTTGCCACGCTTGCGCAAGCCAGCCGTGTCGATCAAAGTGTAGGGCCTGTCATTGCGCTCGAAATCGATATAAATGCTGTCACGCGTGGTACCAGGCATGTCGAATGCAATCACGCGCTCTTCACCCAGCAGAGTATTCACCATGGTGGACTTGCCCACATTGGGGCGGCCTGCAATGGCCACCTTGATGCGGCGACCACCCTCTTCGTCTTCGGGCAGCACCGGCAGCTTTTCGCAGGCCATGTCCATCAATTGGCGCACGCCGTCGCCATGGCTGGCGGAAATCGTTTCCGGCTCGCCCAGACCCAACTCAAAAAAGTCGGCCGCAGCCATGGAGTGGGTGTATCCCTCGGTCTTGTTCACAACCAGAATGACATCCCGCTTGGCCTTGCGCAGCTCGGCAGCAATCACATGGTCGTGTGGCGTAACACCCTGGCGGCCATCCACGATAAACAGAACGAGGTCTGATTCAAGAATGGCCTGCCGGCTTTGTTTAGCCATTTCGGCGTAAATGCCTTCCTTGGCCACAGGCTCGAGACCACCTGTGTCAACCACCAGGTATTCACGGGGGCCCATTCGACCCAAACCATAATGGCGGTCGCGGGTCAAACCCGGCTGGTTGGCCACCAAGGCGTCTCTTGTCCGGGTCAAGCGATTGAACAATGTGGACTTGCCGACGTTTGGGCGCCCAACCAGGGCAATAACAGGTTTCATGATTTGACTACTTTACTTGACAGAAATCAGGGCCACGTTGCCGCCGCGCGATTGCACAAGCAAGGCATCGCTTTCGACAGGCACGGCCTGACTAGTTAAAGAGGTTGAACCCACTTTCGTGCGTGCAATGGTTTTGCCTGTATCCCGGTCAATGAAATGAACATAACCTTCGTAATCACCTACGGCTACAGCCCGACCAATCACAGTAGGCGATGTGGGTTGACGGCGCTGGAATGTTTCAACACGCCACACTTGCTTGCCACCACTGCGGGAAAAGGCAAACAGATCGCCCAGCTCGTTGGGGGCAATCAGGTAACGGTCATCCACAGAGGAACCGCTTGGTGCGGAAAAGTCTGCACTCCAGATGGGGCGTGCCGTGACAGCATCCAGACAACCGACTTTTCCCTGAAAGGATGCAGCGCACACTTCACGGAAGTTGTACACAGGAGTACCCGTGACATCGGCGATCCGTTCAATTTCTGTGGTTCCGGTTGGAGAAGCCAGGTTGCCTTCCCACACCACCGCACCGTTATTCAGGTCAAGTGCGACGAGTCGACCACCGGGGAAGCCCGCATACACACGTGCGTTGTTGACATCCACCGGCGTGTTGACTCGCAAAGTCAGCGGGGGCAACTGGCGAGAATATTTCCAGCGCTGCCCACCATTGCCCGCGGCGTAGGCAAGCACTGAAAAATCAATGGTGCGTACGAAAATTGTACCCGATGCGCCCACTGGCACGCTGCTGACATCAGACCCCAAAGCGGCTTGCCACTTCTGCTTGCCGTCCAGGTCGAAAGCCAGCAGGTTGTTGGCGTTGTCCACTACGGCCACGGTGTCGGCTGTGACTGCCACACCCGCCTTCAACTGCTTGGCTGCCTTTACTTTCCATTTGACTTTGCCCGTGGCTTTGTCAATCGCCATCACCTGGCCTTCTTCGGAAGCAGCATAAACCGTGGAATCCAGAACAACAGGCGCAAAATTGCCTGACTTCGAATCGCCCACATCGACTGACCAAGTGTTTGCCACTTTCAGTTGCGCAGTGAATGGCTGCAGGGCAGCAGGTTTTACGGCATTGCCCCCGAACGGATTCAGGCTACTCATTGTCGAACTGATGGTGGAACAGCCGCCCAACAGGGACAGAATTGCCAAGGCTGAAGTGAATTTAAGGGCTTGCTTCATGGACTTACTCTCCGGTTTTTGGCAACGCACTGATTTTTCGCTCGATGACCTGTTTCCATGGGCTGTCGGCCTGAATGGTGCTCAAAGCGAGTTCATATTCCTTTCTCGCAGCAGCTACGTCTTTCTGCACCAGGGCAAGGTCACCCAAACGGTCGTGAAACATGCCCTCAAAGCCCGTTGGTACTTTGCTCAAGGTTTCCTTGGCGGCATCAAACTCAGACTGCTCAATCAGAACTGCGGACAGCATCAGGCGCGCTGTCGCTGAATACTCGTCAAGCTTGGCCTCATCCACTGCCCACTGCAGGGCTGATTTCGCCTCGTTCAGTTGACCTTTGTCGAAGTAGGCCTTGGCTACCAGCAAAGCACCCCGCTGGGCGTACGGCGAACCACCATGATTTTCCGTCAAGGTGTTCTGGATTTGTCCCATCAACTCAAGATCACCTTGCTTGATCGCAGCGTCCAGGCGCTCGTAGACCACTACAGACTCATTCGCCTGACGTCCTTGCCACCACTTCCATCCGTTGTTCAACGCAAAAGCACCAAACACAAGAATCAACACCGTCAAAATGAAATTGCCGTACTTGGACCAGAATGCTTTCAAACTGGCCAGTTGTTCTTGCTCTTCAAGGCTGTAACGACTCAAGACTCATCTCCTTCTCGATATAGCAGGCCGAAAATCGCTTCAGCCAACCCTTCTTGTTTGAATTCTTCCTGCTTGCTTTCACCGCGCAGCACTTTCACTGCGGCAGTGCCTGCATTCAACTCGTTTTCGCCGAGAATCACCGCCACCGCGGCTCCGCTGGCATCTGCCCGCTTCATCTGGCCTTTAAAACCACCACCACCTGCGTGCAACACCACGGCAAAACCAGCATCACGCAACTCTTCAGCCAACGTGAATGCCCTGCGGGAAGTGCCCTCGCCTTGATGTACCACGTACACGTCGAGATCGGCCGTGTCATCAGGCTGATTCACTTCGAGGTACAACTCCAGCAAACGTTCCAAGCCAATCGCAAAACCGATCGCCGGTGTGGGTTTGCCACCCAGCACTTCAATCAGCCCGTCATATCGCCCGCCACCGCAGATTGTGCCTTGGGTCCCCAAGGCATCTGTGATCCATTCGAACACGGTGAGGTTGTAATAATCGAGACCGCGCACAAGACGCGGGTTTTCAATGTAACGCACACCGGCGTCGTCTAGAAGGCGTTTTACACCCTGGTAGTGCGCTATCGATTCTGCCCCAAGAAACTCGGACAAACGTGGCGCACCGTTGACCATGTCTTGCATGGTCGGGTTTTTGGTGTCCAGAATACGCAATGGATTGCTGTGCAGGCGTCGCTTGGCATCCTCATCAAGCAGCTCCGCATGGGCTTCAAAGTAGGTAATCAAAGCCTGCCGATGGGCCAACCGCTCAGGCGCTTCACCCAGGCAGTTGATTTCCAGACGAACATCTTCGAGACCCATTTCACGCCACAGCCGCGACAGCATGACGATCAGTTCGGCATCAATATCTGGCCCGGCAAAGCCAAGCGCTTCCACATCCAGTTGATGAAACTGCCTGTAACGGCCGCGCTGCGGGCGTTCATGGCGGAACACCGGCCCCATGGAATACACGCGCTGTGGCGCGGCGTATGTCAGGTTGTGCTGAATGGTGGCGCGGGCAATACCGGCAGTGAACTCAGGGCGCAGAGTCAGTTCGTCACCGTTCAAACGGTCCACAAAGCTGAACATTTCCTTTTCCACGATGTCGGTGACCTCACCGATTCCCCTGCGAAACAGGGAGGTGGGTTCCAGCACTGGGGTTTTGATCAGGCGGTAACCATAGGAAGTTAGCCACTCTCGCAGCATGACCTCCAGATTTTCCCAATGAATGCCCTCGACGGGCAGCACATCATTCATTCCCTTGACGGATTGAAGTCGGGTTTGCTTTTTGGCTTTGGATTGTTCCGGCGACTCAGGATGACTCATTGACGCATTTAACTTTATTTCTCAACCCAGTATTGTCGCCTATTCTTGAGCTACTTGTTGCCGCCGGCGTATCTTTGCTCGACATAACGCTGCACAATTGCCTGAAATTCCTGGGCAATGTTCGCCCCCTTCAGGGTCACAGTGCGCTTGCCATCGAGAAATACCGGTGCCGAAGGAGCCTCGCCGGTGCCAGGCAGCGAAATGCCGATATCAGCATGCTTGCTTTCGCCGGGACCATTCACCACGCAACCCATGACCGCCACTTTCATTTCTTCGACGCCCACATACTGGTTTTTCCAGATGGGCATTTGATCGCGCAGATAGGTTTGAATTTGATCCGCCAATTCCTGAAACACGGTGCTGGTGGTGCGACCACAACCTGGGCATGCGATCACTTGGGGTGTAAAGGCACGCAGGCCCAGCGACTGGAGAATTTCCTGCCCCACGAGTACTTCCTTGCACCGATCGCCATTGGGCTCAGGGGTTAGCGACACACGTATGGTGTCTCCAATTCCTTCCTGCAACAACACCGACAGTGCAGCGGTGGAGGCCACAATGCCCTTGGTGCCCATGCCAGCCTCAGTCAAACCCAAATGCAGGGGGAACTCACTTCGACCGGCCAGTTCACGGTAAACCGCTATCAAGTCTTGAACCTGACTGACTTTGCAGGACAACACAATTTTATTGGCGGGCAAACCCAGAGCCACAGCCTTGTGGGCACTGCCAACCGCAGACTCGATCAATGCCTGGTACATCAGCTGTTGCGCAGGCAAGGGATCGGCCTTTTTGCCATTTTCATCCATCATGCGAGCCAGCAGGTTTTGATCCAGGCTGCCCCAATTCACGCCAATTCGAACAGGCTTGTCATGTTCCGCAGCAATGGCAATCATGGCTGCGAAGTTGTCGTCCCGAGAACGGGCCGAACCCACATTACCCGGGTTGATGCGGTACTTGGACAGCGCCTTGGCACAGTCTGGATACTTCTGAAGCAGCAAGTGCCCGTTGTAATGGAAGTCTCCAACCAAGGGCACTGGGATGCGCATCTTGTCGAGCTGTTCACGAATGTAAGGCACTGCCTCGGCCGAAGCCTCGTTGTTGACGGTAATTCGAACCATTTCGCTGCCAGCCAGGTACAGGGCCTTGACCTGCAAGGCCGTATTCAATGCGTCGGCAGTGTCGGTGTTGGTCATGGACTGGACCAGCACGGGTGCGGCCCCACCGATTGAGACAACGTGTTCTTTCCAGCGTACATCCACTTGATGCGTCTGACGTCGTTTGAGGGGAGTGTTTGAAATCACGGCGAAGTGCTTCCGGGGTGTGCGGGGTTACTGACGGGGTTGGGGTCGACACTTCGACCCCATCTGCAAACAGGGTTACTTTGAATCAGCGAACTGTGACACGTGCAACTTCACCACTGATGTTCGTATTCAAATCCACCGGTTTGCCATTGCTGGTCACCTTCACGGCTTTGGCATTGCCAACAATCAACTTGAAAGGCGTTTGACCGCGCACTTCAAGATTGCTGCCGGCTTCATTGAGTTGAGAAATCAGCACCTTGTCGTTTGCATCGCGAACGGTGACCCAGGACTGCTCCTGAAAGTTAAAGCGCAAGGCGCCTTGGGGACCCACTGGCGCCGCCGCCGGGGTTGCGGGCGAGGCTGTTGCGGAGGTCGCCGGTGCACTCAGCGATTGTGCTGGCGCCTGCGCTGCTGGAGAAGCCGGCGCTGCAGGTGTGGTTGCCAATGGTGCGGAAGGTGCTACCACAGCCGGGGCCGCGTTCGTTGAAGCAGAATTTGCTGGGGCGGCTGGCAAACCGGAATTTGCTGGCGCAGCTGGCGTATTAGATGCCGCAGGCTCGACAGGCGCGGTTGATGGCTGCAGTGCCGGGAAAATAGGAACTTCACCGGCATTGGATGGGTTATTCAAGGGCAAGGGCAAACCATCGGACGATTGCTTATCCAGCTCCATGGTCGCGACAGGCGCCTCATTGGGGTCGATTGCCTCTTCACTAGTGACTTCTTCGGTCTGGCTGGACAGGAAAACCGGGATGTAAAACACGGCCATGACCACAACCGCGGCCAGCACAATGCCATAGCTCAGTGATTTCTTTCCAGTTTTCCGGTCAAAATTCAAAGTCGACAAACGCTTGGAACTGCTTGGCATTTTGGGCTCAAGTGGCTCTACACGACCAGCTTCGACCTGGCCTGCACGCAGTGCTTTGGCTTGGGCCCCCACCTCAGAATAGCCAAAAGACAAAATAATCGGCGCTGGGTCCATTTTTAGCGCTTTGCAATAGCTTTTGATAAATGCTTTGGCGAAGGTTTCAGGAGGCAGTCGACCCACGTCTCCGCTTTCGATCGCTTCCAGTTGACGCACATTGATCTTGGTCTGTGTACTGATGTCGCTGAGTGAATAACCCGCTTTCTCGCGTGCTGCGCGCAAGATTTCACCTGGATTCTGCCCGGACTCCAACAGCGTCAGATTTGGGTGTCTTTCTGTGAACGCGGCGGCACTGGAATCTGGTTTTACATCTTGGCCAGCGCTGGCGTCTGAGGACTCGTTATTGTTCATGGCACGGTTTTCATTCATTTGGTCTTTCCAAGCATCTGCAAACCTTTAAGGTCGCGATATTAGTTTTATTCATTCCATCGATTCTATCTATGCAGGATAATCCAAGCAGGCAGATAGACTCAAGTAATTTGTATGAAAATTCAATGTGTTGGCTAAACTTTGAAGAAAGCAAACCAAGTGTGACATCGAAATTTAAATTTTTATAAGCAGAAGCGCTTCGGCCTCACTGCAACGACACTTCAATCATGAAGTCATTGTATGACAAAGCCCCTGTCTAATCAGCCTGTACACTGCGTTTGGAGGAAGCTCTCAGTTCTTCAAGCGACACTGTGCTGACCGACCTTTCGCGTACTCTGGTGCGGTCCTTGACCTCGCCTGCCAACTGGCCGCAGGCTGCGTCAATGTCCTCGCCCCTTGTTTTTCTAACCGTGGTCACCACACCAGCTTCCGACAACACGTCTACGAACGCCTTGATGGCCGGGCTTGTTGACTTGAGCAAGCCTGACTCCGGAAATGGATTGAACGGTATCAGGTTGAACTTGCAGGGCACAATATTGGCTATTTCAAGCAGTTGACGTGCATGTTCGGGTTTGTCGTTCACTCCATCGAGCATGACATACTCAAAAGTGATGAAATCGCGGGGAGCAAACTTCAAGTAGCGCAAACAGGCATCCAGCAAATCACGTAATGGATACTTTTTGTTCAAGGGTACCAAGTGGTCTCTCAATGCGTCGTTTGGCGCGTGCAATGAGACAGCCAGTGCAACCGGACAGTCTTGAGAAAGCCTGTCCATGAACGGCACAACACCCGACGTGGACACAGTAACCCTGCGGCGAGATAAGCCGTATGCGGTGTCATCCAGCATCAATTGCAGTGCGGGCACCAGGGCGTCATAGTTCAGCAGTGGTTCGCCCATGCCCATCATGACCACGTTGGTAACAGGGCGGTCTTGTGCATAAACCCGGTCACCCGCATCACGGAGCAGTACATTTGCTTTCCACAACTGCGCGACAATTTCCGCGGTGCTCAGGTTGCGAGAAAACCCCTGCTTGCCCGTCGAACAAAAGCGGCAGTTCACTGCGCAACCAGCTTGGGAACTGACGCAAAGGGTGCCACGGCGCTCTTCGGGAATGAATACAGTTTCAACTGCATCACCATGCCCCACGTCAAACAGCCACTTGCGGGTGCCGTCTTTGGAAACATGGTCAGAGATGATTTCGGGTGCTTTGATGCAAGCGCGGTTTTGCAGGTTCTGGCGGAATGACTTGGCCAGGTCTGTCATGGAGTCGAAATTGTCTACACCGGACTGGTGGATCCACTTGGACAGTTGCTTGGCCCGGAAAGGTTTTTCGCCCAGATTGCCACACCATTGAATCAACTCAGGCACTGAATAGTCCAGCAAATTGTCGAGTTGTTCAGGCATGGGATTGTCCTTTCAAAACAAACAGGGACGCAAACTGCGCCCCCGGGATTCAACGCTGTCTTTACAGATTAACGTGAAAATACTTGTGAGGCTGGGAAAAAGTAAGCGATTTCCACAGCTGCTGTTTCAGGCGCGTCTGAACCGTGAACAGCGTTTGCATCGATGCTTTCAGCGAAATCTGCACGAATGGTGCCTGCAGCGGCTTCTTTGGGGTTTGTAGCACCCATCAATTCGCGGTTTACTGCAATTGCGTTTTCACCTTCCAGCGCCTGGATCATGACTGGGCCGGAAATCATGAATTCAACCAGGTCCTTGAAGAAAGGACGTGCTTTGTGAACAGCGTAGAAGCCTTCTGCTTCAGCGCGTGACAGGTGGGCCATGCGGGAAGCAACAACTTTCAGGCCTGCGCCTTCAAAGCGGCTGTAAATTTGACCAATTACATTTTTTGCAACAGCATCAGGCTTGATGATGGACAGGGTGCGTTCGATTGCCATGGTATAACCACTCCGAAAAGATTAAAAAAGCATGAAGATTAACCAGCAATTATAGCCTGTTTATGTGAAAAACCCAATCCATGCCCTGCCCCACGTCTTGAATTGAAACTTTTCGTCATTACCTTTACTCTAATTCCACAGCAAGTCGCGTTTTACAAAGGAGCGAGAACACATGTCTGAATTCAGAACAGCACAATTTGGCCGTACAGCCGGTGGTGTGTCAACGGTAGAAACCAACCGGGTACTACGAAACACTTACTTCCTGCTGGCCTTGTCCATGGTCCCCACGGCCTTGGGCGCTTTTGCAGGCATTCAGTTTGGATTTTTCCGCCTGTTTGCAGGCAGCCCAATCCTTTCATTCGTGGTCATGCTGGCCGCCATGTTTGGTTTCATCTGGGGTATTCAGCGCAACCGGAATAATTCCTTCGGTGTGGTGTTGATGCTGGGCTTTACGTTCTTCATGGGCTTGATGCTTTCCGGCATTCTGTCAGTCGCCTTGAGTTTGTCCAACGGTGGCTCCATCATCATGATGGCGGCATTGGGTACAGCGGGGATTTTCTTTGGTTTGGCCAGCTACGCAGCGGTCACCAAACGCGACTTCACCAACATGGGCAAAGGCCTGTTGATTGGCTTGGTCATGGTGATTGTGGCCTCCGTGGCCAATATTTTCCTGCAAATGCCAGCCTTGTCACTGACCATTTCCACAATCTGTGTGGGCCTGTTCTCGCTGTTCATTCTGTTTGACCTGCAACGAGTCATGCGCGGTGGCGAAACCAACTACATTTCAGCCGCTTTGAGCATTTACCTGAGCCTGTACAACCTGTTTGTGAATTTGCTGCAACTGCTCATGGTGTTTACCGGCGGCAGCCGCGAGTAATAAACAGCAAGAGTTTCGGAAGTTACTGATCGGTAAGCTTTTTTTGACACAATGCAGCATCGAAAGTTGTTGCGTTGTGAATTTGAAAGGCGCAGTATGAAATCTCAATAGGTCGATATCTCTACCGACCGCCAGGTTGGTGAGGCAACTTCACCAACGAAAACGGGGCCGCAATGGCCCCGTTTGCTATTTCGGCGTCGTGTTTTTATTTCAAGTCGCTGTAGTCCAGCCGTTCAAACACTGCGATTGACTCCACATGAGAAGTGTGAGGAAACATGTTCACAACCCCCGCTTTCATCAATTTGTAGGAACCCACGTTGCACAGCACAGCCGTGTCGCGGGCCAGGGTGGCCGGGTTGCAACTGACATAGACTATGCGCTTGGGTTGAAACGATGCACGCGCACCCACAATGGCTTTGCAGATTTCAAGGGCGCCGTCGCGGGGCGGATCAACCAGCACCTTGTCGTATTGGCCCCAGCTTTCCCATTCGGGTGTTTCCACCTCGAACAGGTTGCGCACATGGAATTCCGTTTTGTCAGCCAACCCGTTGAATTGCGCATTTTCAGCTGCGCGGCTGACCAGGTCTTGGGAGCCTTCAAAGCCCTTCACAAAACTGCTTTTGGTGGCCAAGGGCAAGGAAAAATTACCCAGGCCACAAAACAGATCCAGCACCCGGTCTTCAGGTTTCAAATCCAGCAGCGAGACAGCCCGGGTGATCATAGCGTCATTGATCATGTGGTTCACTTGCGTGAAATCAGTCGGCCGAAAGCGCATGCGAATGCCGAAGCTTGGAATTCGGTAGGTCAAGTCAACTGGCTTGTCCGCTTCAAGGCGATGCGCTGTGGCAGGGCCACCGGGTTGCAACCACCAATCTACGCCCCACTCGTTTCCAAATGTCCTGAGTGTGTCCAGGTCTGTTTCGCTCAAGGGTTCAAGGTGGCGCAGCACCATGGCAGTGACTCCATCGCCCACTGCGAGTTCAATTTGGGGCAGGCGCATATAAATGCTCAGCGTCACCATCATGTTGCCAAGCGGTACCAACATGTTGGAAACATGCTTTGGTAACACATGGCACTCCTGCATGTCGGCCACATAGGAAGATGCTTTTTCATGAAAACCCACGAAAAAACGGTCTTTCTTGATCACAAAGCGGGTGCTTAAACGGGCACGGTGGCGGTAACCCCAAAATGAGCCATAAATGGGCGGCATCATCTGCTCGGGTTTTTGCTTGCCGATGCGCTGCAACAGGTCTTCCAGCGCGCGGTTTTTAATCGCCACCTGGGCATTGGTTTCAATGTGCTGCATGGCGCAACCACCGCATACGCCGTAGTGCGGGCACTTCGGTATTGTTCGGGTTGACACGCTGTTGAGCACGGTCAATGTGCGGCCTTTGGAGTAGCTTGGCTTGACGCGAGTGATTTCGGCAATAACCGTTTCGCCGGTGATTGCCCCATCAATGAAATGAACTTTCCCGTCGACATGCCCTATTCCATTGCCATCCAGATCAATGGACTCAATGGTGACCTGCACCTGAGGAAATACCACAGGTGTCCTTTCTTTCTTCTTCTTTCTGCCCATGGCTACATTCGATAAAAATTAACGGGCCGGCAGGTAATCCATTGGATCAACGGGCTTGCCCTGTTTGCGCACTTCAAAGTGCAATTTGGGGCGATCGGTGTCGGACTGCCCTGCTTCGGCAATCTTCTGGCCTTTGGTGACCGGTTCACCTTCTTTCACCAACAAGGTTTTGTTGTGGGCGTAAGCGGTCAGCAAATTGTTGTCATGCTTCAAAATGATGAGGTTGCCATAGCCACGCAAGGCATTGCCGGAATACACCACACGACCGGCCTGAGAAGCCAGTACGGGGTCACCCACCTTGGCAGCCAGGTCAATCCCTTTGTTCACGCCAGCCTTGTACCCTTGAATGATTGAGCCAGGGTGTGGCCAGATAAAACCCAGAGTAACTGCCGTTGGTGCGGGCGGTTTGATTTCGGGCGCGGGTTTGGCCTCAAGAGGCTTGGCCTCCACTGACTTGGCTGCACCCGCCGGGGCGATTGGTGTGACCTCCACCCCGGTGTCTTCCATGGAGCTGGACTGATTTGCACCACCTGACACAGTGCCCGTTGCACCGGCGACACGCAGTTGCTGGCCAACGCTCAGTTTGCTGGGGTCTACCAGGTTGTTGGCACGGGCAAGCTCTCGCCAATCCAGACCATTGTCCAAAGCGATGCTGTACAGGGTGTCACCAGCCTTCACGATATAAATGCCGTCTTTTGCAACAGCCGAGTCGGTGGTGCGGGATGGCAAACGATCCACCACGGGCGCCTGGTTGCCGGTCGTGGTACAGGCTCCCAAAAAAACAAGGGTTGCAAAACCAGCCAGCAATGTGCGTGTTTGACCCTGCAAAGAGGTTTTGGTTAAGACACCACGTTTCATACGATGCGAGTTCCTTGTAACAGGGGTACGAATTTTACCAAGTCTTTTTTCTCCCGGTGCCATCTGTCAGCGGCAAGGCGATCTACAACCATCAAATTTTGCTGATTTTGGTCAGCAACAGGGACGATCAGGCGACCACCCACTTTGAGTTGCTTGAGCAGGGCTTGTGGAATTTCCAGACCGGCAGCGGCCACAATGATGACATCAAATGGGGCCTGCGCGGGCAAGCCCAGCAAACCATCACCATGAATTACTCTGACTTTCTGGAAACCGGCAAGTTTCAGGTTACGCTGAGCTTTGTCATACAACGCTTCAATGCGTTCAATACTGACCACGCGTTTGGCAATATTTGCAAAAACTGCTGCCTGGTAGCCACAGCCTGCCCCTACTTCCAGAACATTGTCCAGATCGGCTCGCCCCTCCAGCGCATACTCGGCAAAACGGGCCACGGTAAAGGGCCTGGAAATGGTCTGCTGGTGCCCAATCGGCAAGGCTGCGTCTTCATAAGCCCGCGATGCGAACGCTTCATCAACGAACAGGTGCCGCGGAACAGCTGCCACCACATCCAGAACTCGCTGGTTTGCGATGCCAAGGGTCTTCAACTTCTGGACCAAATGGCCGCGCGCACGCTCGGAGGTCAGGCTTGATCCGCCGAGACGTTCCGGAATTCGGTCCAGTTTGCGTGCTGACTGGGTAATCAGCGCCGGGGCTGGCTTGAAGCGGGGCTTTTGATCCATCGGTTTTTTAGAGCCAGGCGGCCAACACATTCATTTGTTCAACATGGGTAAGGTCTGCTTTCAAACAACTGACTGACACTTTACCCTGCGTAATGGCATAAAAATCGGTGCCAGGGCCTGCATCTTTTGCCCCACCGGGGGGACCAATCCAATAAACCGTTTCACCTTTCGGGTTTTGCACCGGAATCACCGGTTCGGCATGGTGACGCTTGCCCAAGCGGGTGCATTCATAGCCTTGCAGATCGTCGTAGGGAATCGGGGGAATATTCACATTCAACAACGCGTGCTCAAGGCCCAGGGAATTGTTCAGGAAACGTTCCACAATTTCAGCGGCCACGCGGGCGGCGCTGTCCAGGTGCGCATACCCTTTGCCGGCCAGAGAAAAAGCAATGGCGGGCAAGCCGCACTGAAAGCCCTCCATGGCCGCGGCCACGGTTCCGGAATAAATGGTGTCATCGCCCATGTTGGCGCCATTGTTGATACCGGAGACCACCAGGTCAGGTCGCGTTTTCAGCAAACCAGTCACGGCCACGTGAACGCAATCGGTCGGGGTGCCATTGACATAGCGAAAACCGTTGGCTGCAGTGCGAACGGTCAGGGGGCGATCCAGGGTCAGTGCATTGGACACACCGGAACGGTCTTGTTCCGGTGCCATCACCTCCAGGTGAACCGTATTGCCAAAACGCTCTAGCAATGCACCATGCAGGGCCAGAATGCCTGGGGCGCTGTAGCCATCGTCATTGCTGATGAGGATATGGGGGACGGCCATGATCAAGCCTCCTTACGGCGGAACACCCAGGTGTTCTCGGTGGATTCCTTGGGCGCAAAGGCATAACCTGCCACCTTGAACTTTTTCAGTTGCTCTACATCGGTGATGCGCTGGTCAACGATGTAGCGCGCCATCAAGCCCCGTGCCTTCTTGGCGAAAAAGCTGATGATCTTGTACTGCCCGCTTTTGTAATCCTGAAACACGGGCTGCACCACGCGTGCATTCAATGCCTTGGTGTCCACCGACTTGAAATATTCATCTGAAGCCAAGTTCACCAACACCGGGTCTTTTTTACCCAGTTCCTTGTTCAGTGCGGGTGCAACCGTTTGCTTCCAGTAGGCATACAAGTCTTTACCAGCCGGGTTGGGCAGCTTGGTACCCATTTCAAGGCGGTAAGGCTGCATCAAATCAAGGGGGCGCAAAATGCCGTACAAACCGGAAAGGATACGCACGTGTTTCTGGGCGAACGCCAAGCCCTCTTCATCCAGGGTTTTGGCATCAAACCCGTCGTACACATCACCATTGAAGGCCAGCAATGCCGGCCGCGAATTCTTCTTGGTGAATTTGGGTGACCACTCTGTATACCGGGTCGCGTTGAGCACACCAAGCTTGTCTGAAATCGACATGAGCTGGGACAGGTCTGCGGGGCTTTTGGGCCGCAAAATATCGACCAGCTGCGCAGCCTGCTCAACAAATTGAGGTTGCGTGCTGCTTGAAACAGCCAGGGGCGTTTCGTAATCAAGGGACTTCGCTGGGGAAAGAACTACAAGCATGGACGTGCATCACCGGTTGTTACTACGCATTTATTATCGCAGGATCTGGCAGGTGATTCAGCCACTGGGTGGCTTGAACTCCGGAAAAAATACCCAATGCAAGGTAGGCATTCCGACAGCCAGTTCAGGGGTGGCCGCGGATGCGACTTTGTCGCTCCGCTTGTGGCCGTGTCTCCCAGGCTGTCTCTCCCGAAGATGAAACTGATACTGGTCGAACCCGCAACTGGATTCAGGCAAATGTATTTGCAAGATTCGATTTACTGTATATAATCACAGCATGTCAATTCGAGATTGGTGCCATGAAAGGTTTAACGGCTCGTCAACAGGAAATTCTGGATCTGATTCGCGATCAAATCGCGCAATTCGGCAGGCCCCCCACACGCGCAGAAATTGCAAAACAACTCGGCTTTCGATCGGCCAACGCCGCGGAAGACCATTTGCAGGCGCTGGCCAAGAAAAACGTCATCGCGCTGGATGCAAGCACATCCAGGGGTATTCGCCTGCTGGGTGAATATGCAGAAGGTCTGGAAGAAGCAGCCAACCGTGTGCTTGACCGCGCAATGGAACGCACCTTTGAACAGTTTGTGCAATTGCCCCTGATTGGTCGCGTTGCAGCCGGCAGCCCGATTCTTGCCCAGGAACACATTGAAAGACAGATTCCGGTTGACCCCGCTCTCTTCCCCGACAAACCCGATTACCTGTTGAAGGTACGGGGCATGTCCATGAAAGACATCGGCATTCTGGATGGAGACCTGTTGGCCGTGAAAAAGGCCAACAGCGCACGGGCCGGCCAGGTGGTGGTTGCTCGTGTCAACGACGATGTCACGGTCAAACGGTTTTTCCAGAAAGGCCATGTGGTGGAACTGCAGGCAGAAAACAGCGAATTTGCGCCCATCAAGGTGGACTTGCGCACGGAAGCATTTGAAATTGAAGGTTTGGCTGTGGGCCTGATTCGCCAGGGCCAATTGCATTAAGTCCAAAGTAGTGTCCGGGAGTTGCTGTGTCGTCCAACCTTGACCAAATTCACCCGGACCTGTGGCGTGCAAACCAGTTAAGCAGCGACAACAGCACACGCTTGTCCAGCGGCTTTTCATCGCTGGACGAACAACTGCCAGGTAGTGGTTGGCCTACCAGAAACCTGATTGAACTGTTGTTGAAACACCATGGCATTGGCGAACTGCGCTTTCTCATGCCCGTGTTTCGCCGGCTTTCACTGGAACAAAAAAAGCTGATACTGATTGGCGCGCCCTTGCTGCCACTGACCCCGGTGTTCGAGCAGTTTGGCGTGGCTTTGAATCAAGTCAGCCTGATTCAAACCGACAAACCACAAGACCGGCTTTGGGCCATTGAACAAGTCCTCCAAAGCGATGCTTTTGGCGCCCTGCTGATGTGGTTACCTGAAGAAAAAACAATGTGCAATGCCACCGTGTTGCGCCGCTTGCAGGTCCAGGCCACCAAATCAACCGGCTTGAGCTTTGTATTTCGCCCACTAAAGGCCCAGTTGCAACCCTCGCCCGCACCGCTTCGGCTGTGCCTGACAGCACACAACCCCGACACACTGCGGGTGCAGTTGATCAAGCGCAGGGGCCCGGTGCTGGAACAGGCCTTGATGATTGAACTACCCCGCCCGCAAAATGCCCTGCCGGGCACTTTGCACACTACACCGCACCCAGAGGAGTTTTCTCGTGCGCTGGATCGCCCTGAGTTTCAAACAATCCCGCAACCGGGCAGAAGCCAAATCACAGTTTGACATTGATGCGTTGTATGAACTGGCTGCGTGCTACAGCCCGGTGGTGTGCTGGCGGCAAGACCAACACCTTGAATACGCAGGGTGGCTGGTCGAGGTACACGGCAGCTTCAGGTTGTTTGGTGGGGCCGATGCCCTGTTGTCCAAATTATGGGCATGTGCCGAAGAATTCTCTGTTGCACTTCATCTTGCCAACCACCACACGGCCACAGGGGCTTGGTGGCTTGGCAAATCGGCGCCAGCCCGTTCGGAAGATGATTTTCTGGACATGTTGAACCAGGATGAAAGCCGCTTGCTGGCTTTGCCGCTGGGGGTTCTGGATTGCGAACCCAAATTGCAGGCGACCTGGCAACAGTGCGGCTTTGTGCAGTTGGGTGACTTGAGGGGCTTGCCCCGCGATGGTTTTCTGAAACGTTTTGGGGGACTGGCACTGGCGGAACTCGATTCCGGTTTCGGCCTGCAAAGCAAACTTGCACCGGGCCTGCCCACCTACATGCCGGCTGAAGTGTTTGAGCAGGAAGAAGAATTGCCCTTTCACTGTACCCAGCTGGACTTGATTGAACACCACGCCCAGGCTTTGCTTGAAGCGGCATGCCGCTGGCTGCAACGCAAAAAGCACGGCACGCGCGAACTACAGTGGCGCTTCAAGCATGCAAAGGGAGAGGAATCCTTGTGCCTGCGCAGTGCCCAAGCGAGCGACAGCCAGGCCACCTGGAGCCGATTGCTGCATCACCAACTGGCTCGCATGCAATTCGACGCGGACATTCGCAGCCTGCGCTTGTATTGCGGGCACACCGAACTTATGCCCAATATCAATACCAGTTTTTTGCCCGACCCCTCGGAAGGAACCCGCAACTGGAACAGCACATGTGATGTGCTACGCGCACGGCTGGGTGAGCAAACCATTCTGTTTGCCGCCACGGAAAGTGACCCACGGCCAGAATGCAGCATTGTGCTGCAACACACGCCGTTGCCAAGAACACACGGTGATCAAACCAATAAAAAAACGGGCAAGCATTCAAGCCAACACGCCACTGAACTGAATCACGCTACGCTGGCGGGCAGCACCCCCCGGCCCTTGTGGCTGTTACCCACACCAAAACCCCTTCAGGGAAAATGCCCAAGCTGGCAAGCGGGTGGCCCTTGGCAGTTGCTGTCGGGCCCTGAACGTGTTGAATTTGGCTGGTGGGATGCCCAACCCTGCAAGCGCGACTATTACTGTGCACGCGACAGCAACGCCAGCGTGGTGTGGCTTTATCAGGATTTGCTGGATGAAAACACCCGCTGGTTTTTGCACGGCTATTTCGCATGAATAACGCAGCAGGCCACACACGAACCAGTAACGCCTTAACCAGCAATACAACCCGGTTTGCTGAAGTTCTGGGCCTGAGCAATTTCAGCTTTTTAAAAAGCGCCTCACATCCGGAAGAATTTGTACAACAAGCCCAAGCCCTTGGATATTGCGCCATCGGCATTGCAGACGAATGTTCGCTGGCGGGCATTGTGCGCGCACACCAGGCCGCAAAAGAATGTGGAATTCAATTGCTGGTGGGCTCACAATTTGTATTTGCACAAAGCAGCCCTTTTGCAGGCCAGCGCATTGCCCTGATCGTTAAAAACAAAACCGGTTACACCCACTTGTGTCGGCTGATTACACAGGCGCGAAGTCGCGCCGACAAAAGCGATTACCTCTTCACCCGCGATGACCTGGCCGACATTCCACCCGGCTTGCACCTGTTGCTGATTCCAGATGAACGCAACAGAACAGAATTTCCTGCCTTGCTGGCCTGGTGTGCAAAGCGTTTTACCGGGCGCATGCACCTGGTGTGCAGCCTGAACAACCTGGGGTTTGAATCAGCCTGGCTGTCGCACCTGCAATCGCTGGCCTTCCTGCACCAAGTTGAATTGCTGGCCAGTAATTTGCCGGTGATGCATTCAAGCGAACGCAAGGCGCTGCATGACGTACTCACTGCGGTTCGGCACAACTGCAGCTTGAACGAAGCCCGCCCTTGGCTTGAGCCCAATGCACAGCGTTGTTTACAGCCCCTGAACACACTGGCCCGCACCTACCCACCCGACTTGCTTGAACAGGCAGCCAACCTAGCGCAACAGTGTGTGTTTTCATTGAATGAATTGCGTTACCAGTACCCGCGGGAAATCAGCCCGGAGGGGCTTGAACCGTCATTGTATTTGCGGCAACTGGTCGCGGAAGGCGCCGCACTTCGCTACAACAACGGAGTTCCTGCCACTGTTCAAAAACAGATTGATTATGAAATTCAACTGATTGAAGAGTTGAAATACGAAGCGTACTTTCTGACCGTGCATGACATTGTGCGCTATGCCCGTTCGCAAAATATTTTGTGCCAGGGGCGCGGGTCAGCGGCCAATTCGGTGGTGTGTTATTGCCTGCACATCACCGAGGTGAACCCGGACAAAATGCAGGTGCTTTTTGAACGGTTCATCAGCCGTGAACGAAACGAGCCGCCCGACATTGACGTGGATTTTGAGCATTCACGCCGTGAAGAAGTGATTCAGTACATTTACCGGAAGTACGGTCGTGATCGCGCAGCCCTGGCTGCCAGCGTGGTGGTGTACCGCCCGCGGTCTGCACTTCGGGATGTGGGCAAGGCACTTGGATTTGATGCCCAGTTGATAGAACAACTGGCCAAGTCACAAGACGGGGGCTATAGCCGCAGCCTCAGCGTCGATCACATGGTGCAAGCCGGCATTGATGTAAGCCACGAGGGCATGATGCATTGCGTGCACCTGGCCGACGAACTGCTGGGGTTTCCCAGGCACTTGTCGCAGCACACGGGTGGTTTTGTCATTGCTCGCGACAGCCTGTCCGAGTTGGTCCCTGTGGAAAACGCTGCAATGCCAGACCGCAGCGTCATTCAATGGGACAAGGATGACCTGGACGCCATGGGTTTGCTGAAGGTGGATGTACTTGCCTTGGGCATGCTCAGTGCAATTCGCATGACCTTGGACGAACTGCACAGGAAACCCGGTGCGCCGCGTACACTTCAGGCCATTCCACCCGAAGACAAAGCCACCTACAAAATGATCTGCAAGGCTGACACGGTGGGCGTATTTCAAATTGAAAGCCGGGCCCAAATGGGCATGTTGCCCCGGCTCCGGCCCGATTGCTATTACGACCTGGTCATTCAGGTGGCCATTGTGCGCCCAGGCCCCATTCAGGGTGGCATGGTGCACCCGTATCTCAAACGCCGGCAAGGCCAGGAGGAAGTCATTTACCCTTCGCCCGAACTTGAGCAAGCACTGGGGCGCACCAAGGGCATTCCAATTTTTCAGGAACAGGTCATGCAGGTGGCCATTCTTGCTGCCGGTTTCACACCAGGGGAAGCCGATGCCCTACGCCGCGGCATGGCCGCCTGGAAACGCAAAGGGGGCTTGCATCATTTCTATGAGCGCGTGGTAGGCGGTATGCTGGAACGGGGCTACACCCGCGAGTTTGCAGAAAGCATTTTCAAGCAGATGGAAGGGTTCGGCGAATATGGTTTTCCGGAAAGTCATGCAGCCAGTTTTGCCCTCTTGGTATATGCCTCCTCGTGGCTGAAATGTCACCACCCCGATGCTTTTCTGTGCGGCCTGCTGAATGCACAACCCATGGGTTTTTATGCACCCGCGCAACTGATACAGGATGCGCAGCGGCATGGTGTCACGGTGCTGCCTGTGAATGTTCAATACAGCGTGGTGGATACAAAACTGGAACCAGCGTCTGAACAGCCCGGTGATATAAAGCTCGGTAATTTAAAGCCCCGTGATTTAAAGCAGAGTGCCGATGCGTTGTGGCCCGTCCGCTTGGGCCTGGCGCGGGTAAGCAGTTTGAAAACTGAAGCCGCCGTACGCATTGTGAAAGCCCGCGAGCATGGCCTGTTTGAAAGCGTGGAAGACCTCGCCAAACGCGCCAGGCTGGACCGCACCGATTTGTTGGCGCTGGCCGATGCCAACGCCCTGGAGCAACTGGCAGGGCACCGCAGGCAAGCTGTTTGGCAAACCGCAGGTCTGCAAAGAAGCCATTCAAAAGGGGTTGATTTGCTGGTGCACACGCGCACAGACGAAACGCCCCTTGAACTGCCCAAGGCCAGTTTGCTGGAAGATATGCTGGCCGATTACCGGGCCACTGGTGCCAGCCTCGAACATCACCCGATTTCATTTTTGCGCGAGCAACTGGCCCAGTACAAAATACAACCGGTGCAAGTGCTGGGGTCGTACCCGAATGGCAGACTGGCGCGCGCTTGCGGTATTGTGACTCACCGGCAGCGGCCTGCCACAGCGCATGGCACTGTTTTTTTGAATCTGGAAGACGAAACCGGAAACATCAACGTGATTGTGTGGAACAGTCTGGCCGAAGAACAACGGCAGGTGCTGCGCAATTCGCGAATCATGGGGGTATTCGGAATTTGGCAGCGTGAAGGCGAGGTGTGCAACCTGGTGGCCCGGCGCCTGGTGGACTACACCCCTTTGCTGCAAGCCTTGCAAACGCCTTCACGCGATTTCAAATAAGAATCAGATGTCCACTTCAACCAGGTTGCCCTTGTCCTCAAGCCAGGTGCGCCGGGCTCCACTTTCAGTGCGCCCCATCAGCATGTGCATCATGGCATTGGTTTGATCCACATCCAGGCTGCCCAAGGTCACTGGCAACAGGCGGCGTGTATCCGGGTTCAAAGTGGTTTCCCACAGTTGTTCCGCATTCATTTCACCCAAGCCCTTGAAGCGGGAAATCTTGATGGCAGCATCCTTGACACCTTCTTTGGCCAGTTTGTCCTGCACTGCATGCAGTTCAGCTTCATCCAGGCAATACAGTTTGCGCGCAGGCTTTTTGCCCTGCGCTGGCACATCCACCCGGAACAAGGGTGGGCGCGCCACATACAAATTCTGGCTGCGAATCAGGGCTGGAAAATGCTTGTAGAACAGGGTCAGCAACAACACCTGGATGTGCGAACCATCCACATCCGCGTCCGACAGAATACAGATTTTGCCGTAACGCAAACCACTTAAATCGGGACTGTCGTTCACGCCATGGGGGTCCACGCCAATGGCCACGGCAATGTCATGAATTTCCTGATTGGCAAACAGGCGGTCCTTGTCGGTTTCCCAAGCATTCAACACCTTGCCACGCAGGGGCAACACCGCCTGGAATTCCTTGTCACGGCCCATTT
This sequence comes from Burkholderiales bacterium, assembly GCA_027484315.1. Classification (GTDB taxonomy): domain Bacteria; phylum Pseudomonadota; class Gammaproteobacteria; order Burkholderiales; family Burkholderiaceae_B; genus Limnobacter. Next base: position 44,247 of record JAIXTE010000129.1, on the reverse strand, counting down.
TTGCCGATCCGCCAGCGGAATCCCCCTCCACCAGAAACACCTCATTCAACTGCACGTCCGTGCTTTCGCAATCGGTCAGTTTGCCCGGCAAAATGGCAACGGACGAGCTTTTGCGTTTTTCAACTTTCTGCGCAGCACGAGAACGTGCCTGTGCCTGCTTGATGGCCAATTCGGCAATTTTCTTGCCGTCTTCCACGTGGTGGTTCAGCCACAATTCAAATGCCGGTTTGACCAGGCAGGACACCAGGCGTACTGCATCGCGGCTGTTCAACCGCTCCTTGATCTGCCCCTGAAACTGGGGGTCGAGCACCTTGGCCGACAACACAAAGCTGGCCTTGGAAAATATGTCATCGGGCATCAGCTTGATGCCCTTGGGCATCAGCGAGTGCATGTCGCAAAACGCCTTGATGGCCTGAAATACCGCTTCTCGCAAGCCTGATTCATGCGTTCCACCAGCGGACGTGGGAATCAGGTTCACATAGCTTTCGCGCACGGGTGCGCCTTCGGCCACGAATGCCAGGGCCCAGGCTGCGCCCTCGCCTTCCGAGAAACCTTCGTCGCGCAACACATCGACACTGAGATCGCCTGCAAACATGGGGGCAACCAGTTCACGGTCCAGCAACTCTTCCTTGAGAAAGCCACTCAAGCCATCATCAAACTTCCAGCGTTTGGTTTCACCGGTTTTCTCGGTGACCAACACCACCTCGACGCCCTTGAGCAAGACGGCCTTGCTGCGCAACAGGCGGTCCATTTCATTCAAGGGCAGAACCGGTGAATCAAAATACTGTGGATCAGGCCAAACACGCACCGTGGTGCCCTTTTTAGGGTCACTACTGGTTTGAGGGCGAACCTTCAAGGGTTCAACCACATCGCCGCCACCAAACACCAGCGTACCGACTTGCTTGTCGCGCACGGCACTAACCTCAAGCCGGGTAGACAAGGCATTGGTCACTGACACGCCAACGCCGTGCAAGCCACCAGAAAAACGGTAAGCGCCACCATCGGCCTTGTTGAATTTGCCACCCGCATGCAAACGGGTGAACACCAACTCAATGACCGAAACTTTTTCCTCTGGGTGCAAACCAATTGGAATGCCACGGCCTTCGTCTTGAACCGACACACTGCCATCCATGTGAACCGTCACCGTGATGCGGGAACCAAAACCACCCAAGGCCTCGTCGGCTGCGTTGTCTATCACCTCTTGAATGATGTGCAAGGGGCAATCGGTGCGGGTGTACATGCCGGGGCGCTGCTTGACTGGCTCAAGGCCTTTGAGGACACGGATGGATGATTCTTGGTACTGGCTCATGACAACCTGATAGTTCATTGACCGCTTGATGATACCAACAATTCAATGACAATTTTCCCGGGGCTGGAACCATCGTGGATTGTGACTGCACTCAACTGGGAAGAAGGGAAGGCAGGCAAGCTGCAGCTAGCACGATTTCATGGTTTGCCCTAGCGAAAGGCTACCTCACCCCCCTCTCTAGTGACACCAAACGCGCAATTTCAGCGGCCTTGATACCCTGTGCCGTTACCAAGAAATTCGCCAAGGCCGACCATGATTCCGTTGCCGTTTCAAGCAGAGAGGCTCGATATGAAACCGATTGCACCCAATATGAAGATCACTGCGATACAGCGGTGCTCCAGGGAGAAATTGGAAGCCACTCGCTCTGAATTCGAACTGCTCGTCGCCAAACAGGAAAAACGCCTACGCAATTTCATCATCAAGCACTTCCGCGATGAAAATGCTGTGGAAGATGTTTTCCAGCAAACCTTGATTGAGGCCTATTGCTGCTGGGACAGTTTCCGGGGCGACGCCAAACGCGCCACCTGGCTGTTCGGCATCGCCTTGAACATCATTCGGAACACAGCTCGGCGTTCGCCCCAGTACAAATTCCATTTCACCTCCGATGAAGACCTTGAGCTTGAACAGGCGGAAGGGTCTGACCCCATGCAACATTGCATGAAAAATGAATTCAGCATCAAACTTCAATCTGCGATCGACAAACTGCCCAACGATTTACGCGAAACCCTGGTTTTGGTTGTACAACACGGCAACTCGTACCAGAAAGCAGCCGACATACTGGGCATTCCAATTGGGACTGTTCGCTCACGAATTTCAAGATCGCGAGCTCAACTGAAATCCATTTACGATTTGTACATGGACTGATGGCCGACTCAACTGCCCCTTTTGGTGGTGCCCTGGGCAAAATTCTTGATGCGTTGGGACTTGGCACACTCGACGTTGAAAGCGCTGCTGAATCCGATGCTTACCGAATCGATTTCGAGGAACAGTTCACTGTTGAAATTCAACGCGGACTCACTCAAGACTGCCGCATCAGCGCGCGGGTATTTAATCTGGGAAAATCACTCGAAGTTCAAGAGCAACAATTGAAACGCGCAATTCAATTGTTTTCAGAGTTGATTGATGACTTGCCGGAATGCATCTCTCTGGGCATTTCCGACCATGACAACTGTTTGCGAATTTGTGTCGAAATTGCAGACACAAATGCTGACCAATTGATGAAGCAGTTTCATGGATTTGTTCATGTAGCGTTTGCCTACAAGCAAACCTATTTGAAACACCAGGCCTGTTAAGCGCCTGCTGGTGAAACCTTATCGGGCCTGAATCGCTTGTTCACGCTCTTTGAGCGTTGATGAAAGCCAAATTCGAAACTGCTCGACTGCCTTTTGAATTGATGTTGCTTCAAGCGGCAAATTGAGCATTAAACGCTGATCATGATGAAGAACAATGGTTGTTCGCTCAAGTGAACGCGCCTTCCAGCGTTGCGAGAGCCAGTCGCGCAAGCAGTTGCTTTCGTAATTATTGAGCACGATTTGAGCCTTGAACAAGATCGGGTTGGACCCCGACTGCCAAAGCTGTCCCAAACCAAGACCATCGACACAGCAACTTTCCAGCAGATACCAATTGGCAGCAATGGGAGGCGCCGTGCAGGTGATCATGCCGGGTTGCTCATCGAGAGTTAACGTAATACACCAGCAGTGTCTTGAAACACTTGCTGGGACACTGTGCGCGAACCTCCGTTACCGCGGCTTTGCGCGTGCAGTTGGTTCGCTGAAAGCTTCAGAGGTTTGGATTGAAGCTGTGCCATGACACTGCGAAACGTGGCTTGTGCTGACGATGCACTATTGGCCGGAGAAGATTGCAGGTTGGCCAGGGCATGAACACTGGCAAAGTTATTGGGAATATTCATATAAGAGCCGCCTGTTAGTTAGACTTGAGTGGCAGCATTTTCTGAATGGTTCCCGGACTTTTCAAGTAAATCGAAACGTTTCATTCGGTAATACATGGAATGCAGGGGAATATTCAAACTTTCACTGGCAAGACGTGCACACCCGCCATGTGCGAGCAAAGCATTCGACAACACTGCTTTTTCAAAAGCCAGCAAACGATGCTTCAAACCTGAGGAATGTACGTGACCTTGATCGTGGTGATCGCAAGGGGAGCCCAGTCCGATCACATGGCGTTGTGCCACCGCATGCAGCTCCCGGACATTGCCTTGCCAGGGCCTGCTAAGCAGTTCATCGACTTCCTCAGTGCTCAAGGCTGGCACTTCCAGCTTGAACTGTGTTGCCACCTGCACCAGAAAATGTCGATAGAGAGGAATGATGTCCTCGAGCCTTTCAGCCAATGCCGGAATTTTGACCTGAGACACACTGAGGCGAAAATGCAGATCTTCCCGAAACCTGTTTTGCCGGACCAACTCCGGCAAAGTGGCCTTGGTCGACGCCACCACCCGGAAGCTGGACTGATAAAAAGAATGGCCACCCAGGCGGGATGCCCCACGGTATTGAAGTGCATTGAGTAACTTGGCCTGACAAGACAGAGGCAAGCTGTCAATTTCATCCAGGTACAAGGTGCCATTGTCGGCTTGCTCCAGCTTGCCTGACCTGTCTTTCTGGGCACCGGTGAATGCACCTGCCATGACACCAAACAGCTCGGCTTCAAAAAGCTGTTCGGGCAAAGCGGCACAATTCACGTGAACAAACTCACCCTTGACCCCGGACTGCGCATGTAGCCAGCGCGCTGCCGTGTCCTTGCCTGCACCGGTTGGGCCCAGTAACACCGTGTCGACCGGCAGCTGCTTGAGCAAGTGCAATTGAGATACCGCATGCTGCATGGGTGGAGAACGAACGAACTCTGCCGCATAAGGACCCTGCAAGTCTTTTGCCGTCGCCTTAAGCCCGAACTTGAGGGGCTTGGTGCGGCTTAACCGCCCGAGCACCTGCGCCGCAGCCAAGGGATCAGCAGGGCGGACAATCGACGCGAAAATTGGAATGTCATGATAAATGTAGTCTTGCCACGGGCTGTCTATAAAGCGGATGATCTGGCTTTCAGGATGGCGGCCAAGGTCTTTGAACCGCTCGATCAAGGCGCTGATCCCCTCAAAACCGTGGTCCAGCAGTATCCAGTGAGTCGGCAATGTTCGCCGGGCCAGCAACTCAGCCAGAGACAGTTCGTGAACGCTGGCCTGCATCAACATGGCAGCCGCCCGCAAACGACTTTTGAGCTCCTCGGATTCAATGCACAGGGTGAGTTCAGTCATGGGTTGCCAGGGAGAAAGTCATCAAAGGACATTGTGAATCTTCAACCCGTGGCCAGTATCACCTCTTTGAACTAGCCACACCGAATGGGTCGGTGTCAGCCCAAGGACTCAATGGGAGATTTCGGTTTGACCCAGCACTTCAACCCGCAGCATGTCACGCGCCCGGGACAGGCGTGAGCGCACGGTGCCGATCGGCAAGTCGAGTTCAAGTGCGGCATCCTGGTAAGTGAAGCCATCCAGCAAGACCAGTTGAACTACAGTTTGCATTTTGCTGGGCAAGTGACCAATGGCCATTTTCAGAGACTCCATGCGCTCCTGGCGCATCAGGGACTCTTCAGGCTCACAAAATGGATCAGCGGCAATCATACTGACCTGCTCATCGAAGTCTTCACACTGGTAGCGGTAGCTGGTGTCGCGATAGCGGAAGTTTTTTACAAGGTTAAGGGCGATGCCGAACAGCCATGTTTCGGGTTTTGATTCACCACGAAAACGTGCCCAGTTTCTGAATGCGGCCATGTGGGTTTGCTGAATGAGGTCATCCACGTAATCTTCACGCCGTAGGTGCTTGCGCACAAAATGGGTAAGCCGGAACTGCTGGCTTTTTAGTAACACTTCCAGGGTGCTGAGTTGTTCGGGTGTAAGTGGGGAAACAGTGTCTTCACTGAATTGAACATTGATTTCAACGGCTTGTAAGGGGTTGTGCTGCGTCATGATCTGCCTCGTTTCCTGGTGGTTGACACCAAGCTAGTTGCAGTGTGCATGCCAATGAGGAGAAAATTTTAAGTGCCTGTTTTTGATGGATATTTATTGATTAGCTCGTTTTGAAATTTTGACTTTTTACGAAACAATCCGTTTTAAGGATGTAAAAATTCAAAAGCACAGAGTAGTGCTTCAACAGAGCTGCGCCTGGCCGTGTAAAATGCAACGCATCCCGCCGTAGTTCAATGGATAGAACGAGCGCCTCCTAAGCGCTAGATATGGGTTCGATTCCCGTCGGGGGGACCAAGGCATAAAAAAAAGCCCCTCAGAATCCTGAGGGGCTTTTTGTTGGGCTGCTTTACTGTTTACCGGGCCTGCTCGGTCAGAATTTTCCAGCGACCGTCTTCTTTCTTCAAACGAAGTGTCTTGCGCACTTTATCTGAATACTTGTCAGCCTTGTAAGCCTGATCAAACTCGGCAGTGGCCTCATCTCCATTCATCTGGATATTGAGGTTGCTGATGTCCACCTCAATATTGGATTTGGTGGAAATGCGTGTGCGGCGCTGGCTTTCCCATTGCGCGCGTGTCAAGGCACCAGGCAACTCGAAGTTTGCGGAGTAGAAGCTCAAATAACCTTCTACGTCGCGGGCACTCCAGGCCGCTACCCAATTGCTGACCGCCTCAGTAACCTCAGCCTGCAAAATGGCAGGAGAAGGCGCTGCGGGAGCCACTGGTGCCGGCGTGCTTTCTACCGGCAACTCAACTGCAGGCTGAGCAGCCGGATCCACCATGGCTGCATCGTCGGTTGCGGGAGGTACTTCTGCCGCGGGTGTTTCAACCGCTGGAGCAGCGGCAGGCGTGTCACCCAATTCAGCCGGGCGCAATTGGTCCAGACCAAGGAAGTGGCTAACAGGCCTCAGGCTGTCGGCATTGTTGATCAATGCCTGACCACCGTAGGTGACGATCAGCAGACCTACCATCAGGGTGTAAACCGGCAACAACCAACGCTCGTAGCGGTAGTAGAAGGCCTTGCCCTTGGTTTCCTCTGCTGCTTTGTCCATCTCGGCTTCACCCACCACTTGACGTGCAAGCAACTGGTTCAAGGCCACAGGTGGTGACAGGTAACCCAATTCGAACGCGGTGATCACGATCATCCAGAAGTGAACCGGGTGAATGCCATTGCTGTACGCAATTGGCGCCACCGTTGCAGACACAAGAATGACGGCACCGAATGGATCCATCACCATGCCGATGAAAATCATCAGCAACATGAAGATGGTCAACGCCATCCAGACACTGCCCATTTCGGCGGGAACCACTTCCATGATGCCGGAACGTTCGATCATGCCACCCACGCTAATGGACAAGGCCATCAACATGATCAAGGCACCAATGTGACCAATGGTTTCTGTGGTTGCACTGCGAACCGCAACTTCAAGGCCTTCATTTTTCTTCTTGTCGGCAGAGGTATCACCACCAACCTTGGTGGGGCCACCGCGCAGCTTGTCGAAAATGATCACGAACAGCATGATCACTGGCAACATCACGGGTGCGGTGAACTCGTCCAGCTTGGTATCAAGAAGATACTCGTAGCCGTACACCACCAACAACATGATCAAGATATAAGGCGATACTGGTACCAAGGCACGCAAGGATTGCGGCAATGCATCTTTGGCTTTTGCACGCTCAATCACACGGCCTTCTGCTTTAAGCAGGGCGATGATCATGAACACGGTAGAAGTCAAGATGAACACGAACAGACCCCAGCCATACAGCTCACTGGTGGTCACTTCCTTGTTCAAAGCGGCAATCACCACAATGAGCAAACAGGGGCGAAGAACCACGCCCAGTGAACCGGACATGGCTGTTGCGGCCAAGGCAAAGTGACGACGTGCACCAACGGCAAGAACTTCCTTGTACACAATGGCACCTGCTGCAATCACGAACACGCCTGAGGCGCCTGTGTAGGCAGTGGGAATAGCTGCCGCCAGCAACACGATGTAGGTGAAGACTTCAGGTGGCAGCTTCCATGGGCGCAGAATGTCCATGAACAAAGACACCACACGGGTTTGCTTGAGCAACATGCCCGCCCACAGGTACAAGGCCAGGTTCAGGAAGATGCTGGACAATTCCGTGATTTGACCAAAGTAAATGGCCAAACCAGCGATGTAATCGTCCATGAAGAAATTGATACCCGCGTTCAAGGCCATGAAGGCATACAGCGGAATACTCAACAAGCCCATGCCATAACTGCCACCCTCTTCGGCCTGCTCGGGTATCTTCAGGACATCTTTAAGGCTGATGAATGACAGGCTGGCAAACAAGGCAATGGCAATGATGCTGATCAGCGGGTTTTCTACAGGCACGCCTGAATCGTATTGCAGTTTCAGGTAATAACTGGTTGAAATGGTCATCAGCAGGTTGGCACCCAGCATTGCCAGGGAATACACCTGGAAATCTTTCTTGGTGCGGGGTGGACGCAAGCTGATGTGGTGGAAATGCTTGGTGGTTGATATGGCGGCAATCGCGACCATGATCAACAGAATCAGGGGACGGTTTTCCGTACCAAATTTGAAAATGCCAAAGAAGCCGGTTTCAATTTCACGGAATACTTCAACTTCGGGTGTAATCGCTTTGTTGACGCGTTCATACACAGCAACCCGTTCACGACACTGGTCGCGCGCTGCTTCAAGTGAAGCGCGAATTTCATTGGGGTCAATGGCCACGTCACCGAACAAGGCATCCAGATCAGACTTGGGTGCGGTTTCAGCTTCAGCCACCTGTTTGGCCACCAATGCGTCAATGTCGGGGTTCGCTTCACAGGTCGGCGCAGACGGGTCGGCGCGCAACAGGAAATACTGCACCTGGTTTGCGGGATCGCCAAACATGCGTTCGCCCAAGCGAAGCAGTTGGCCGTGAACCATTTCACCCGTACCAATAATCAGGGTGAGCAAAAGAAGAGAAAAAATAGGTAGGCTGGACAGCCATTCGGATGGAGTACGACCCATCCACTTTTTGCCGGCGGAACTCTGCATAACGGATCCTTATCAGCGTCAACTTAAAGATTGACTGATCAAAGTAGCAATTTAGGGGTAATAAAAAGGGGGCAACGGCACGCCCCCTTCACTGCAAAGGCAAGCAGGCAGCCAAATAAGGACTGCCTGAAGTCAATTACAATTCAGTTTTCGTGGCGCACTCGGAATCGGCACGGTTCACACCACAGCGGATCTGCTTCATGATGTTCAGTGCTTTCGGGTCATAAGAACCGCCCTTGGCCAAACCAATTCGTGATTCACGCAACAGGATGGTGTACTTCACCGAGTCTGCCGCGGGAATGTCCATCCAGGCACCATTTGGAATACCCTTTTCAGCATTCGTGATGATTTGCATGCCTGCTGGGAATTTCTTGGCCCAGTAGTCGCGCGACTTCTGTGCAAAACCGTCCGGGAACTTGCTCTTGTTGACGATCAGTTGATAGGTCAATACAGCCACCGGGAAGCGAATGATCGCACCGCCGTTGCCCAAACCTTTGTACAATTCAAGCGGTTTGTAAGCCGCTGCTGGTGCAGCAATAATGTCCACAGAACCGTTGTTGAACTTGGCACCGAAGTTGGAGATGTCAGCGGAAACCGGCGATGCGCCAACCTTGGAAATCATTTCCTTTTGAGCTGAATCGTAGTCGAAAGACGCGATTTTCTTGCCAGCCAGTTTTTCAACGGAATTGATGTCACGGCTTTTCACGTACAGGAATGCCGCACCAAACGGGAAAATACCAGCAACCTGGTAGTTGCCTTGGGTCATCAATGCATCGGCTTTGTCACCAGCAAACAACTGGATTGTGCGCTTGACCACTTCGTAGCTCAGGGGCATGTCAACCTTGCCGTCTTTTACAACAGATGCAGCACCCAGGGCATCGATGGAACCAGCAACCGAGTTGTAAGCACGCGTGCGGAAAGATGTGGCCACCAGCATGTCGCACTGGCCAGTCTTGAAGTTTTCAGAGGCGATTTTCTCGTCCGTGAATGCTTCAAGGTGCAAATCAGCACCAAAGCCTTTCGCAGCCAATACGTAATCCTTGCTCAGGTTGAAGACGTCGCCGCCTGCACCCAAAATATCGAATACACACACTTTTTGCTTGTTGGCCAGGGCTGGTGTTGCTGATGCCATCAGGGCCAAGCCCAAGGCGGCGGTTATTGCTTTGATTTTCATAGTCATTGTCTGGTCTCCGAAAATTGTGGTTCTGCGTACCCGGGCAATTCGCTGGTGCGACCCGGGTAAGAATGGACAGAAACTTACTTCAACAAATCGTCCACGTTCATGCCTTCGGGCATCGCGGCTTCTTCATCCCAATACTTTCCCATGCTGCCTACAGGCGTGCGGGTGCCGACGTTCTCTGACCAGTAGCGGTCGGACAAGTTCGTCATCACGGCGCCGGAAAGACTCTCAACCAAGGCATATTGCTGGCTTGGCTTGAAATCCTTGACGTTGGCGAAGCGTTTTGTGGCATCGCGGAAACGCGGTGTATCACCCACTGCCAATGCGGAAAGGCCATACATCACGTGTGACAGACGGACACCCTGGCGTTCACCGATCAACATGGACAAGCGGAATGTGCCCCACACGTCTTTGCCTTCCGAAGCACCTGGCAGAATGCTCCACACCACGGCACGCGCTGCGTTGGGGACGCCCCACCACTTGGCGTTGGAAATGCATTTCAAGGCACGCTCGGATTTTGGTGCAATGTCGGTAGGCACGCCAACCATTTGCTGGGAAGCAATGTCGTTGACCACCGCCTGCAAACCAGCCACCGTGCCGAGCAAATAGCTTAACTCGTCAAAATCACGCTCGAATTCCGGGCAAGTTTCGCCGTACTCGAAGTTGTATTTGGCTTGGAGCTTGGTGCGCATGGCTTCGAAGGCGCGAAGCTGACGGCGAGCCGTCACTTCCAGCAAGCGCTTTTGACCAATACGCGCATCTTGCGCTTCTTCAATGTTGTTTTGCTTGGATGCACGCAGGTAGCGCAATTCTTCTTCAACAGCGCGCTGTTCAGAACAGGCTGCTGAAGAAACCAGCAAGAGAGATTCTAGCAACTGGGGATCACCACCGAAGGCACGCGTACCCCCCGAAATGAGTGGGAAGTTGGCCGTGGCGAACCGGCAGGCCATGTCCACGTCATCGATTTCAAGCTGAGGAGGAATAATACGACGCTCAATCAGATTGATCGCCAGGTTTGTGGCCCCCCTTTCGACGCTTGCACACCCCGCTGCAACCGCAACCAATCCAGAAATGGCCAATACGCGCCAAATGCCAGCTTTAATCATTGATGTCTCCGTTGATTTTTCTTTTATACCTTGTGTAGTCAATTTTTGGATTTGACCTTTGAGTAACAAGGCTTTCAACAATATTAAACCATGAAACAATCACCCATCCAAGGGAAAGTAAACAGTTGTTAATAGAAGCGCGATTCTATTTGTTGCAGCAATTGCAAAGTATGCGGTCAAAAGACCTGCCAATTGGGTGAAATCAATTGCCCGCAAACCGCGCAAAATAGGAGAATTCCATTCGTCGATAGCCAGATCGTCATGAGCCAAATCGAGTCCTTTACAGAATTTGCGGAAAACGCGCAGGGCAAACCTGCGGAAAAATCTGATCAAATGAAGCAGGCAGTCAAAGACATGACCCCGCTGAAAGGCAAGACAGCATTGGTTGTTGATTCCGCACTGGCCACAAGGCGAGCCTTGCAGGACCAGCTGTCACAACTTGGCGCAAAAACTGTGATTTTTGCCAGCTCGGTTTCCGAAGTTGAGCAACATCTGAGTTCGCGCGAATTCGCATTGATTGTGTGTGAATACCAGCTTGAAGGCGACCGCAACGGGCAGCAGTTGCTGGAAGACTTGCGGGTCAACAAAAAGCTGAACTGGACTACCGCCTTCATGATGGTGACGGGTGAGCGAAGCTACAGCAATGTGGTTGCTGTAGCCGAATTTGAACCCGATGATTACCTGATCAAGCCTTTCACCGCATCAACGCTATCAGACCGCGTGGTTCGCATTTTCAACCGCAAGGCACGCCTGGCCGAAGCCTACAAGGCAACTTATGACGGGCATTACCCGGCGGTGCCAGAAATATGCGAAGGATTGGAGACCAAATATCCCCAGTACCTCAATGAGCTTGAGCGCATGCGTATTGAGTCATTTTTCTGGTCAGGGCAATTGGGTAAAACCGAGAAAGAATTGCTGGAGAAAATGGACCGGGCGCCCAAACCATGGATGCACCTTCTGCTGGCCAAGGTGAATCTGGAAAAAAAGGATTTCGACGAAGCCAGCGGCTTTCTGGCCACCGTGGTAAAAAGCAACCCGGAATACCTGGCAGCCAGTGATTTGTATGCCGATGTGCTGTGGGAACAGAACAAGCCGGGTGAAGCGCTGGAAGTGCTCGAGAAGATGGGGGCCAAAGCACTGGCCTCAACCAGCCGCTTGCGCAAACTGGCAGACCTGGCAGTGAGGATTGGTGACAACACCCGCTCAAAAAACTACTTGACCAAGGTGATTGATCGCTCAAGAAACACGTCCCTGTCGCAGATTCATGACTACCTGCAACTGTCGAAAATTTATGTAACCGAAGGGCGACACGAGGAAGCGGAAAAGCTGACCGCCAAGATGAGAAGCACTGTGAATTCGGCAGACCTGGACCTGGCTCGCGCCATGATGACCATTCAAAAAGAAATTGCCGAGGGTCGAAGCGTGAAAGCGCTGGACAAACTGACTGCGTTTTTTGATACCCATGCCGAAGTGATTCCCGCCCTGGAACCGGAGACACTGACCAGTCTTCTGGAGCTTTGCTTTGCAGTCAACATGGGTTCAAAAGGCTATGAACTGGCCAGCCAGATCACCCGACACAAACCATCCAAAGCCATGCTGGACAGGATTCGAACTTCAATTACCATGTTCAAGGAAAACTCACTGCGCAATGCTGAGTGACATGGAGGACGGGGTGCTCAGCGAGAGCGCCCAAGCCTGCTGAATCAGTTCATCCAGGTAGGCCCCATAAAACTCAGGCAGGCTGGCTCCCAGCAGTGGCTTTCCAGCGACGGCACCGGTTTTTCCGAACACCATGACTGTCGGAGAGAACTTGATGCCCAAAGGAAGGGCCAGTGACTTGCCGGTGTAACGACGGCCATCAAACCAGGTGAACTGCTTTCGGTCGTCTGAAAAATCAATTTCAAAAACCCCCACCCTACCCTTGTAGGCAGGATCGGTATGAATGTGCCGCAAAGACTGCTGCCGCACTTTCTCGCAGTAGGCGCAATCCGGCACTGAAAACAGCACGACCACCGCCGGTGATTTTTGATTTTGCAGATTGACCGGAAAGGCAAGCGCCTGCCCACCCGCGCTGTGGGCGGGTGACAAACAGGCGAACAGTCCTAACAGGACAAACATCAAAATTGCTTTCATTGAACTCAGACAACGAACCCCGGGTTTTTGTTCATTCCAACCAGCTTGGGCGTGTAAGGGGTCTTGGTGGCAATGGTTTTCTTGGCACGCAAGTAAGTTTCAACCACGTCCCAGATGGGCGGCTCGCCATTGCTGCGCGCCTCTTCGGCCACAGGTGCCCAACCCGCCACGCGGTAGGTTTTCGAAGCCTCGATCAGTTTGCCATTCAGGCGCATGTCGGAAATTCGGTTGCCTGAACTGCCGTTGGGGTCGCAGGTGTAGGTCAGCCCGCCCACGCGTACCATGTCACCGCCCTGCTGGTAATAAGGGTCGGGGTTAAACAGGTTGTCGCACACGTCTTCCAGCACGGTCTTGATGAACTCACCCTTCATGTCGGCCAGAGTGGTGTTGGGGTAGGTGATGGCGGTTTGGTCCATCAAATGCTCACGCGTGATGGTTTGGCCCGGCAACAGCGAGGTACCCCAGCGAAAGCCGGGTGAGAAGGCAATTTCAGCGTCCTTGACTTCCATCAGGGCATCCACGATCAGTTGGTCCCAGCTGCCATTGAAGTTGCCACGGCGATACAGCAAGCCCTCGCTGACTGCAAGCGGTTCCACCAGTTTTTCAAGGTAGGGTTTGCGCACATTCGCCACAAAGGCTTCCATGTCAGGGTCAGCAGGCAACATGTTTGAGAACACGGGCAGCAGGCGGTATTTGAAGTCGCGCAGTTTGCCGCCTTGAATGTCCATGTCCAGCACACCGAGAAACTTGCTGTTGCTGCCGGCGTTGGTCACATGAGTAATGCCCGACGGATTTTTCACAGGAATGGCGTGCGGAATGCCGTCGTGTGTGTGGCCTCCCAGAATGAAATCAATACCGGACACGCGGCTGGCCATTTTCAGGTCCACGTCCATGCCGTTGTGTGACAACACGACAACCACCTGCGCGCCCTTGCTGCGCACTTCGTCCACCACGGCCTGCATGCTTTCTTCCTGAATACCGAACGACCAGTCGGCAACCTGGTAACGCGGATTGGCAATCGGGGTGTAGGGGAAGGCCTGGCCAATGATGGCCACCTTGGCGCCATTGATGTTCTTCATCACGTGGCTGGGGAAAACAGGGTCGCCAAAATCGGCGGTCTTGATGTTCTGGGCCACGATGTCGACTTTGCCCTTGAAATCTTTTTCCGCGATTTCCAGCACACGATCCATGCCATAGGTGCATTCCCAGTGCAGGGTCATCACATCCACACCCAATATTTTGGCGGCGTCGACCATGTCTTGCGCGTTGGTCCACAGGCTGGTGGCTGAACCTTGCCAGGTGTCGCCACCATCGAGCAACAAGGCGCCGGGGCGGCTGCCCTTCATCATTTTGACCAGCGTGGACAAGTGGGCGAACCCACCCACCTTGCCGTAGCGCTTGGCTGCTTCTTCAAAATTGAGATAAGTGAAAGCATGGGCCTGCGCAGTACCCGGCTTGATATTGAAGGCTTTTAACAGGGACTCGCCAACCAAATGTGGCGCTTTGCCAAATGCACCTGCCACACCGAGATTGACGTTGGGCTCGCGGAAATAAATGGGCACCAGTTGTGCATGGCAGTCGGTCATGTGCAACAAGCTTGCGTTGCCGAATGGCTTCAAGTCATAGAGTTTTTCGCCCTGGCCTGCGGCCAGCACCTGGGGGGAGTTGATTGCCATGCCCGCCGCTGAGGCGGCCGCCAGCATGCCCATGAATTCGCGTCGATTCATCTGCATTGGATTGATCACTTTTTAGAGAGTTGGCTCCCTGTGCCTTGTCGGTACGGCACAGGGACTTTGAACAGAACTGCTTACTTGTTAACAGGCGAATCAGGAGACATCAGCAAGGCCATGACATCTTTCAACTGGGTTTCAGTCAAGATGCCTTCCGCCCCGAAGCGAGGCATATTGGAGCAGGCATTGTAAGCATGCGAGTTCCAGATTTTGGCCCAAGTGTATTTCATGATTTCTTCGGAATTGCCGCGCAACTTGCCGTACTGCTGCAGCGATGGACCAATGTTGCCGTAAGAAAGCTCCTGAGGTGCCAACTGGTGACAAGCGTAGCAATTTCCACCTGCTTCACTGCCAGCTTTGTCAGAAAACTGAAAACCCACACCTGTTTGTGCAACCTTTTCGCCTGCCTTCCAGTCACCCAGGTATTTTCCGTCGGCTGGATACTTCACTGCTGCCAGTGCGGCATCTTGTAGTGCGGTACGTCTTGCATCGGGCAAACCACCGGGTGTAGTTTCGGCTGCAGAGCAGGCTTTTTGAAGCTCGGTCTGATTGACCCGATCCATCTTGGCCTGCCCTTTTTCCATGAAGGAAGCCATCAATATGGCGTTGATCTCCTCACTGGTGGGCTCGGCCACCACGGGCTTGCTGTCTGTATTGGCACAGGCACCCAGCAGGGCAAACAACACCAGGCTGGCTGAATACTGAAATGTTTTACGCATGATGGTTCTCCTTGTTGTCAGCGCTTGAGCGAGGTGGCCTGCATGGTACCGCCCTCGGCTTTCACGCCAAGGTAGGTAATCAGGTCAATTGACGCTTGCGAGCCATATTTCAACTCGGGGAAACGCTGCTGGCGGAAACAATCGTACATGCGCCACTGCATGGTACGCACCGCACCTTGCGACACACGATAAGCAGGCCAGGCCGCAAACGCAGCTTGAGCAGGCTCAGGTTTCGTCAGGTTGGGCAAACCCTGCAGGCGAATGCGCTGATCGTCAGTGGCATGGCAGCTGGCGCATGAAAAGTCATACGGACCACCACGGAAAAAGAAGATTTTCTCGCCGCGGGCACGGGAAGCCAGTTCTTCGGGATGTGATTGAGGCACCTTGATCTTGGAGCCGCGTGACTGCGCGTAGATGTAAGCCACCAAAGACTCAAGCTCGGTTGGCTTTTCGCCAGTTCCGGAATAAGGCTTTTTGGTAATTTCTGCAATATCACGCCCTTGTAGCGTGACCATGCAATACACCAAGCGGGATTCGACATCCATCACCTTGCCCGCATCACTGAAAAATCGTGGCAATGTGGCCACGGCGCCTTCCAGTTTGCCCGGGCCTGAACCCATGTCACATTTTTCGAGCGACGCATTTTTTGGGCCTTGTGGCTTGGTCCACAGGTCTTCGCCACGCAATTCGACCAACTCGGCCGGGTTGCCATCGGCCAGCATGTCACGGTATTCCTGAATGCCCTGCTCGGTGGTTTTCTGCGCGTGTGCATTCATGGCGAACGACGCCATGGCAGCAGCGCCCGCTAGTGCAACAGCGGTGAACTTGACCGCTGCTTTGGTAGTTTGCCTCATCTCACACCCCTTTATTGTGCTTATCAACTGCTTGAGATTATGCCACTTTGGTTTTGTCTGTTCGTGTATCGCCTTTGTTGTCAGTCCAGGTCACGTCCACTGTGTCGCCGGCCTTGCCACCCTTGAAGGAGAAAGACAAAAACGGATTCTTCGACACAGCGGGTCCCCAATTGGCCTGCAGTACCACCTTGTCGTTGCATTTCGCAGTCACGTTCTGGATGAACCAGGCCGGAACCAGGCTTCCATCAGCCGCTTTGCGCTGACCTGTTTCCATTTCGTGAGACATCAATACTTTCACTTCCACTTCGTCGCCGTTTGCCTTGGCGCGAATTTTCATTGGATCACCCATGTTTTTCTCCTGTATTTTTGAATTAACCGCCGCAACCACCGAGTGTCACTTTGACCTCTTTCTTGGCAAAGTAGTACTTGCCATCGGCTTTCACAAGGGCGTATACATCGCTGGACTTGCCCATTTTGACGCGCGTATTCACCTTTGCGTCAGTGCCGGCCGGGATCATGAACTGGGCTGACATCATGGAGGGGTTGTTGGAAACCAGCAGGGAAATTTCGGTGGTTTTGGCCAATTTGCTATCGGCACCTACTGGAACTACCGCACCGTTCTCAGCAATGTCGGGAGCCACTACGGTGATGTCTTTGCTTTCTGTGGGCATATTGCCACCCAGTGCCTTGATCAGTTCATCCATGGACTTGGCATTGAATGCCTTCTCGGGATAACCCGCTGCTGCAAACACTTCGTTGGGCTTGATCAAACCTGCGGCAACCGCAAGGCCCAGCACTGTCATGCCAGACGAGGCTTTCAGCATGGTGCGTCTGTTTTGGTTCATTGACTAACTCCTCCTAAAAATTCAATCGATTCACTTCTTCCTGGACAAAAACCAGTCAGAAAGTGCATTGGTGTCTTCATCAGACAAGTGCGCTTGGGCAGGCATTGGCATATCACCCCAAATCCCGCTGCTACCTGTCTTGATTTTGCCGGCAAGGTAAGCTTTGGCGTCTTTCCCGTCGGCGTATTTGTTGGCAACAGCAAGAACGGACGGGCCCAGCTTTTTGTTGTCTACACCATGACAAGCCACACATCCATTCGCATTGAACAGGGACTCTCCACTGCTCATGCTCACCTTGGGTGCTGACGCACTTTCGCCAGCCTTGGCCACAACTGTAACCACACCGCGAACAGGACCAACGAGACGGTTCTGATCAATCAAATTGCCATGCGCGTCCTTGGCGTAATCAGGCAAGTAGGAAATCACCTTCGCGTCCGGCTTGCAGTTTGACATGCAACGCTTTTCTTTCACATCGGGTTTACCCGAGGCAAGCCACATTCCGTGGTTACTCTGCATGCCGTTGCGGTTGGGCATTTTGCCTTGAACCTGAGCAATGTTGGAATCACTCAATACAAAATCATCACCAACAATACCACCCATGTTCAAAATGTAAGCGGTTACGGCATACACCTCTTCAGTGCTCAGGCTTTTGGGCGCAGTCCAGGGCATGGCCCGGTTGATGTAGTCCCACAAGGTTGACACAGTGGGCACTTTCATAAGAGTGGTTCGCTGGGGTGACGATCCGTCTTTCAAGGATTGTACGCGCCCGCGCTTGATGTCTTCTGCGGTGGTACCACCCACGATGGGGGTGAAGACTTCATTGCTTTCACCAAACACGCCGTGGCAAGAGGCGCACTGCGCTTCCCACACATCCATGCCTTTTTGTACACTGCCACTGCCCTTGGGCAAACCGACAAAATCAGGGCGAACATCGATGTCCCATGCCTTGACTTCATCGCTTGTCGCAATGCGTCCCAAGCCTTCAAAAGCAAAGCCACTGTTGCTGAACAACAAAGTGGATCCAAGTACCACCATGGACAGGATTGCAGCAATTCCCTTTCGGTTGGGCCAGGCCGATGGTTTTTGATCAAGTTTCAAATGGATTGTCATGGCCTTACCCCACGTGCACGTTGTGCACTTCACCTGTCTCGTCCACGCGCCAGCTTTGAATTGCATTGTTGTGATAGATGCTTTTGTCATCGCGCTTTTCACGCAGGGTGCGGTAACTCGGCTGCACATAGCCTGTGCTGTCGACTGCGCGGCTTTGAAGCAATACTTCACCTTTGCCATCCCAAACCCAGGGCAGATTGAAACGGGTCAGCGATTTGTCATGCACGGGGCCTTGTACGGTTGCCGACTTCCAGTTTTTACCACCGTCGGTGGATACATCCACTGCAGTGATTTTGCCGCGACCACTCCAGGCCAAGCCGGTGATGTTATAGAAGCCGGGTGTGAGCAACTTTTGCCCGCCGGAAGGCGTGGTGATCACCGACTTGCATTCCTGAATGGAGGTGTACTGGCGGTGCGTGCCATCAGGCATCAAATCCACGTAGTGCACGGCCTCGTCTTTGGCTGCATAGGGTTTGTCACCGACTTCAATGCGGCGCAGGTATTTCACAGAACTCACGCCCTGCACGCCGGGAACGATCAAGCGCAAGGGGTAGCCGTTTTCAGGACGAAGCATTTCGCCATTTTGGCCATAGGTCAACAAAACCTCACCGCTTTCAACCATTTCCATCGGAATGGTGCGAGTCATTGAAGACCCATCCGCACCTTCGGCCAGAATGTAGCGGCCCTTCTTCAGGTCCACGCCACAGTATTCCAGAACCTTGATCAGCGGCACGCCGGTGAACTCGGAACAGCTCAACATGCCATGGGTGTACTGCACTGTGGGTACGGCCACATTGGCCCATTCCATGCCTGAATTTGCACCGCATTCGATGAAATGTACGCGGGATACAGATTCCATGCGCATCAATTCATCGATGGTGAACACCATTTCACGCTTGACCAAACCATTGATCATGAGGCGGTGTTGCGTGGGGTCAATGTCCCACCAACCCTGGTGGTGGCGCTCAAAATGCAGGCCAGACGGTGTGATTACGCCAAACAGGCCCTGCAAGGGGCAAAACGACACCGAAGCTGCGCCCACGCGGGTCAGGCCTGGTGACTCCCTGCGTTGAAGATTTTTCTCGTACTGCGAAGGCATGCCATACGGCATTGCCGCCACAGGCTGGCCCAAGCCCTTGGTGTGGGCAGGCAAATTCAAAATGGCGGGGTCGCCTTTAGCGGCAGTTGCAAGGGCCGGCGAAACAGCCACTGCGCCCACTGCGGCTGCAGCAAACGCTTTTTTGAAGAAACTGCGGCGATCTGTTTCGCTGGCGCGATTGACAAAAGCAATGTCGGAACGGCTGACGAAGTTTTCTGGGGCACGCTGAATGCGCCCCAGCGTGGTATCGGAGGGGATTTGAAATGACACGGAATGTCTCCTGAGTGCTTTATTCTGCTGCCATGCACGCAGCAACTTTTAATACATGCGCATATGCTCATATGTAGAATTTACACTCTAACCGTGTCTTTCGCAAGAACTTTTAACTCATGGTTTTTTACGAGTCTTTTGCTTGCGCAAGCTGTCGTGATCGATCTTGTATTCGGGCTTGGAAATGCCCTGGCTGGCGGGATCAGTGGGCAGCACATTGTGTACCGCCTGTGCACCGACACGGGCAACAAGCCGAACTGTGTCATAGGCGGAATGGGTGATTTTCTTCTCGACCATGTGAACGGCAGATGAAATCGGTGCAATCGGGCGGATCTTTTTCAGAACAGAAAATGGAATGTCAGCAATTCGGCGGTGAACGCCCTCAACCTGGCGAGTGCCTTCGTCCAGTGTGGCAGACACCAAGTCAACAATGCCACGCAAATGCGGTTCAAGCGACTTCTTTCGGGACATATAAACCTCTTTTGGGTCTTGGTGGTTGTTAATCGAATTCTAGAAGAGATTCGATTGCAGCGGTAGACAAAGCATTCCACTGTAAAATACCCAAATTCCGAGACAGATACAAATATTGTGGCAATCATCATTTATGACCTGGAGTGTGAATACTCCCATCGCTTCGAAGGCTGGTTCCGGTCCAACGAGGACTTTGACACCCAACGCGAGCAAAAGCTGTTGACGTGCCCTGAGTGCGGCACGTCTGCCGTTCGGAAAGTACCCTCCAAGATCAACATTGGTGGCAAGCAGGCCGTCGGGCAGACCGCCCCTGCGGCAGAGTCTGCGGGAGTTGCATCAAGCCAGCCCCCCATCCCTGTACCAAAACTGAATTCTGTCGATGTGGCCACTGCTTTTGTCATGGCCAGGCAGGCCATACAGGCCTTGATCAACCATTCGGAAGACGTGGGTGACCGGTTTGCCGAAGAGGCGCGAAAAATTCACTACGAAGAAGCACCTGTGCGCGCCATTCGTGGTCAGGCCAGCCCCGAAGAATTTGAAGAACTGCGTGACGAGGGAATTGAAATCATCGCCCTGCCCTTGCTGCCTGGTGAAGAAGGGCTGAACTGAAGGCAACCGCTTCAAAGCAGTTGCACATCGAGCGCCAGCCCCACCAGTGCGCTCAAGCCCATTGACACGGAACCCCATAGCGCTACGCGCAAACCGGCACGCAACACGCGCGCATTCGACACCTTCGCAGCAGTGGCGCCGGTCAGAAAGAGGGTCAGAACACTTGCACCAGCCAACATGAACACAGTGGCCTTGGAATCCAGTGTTTGATACTGGGCCAGCAGCAACACCAACAGGGGAACCATGCCACCCACTGTGAAAGTAAGGGCCGAAGCCAACGCGGCCTGCATGGGCTTGGCCACACTGTGCAAGGTAATACCCAGCTCGTCCTGGGCGTGGGCACCCAAGGCATCGTGCTTGGTCAGTGCCACGGCAACGTCACGCGCCAGGTTTTCAGGCAAACCACGTTTCTGATACAGGCTTTGCAACTCGAGCAGTTCCTGCTTGGGATTGTTGTCAATGTGACGTTGTTCCAGCGCAAGCTCTGCTTCTTCGGCATCGGCCTGCGACTTCACCGACACCCACTCGCCCGCAGCCATGGACGCAGCACCAGCCACCAAACCCGCCACACCGGCCGCCAGAATCACCGGCGCTGCCGCACCGCTACTGGCCATGCCAACCAACAGGCTGGAAATTGAAATGATGCCGTCGTTTGCGCCCAAGGTGGCGGCTCGCAACCAGCCGATGCGGTGGACAATGTGTTCGTGATTGTAGGCGGGATTCGAGTTCATTATCTGTGCTTACCGACCAAGACCACCCAACAGGTCCGGTTGGACAATTTCGATCCAGTAGCCATCGGGATCTTTCACAAAGGCGACATTTTTCATCTTCCCTTGGTCGGGACGTTTCACATAGTCCAGACCCTTTTCATCAAACCAGGCCACAGCGCGGTTCAGGTCAGGCACGGCGAAGCAAATGTGGCCAAACCCTTGCGGTTGCGCATTGCCGTCGTGGTATTTGAAGTCGGCATCGCTTTCGGTGCCCCAGTTGTGGGTCAACTCCAGCACACCGCGTTGCGAAAAGGTCCACTGGGTGCGTTCACCTTCATCCGAAGGCGGTATTTCACCCGCATTCAGTTTGGCGAGAAAGTACAAGGAAAACGACATTTCCGGAAAATCCAGTTTTCGGAGCAAAGTCATGCCAAACACCTGTTCATAAAAATCCACGGACACCACCGGGTTTTTAATGCGCAACATGGTGTGGTTGAAAACAAATCCGTCGTGCGGCTTCAGGCTCATGATTTAAATTCCTTATTTGACCCGACGCTTTTCAAGCTTGCGGGCCAGGGTTCTGCGGTGCATACCCAAGCGGCGTGCAGTTTCTGAAATATTGAAATCGGTTTCCACAAGTACCTCGTGAATGCGTTCCCATTCGAGATTCTTGATGGAAGTGGGTCGGTTGCTCAACTCCACAGGTTCATTGCCTGCGATGTGTCCAAATGCAGCTTCAATGTCATCGGTATTCGAAGGTTTGGCCAAATACTGGCAAGCACCCAGCTTGATTGCCTCCACTGCAGTGTTGATGCTTGCAAAACCGGTCAGCACAACGATCAGCATGTCCGGGTTGTGAGCATGCAGTGCCTGCACACAGGTCAGACCCGACGTATTACCGCTTAACTTCAAGTCCACGACAGCGTGCGTGGGCGTGTGGGTCAACAACACCACATTCATGTCATCCAGATTGCCGGCATGCAGCACCGCATACCCACGTCTCTCAAACGAACGCTTGAGAACACGGGCAAACGCCTCGTCATCTTCAACCAGCAACAAAAGCCTTTCCATACTGCTACTTTGGCTCATTCGGAACGATTCTCCTGCAACACCAGTGAACTCAAGGGCAAGGACATGCGGACCTGTGCCCCACCCCCTTCACAATTTCGGGCTTCCACGGTACCCCCAAGGGTTCGCGCCACATTCATCACGAGGAATAGCCCCAGACCACCACCGGGCCTGCCTTTGCTTGAATTGTAGGGCGTACCCAGTTGCTCAAGAATATCTGCCCGAAAGCCCGGACCTTGATCTGTCACGGTCATGAACAGGTTGACATTGTCCTTGGACACCTCGAAGTGCAAACCGTTCGGCGACACCTCCAGAGCATTGTCCAGCACATTGAAGACCATTTGCTTGACGGTGGAGTCAAATGCCACGACGAACTCTTGTTCAATGCCGTTGTGATACTCAAAGTGCTGCACAGGCCGGCTGCTTTCCCACTCTTGTACCAGGTCTTCGAAAAAATCATTCAGGCTGGTTTTCGAAGACGACTCACCCCGCGTTTCACCAGCAGACAACAGGATGCCGCTCACAATGCTTTTGCAACGAAGCAATTGACCTTCGATTTCTTCCAGTTCTTCGAGCATGTCGCGATTTTCGGCGAATTCCGGCATGCGCTTCCAATCACCAAGCACAACCGACATGGTGGCCAGAGGGGTTCCAAGTTCGTGCGCCGCGCCACTGGCCAACAGACCCATGCGAACAATGTGTTCTTCTTCGACCGCACGCTGGCGCAGGCTGGCCAATGCGCCATAACCAGCTCGCAGGTTGCGCCCGATCCGCGTAATGAAAATAACCAGCAAGGCCGCATTCAGGACGAAACAGATCACAAGACCCGTAGCGTACACATCGATCAACTGGTAAGCACTGCCTACTGGCCACACCAGCGGTCTGTTGAATTCCGACAAAAAAGCAAGACACAGTGTTGTGATTCCAACCACAGTCCAGGTTGATTCGGTACGAAGCAACACGGCACTTAAAATAACCTGCAGCAGGAAAAGAAACACGAATGGATTGTTGATACCCCCGGTGAAATAAAGCTGTGCGGTCAGGCTGCCAATGTCCACCAACATGGCGAGGAAAAGCTCCCTGTTGCTGACCACACGCTCCTCGTGCCAGCGCAAATGGCTGCCCAGATTGAATGCGATCAGGCACACCATCACTGCCAGCATGTTGTACAAGGGCAACTGGATACCCAGCACCCAGGTAGCAACCAATATGGTTGCAATTTGCCCCCCAACCGCCAGCCAGCGAAGGTGGATCAGGTGAAGCATGTTCTTGTGCCCGGTTTCATTGCGCACATTCAGTTCATCAAATGCGCGCGCACCCTGCCGAATGGAAACAATGTCGGAATTAATCGCCATGCGATGTGGACCCTGCTGCAGATTGGATATTGGTTTAGTGGCCAGTCAGGCAGGCCTTACCGCCTGTTCAACCAGTAAGTCACACCCGCCACCATCAATGCCAAAGCATACCAAGTGAAGGCATACACCAAATGGCTGTTGTGGAACTTGATTACAGTTAATCCGTCTACCGGGTAACTTTTGGGAACAAAGCCCGTGATTTCCTCGCCCAGATTGCGTGGTTTGCCTGCATCAATGAAATAAGGTGCCGTATTTTCAAATTTGTGACGTGCAGACAAAGCTGCAACGTCGCGTGAATACCAACGGTCTGCATTGAGGTCGTTTTCACGCAGAAATGAACCTTTGGCCTCGCTCATGCGCAACAAACCTTTTACCTCAAACAGGCCTTGTGTGTTTTGTGGCGTCATGGGATCGGTCTCGCCAGGAGGAATGTAGCCCCGGTTGATCCAGACCACTTCACCAGCGACGGTTCGCAACGGTGTCATCAACCAGTGCCCAGCCCCAAGCGCTGTGGTGGCCTGCACGCGGGTGGTGTATTCGGGCAACAATTCACCCTGTACTTTGACGTTCAGATACTCATGGCTGTCCCGGGTGATTAAAATCCATTCCGCTTGGGCGGGTGCAGCAACCGGGTTGGCATGCACTCGGGTTTGCACCCGTTCGATCAAATCAATTTTGTAATCAAGGCGATAAACCTGCCAGGTGCCCAACGAAAAAAACACCACGAAAAAAAAGGCTGCCAGTGCGTAGCCCAGCAGCCTCTTGATTGAGCTGGACGCACCGCGCGATTGAGTGGCTTGAACATCATTCATCGCGCAAGTGCCTCCTGCTTACATGGATGGTTTACTTCAACTGTTGAATCGACTCGATGGCCTCGTGGTTCATGCCTGGCATCATGTTGGTGTTCAGGTGGTACATCACCCAGATCGAACCCACCAGCGTAATCACGACCAAGATCAGAGTAAACATCAACGCCAGCATGGTCCAGCCACCTTCCGATTTGCTGTTCATGTGCAGGAAGTAAATCATGTGCACTACCATTTGAACAGCACCCAGACCAAGAATAACCAAGGCTGTGGTCACTGAACTTTCAATGAAACCGCCCATCACCAGGGCAAATGGAATCACCGTGAGGATCACCGCCAACACAAAGCCGATGGTGTAATCGCGCATGCTGACGTGGATTTCATCCTCGTCATCGTGGTGATCGTGATGGTCGTTGGAATTGTGTGGATGCGCGCTCATGGCAGTACTCCCATCAAGTAGACAAAGGTAAACACACCGATCCAGATCACATCCAGGAAGTGCCAGAACATGGACAGGCACATGACGCGGCGGCGGTTTTCAGGAATCAAGCCGTGCTTTTTCAACTGAAACAACAGCACCACAAGCCACACGATACCGAAAAACACGTGCAGACCGTGGGTGCCCACCAAAGCAAAGAAAGCAGTCAGGAAGCCGCTGGTTTGCGGCGTGGCGCCAATGCTGATGAAATGCCAAAACTCGTAGATTTCAACAGCAAGAAACGCCAGGCCCAACACGCCGGTGATGCCCAACCACAACAAGGTGGTCTTGAGCTTGCGGTTTTGCATGCCCACCATGGCCACGCCGTAAGTGATGGAACTCAGCAACAGAAACGCTGTGTTCAAGGCCACCAGATTCAGATCGAAAATTTCTGCCCCGGTGGGACCACCGGCGTAGTTACGTCCGATCACTGCATAAGTTGCAAACAGGCAAGCGAAGATCAAACAATCGCTCATCAAGTAGATCCAGAAACCCAGCAGCGACCCGTTTTTTGGATGATGGTCTTTCACGTAGTAACGTGAACTGGGATCAATGGATGAACCTGCGGATGCATTCATGGCTGTATTCAAAGTCATCTCAGACATGGGATTGCTCCAGTTGTGTACGTGCAGCTTCAGTTTTGGCCACAACATCGGCCTTGATGTAGAAGTCGCGTTTGTAATTGAATGTGTGTGCGATCACAGCCACTACCAGTGCAACACTTGCGCCGGCAGCCATCCACCAGATGTGCCACACCAGGGCAAATCCGATCACCGCGCTGATACCGGCAATCACGAAACCAGCAGCAGTGTTCTTGGGCATGTGAATGTCCACAAATCCTTCAGTTGGGCGCTTGTAGCCGTTCTTTTTCATGTCAGCCCAAGCATCGGTGTCGTACACCACAGGTGTGAACGCAAAGTTGTAGTCTGCGGGTGGGCTAGAAGTGGCCCACTCCAGCGTACGGCCGCCCCAGGGGTCACCAGTGGTGTCACGCAACTTGGCGCGATCACGGAAAGTGACATAGAACTGCATGATCATGGCACCGATACCGACTGCGATCATCGCTGCTCCCAGCGCTGCAATCTGGAACCAGATCTGCAGTGAAGGATCTTCAAACTGGCTCATGCGGCGGGTTACACCCATCAGGCCCAGCACATACAGCGGCATGAAGGCGAAATAAAAGCCGATGACCCAGAACCAGAACGACACCTTGCCCCAGAACTCGTCCAGCTTTACGCCCAAGGCTTTTGGAGCCCAGAAGTTGATGGCTGCGAACAGGCCGAACAACACGCCGCCAATAATCACGTTGTGGAAGTGGGCGATCAGGAACAGGCTGTTGTGCAACACAAAGTCGGCTGGAGGTACGGCAAGCAATACACCAGTCATGCCACCGATCACGAAAGTGATCATGAAGGCAATGGTCCACATCATGGGCAATTCAAAACTGATTTTGCCTTTGTACATGGTGAACAACCAGTTGAAAATTTTCGCACCCGTGGGGATGGAAATAATCATGGTTGTAATACCAAAGAAGGCGTTCACACTGGCCCCACTGCCCATGGTGAAGAAGTGGTGCAACCAAACCAGGTAAGACAAAATGGTAATCACGACTGTGGCATACACCATGGAGCTGTAACCAAACAGGCGCTTGCGACTGAACGTGGACACCACTTCAGAGAACACACCGAACAGCGGCAGAATCAGAATGTAAACCTCGGGGTGACCCCAGATCCAGATCAGGTTCACGTACATCATGGAGTTGCCGCCAAGGTCGTTCGTGAAGAAGTTGGTGCCCAGGTAACGGTCCATGGTCAACATGCCCAACACGGCGGTCAACACAGGGAAAGCGGCCACAATCAACACGTTCGCACACAGGGAAGTCCAGGTGAAAATTGGCATTTTCATCATTGACATGCCAGGGGCGCGCATTTTGACAACCGTCACAATCAGGTTCACACCCGAAAGCAGTGTTCCAACCCCGGCTATTTGCAGCGCCCAGATGTAGTAATCAACACCCACATACGGACTTTGCAAGGCACCCGACAGCGGTGGGTAGGCCAACCAACCGGTCATTGCAAATTCACCCACGAACAGGGACGCCATGATGAGTGCGGCGCCCATGGCGGTCATCCAGAAGCTGAAGTTGTTCAGGAATGGAAAGGCCACGTCACGCGCACCAATCTGCAACGGGATCAGGTAGTTCATCAAGCCCGTGATCAAGGGCATGGCCACGAAGAAAATCATGATCACGCCGTGGGCTGTGAAAATCTGGTCGTAGTGATGCGGTGGCAGAAAGCCCTCATTGCCGTTGAAGGCAATCGCCTGCTGCGCACGCATCATGATGGCGTCTGCAAAGCCGCGCATCATCATCACCAGGCCCAGTACCATGTACATAATGCCGATTTTCTTGTGATCGATGCTGGTGAACCAGTCATTCCAAAGGGTGCTCCACAAGCGGTTCTTGTGGATCAGATACAGCAGTATCAGACCACCCGTCATGGCCACGGCCAGCGTACCCATGATGATCGGGTCGTAGTACGGGATCGCATTCAGTGTTAGCCGCCCGAATATCGGGCTTGTTTCAATTGGATACTGAGTCATAGCCATTCTTCTTGGATGAAGTGATAAGTGGGAGTGCGTCGTCGTTGGGTGCGATCTGGCACATGGCGTCATTGATCAAGATTGCCAATTCGTCAGCAGACAAACCGGTGCGGTTGCGCATGGAATCCGCCATCATTTGCGTGTCCATGCACACAGTGCCCTCGACCACACAACGATTGACAATCGCGTGGAACAAGTCGTTTTCAACAGTTGCAAAGCGTTCTACCGGGTGCTTGCTGGTTGGCTTCTCCAGTTCCAGGTAGGCAGCACGGTCCAGTGTTTTGGCAGCCGCCTTGTTGCTGGCCACCCAGTCATCAAACTCTTCCTGGCTCACCCCGTTGTACTTGAAACGCATGTGAGAAAAGCCGGCGCCGCTGTAGTTGGCAGAGAAGCCTTCCCAACTGCCTTCCTCATTGATAACCGCATTCAATGTGGTTTCCATGCCGGCCATCGAATAGATCTGACCAGCCAATGCCGGGATGTAGAAGGAATTCATCACTGTGCTGGAGGTGATCTTGAAGCGCACCGGAACATTCACGGGTGTCACCAACTCGTTGACTGTGGCAATACCCTGTTCTGGGTAAATGAACAGCCACTTCCAGTCGAGCGAAACAACCTGCACCACCAAAGGCTTGTGGTCAGCAGCAAGCGGTGTGCTGGCGTCAATACGGTCCAGTGGACGATAGGGATCCAGTTTGTGGGTACTGACCCAGGTCACCAGGCCCAAGACGATGATGATCAACAGGGGCGCACCCCAAATGACCAGTTCCAGTTTGGTGGAATGGTCCCACTCGGGATCATATTCCGCCTCGGTGTTTGCCTGGCGGTATTTCCATGCAAAAAGACAGGTCAGGAAAATCACGGGCACGATGATGATCAGCATCAGCACGGTGGACAGCACGATCAGGTCGGCCTGTTGCGATGCGATGTCGCCTTTTGGATTCATCACGATGGTGTTACACCCTGCAAGCAGGAGAAGCGGCACCAACAAAAGACTTCGTTTCAGTGGCTTGAACATAAGATCCAGCATGGTTAGGAATTGATTTCATGTTAATTTACTGACATGGGTGTCCTCTGGGCATTGGACATATTGTCCCACTTGACAGAAACCGCTGTTAAGCCATTGAAAATAAAAACAATATTGTCGCAAGCAAAAGATTCGAGGAGAAGTACAAATGTCCGGCATCAACACAATTCATGCAGAGCAAGGCGTTACGCCGGGCCATCACGGCAGCAACAGCAATGTCACACCCGGCGAGATCGCGATTGGCGTGGTGATCGGGCGTGCCTCAGAATATTTCGATTTTTTTGTTTACGCGATCGCCTCAGTGCTGGTTTTCCCCTCCGTGTTCTTCCCGTTTGAGGACCCGCTCACCGCAACGCTCTATTCATTCACCATCTTTGCCCTCGCCTTTGTGGCCCGTCCAATCGGTACGGTCGCACTGATGATGGTGCAAGAAAAATTCGGCCGCGAGACCAAACTGACTGTGGCGCTGTTCATGCTGGGCATTTCCACGGCAGGTATGGCCTTCCTCCCTAGTTACGCCACCCTGGGTGTTGGCGCCATTGTGCTGCTGGCCATTTTGCGGATTGGTCAAGGCCTGGCTTTGGGAGGGTCATGGGATGGCTTGCCTTCCCTGTTGGCTTTGAATGCCCCGGAAAACAAGCGCGGCTGGTATGCCATGTTGGGGCAATTGGGCGCACCGATGGGCTTCATCATTGCGGCGGGTCTGTTTGCTTACCTGCTGTCAGCCCTGTCCAGTGAAGACTTTTTAAGCTGGGGATGGCGCTACCCCTTCTATGTTGCATTTGCAATCAACGTGGTGGCCCTGTTTGCACGCCTGCGCTTGATTGCCACCAATGAATATTCCCGCATGCTGGAAGAACGCGAACTTCAACCTGTCAAAGTGACTGAAATGGTGGGCTCGCAAGGCCACAACATTTTGGTGGGCGCCTTGGCCGCGCTGGCCAGCTACGCCCTGTTTCACGTGGTAACCGTATTCCCGCTGTCATGGATTGCATTGAATTCTGAACGATCAATCTCCGAGTTTCTGGTGATTCAGATGGCCGGAGCTGTGTTGTCGGCAGGCGCTGTCGTACTTAGTGGCGTGGTGGCTGACCGATTGGGTCGCCGCAATACCTTGGGCTTTCTGGCCATTCTGATTGCATTGTTCAGCTTTTTCGTGCCGCACATGATGGACGGTGGCGACAACGGACAAACTGCCTTTATCCTCATTGGCTTTGTGCTGTTGGGCTTGTCGTATGGACAGGCGGCGGGTGCTGTTACCGCCAACTTCAAAGCCAAGTACCGCTACATGGGTGCAGCGTTGACCGCTGACCTGGCCTGGTTGGTTGGGGCTGGTTTTG
The DNA here is from genome assembly GCA_027484315.1 of Burkholderiales bacterium. Taxonomy (GTDB): domain Bacteria; phylum Pseudomonadota; class Gammaproteobacteria; order Burkholderiales; family Burkholderiaceae_B; genus Limnobacter. Next base: position 14,431 of record JAIXTE010000129.1, on the reverse strand, counting down.
CGCCATTGGTGGCCTTGGGCCTGGCCGCGCATTTTGGCCTGGAGTATGTCAGTTTGTACCTGCTTTCCGGTGCTGTGGGCTCATTGGCAGCACTTAGCCTGAACCGCGCGCTGGAACTGAAAGACTAAGCATGTTCGGCACGCAGTACCCGCTAGTACAGGCGCCCATGGCAGGCGTTCAAACCAGCGCGCTGTGCATTGCAGTCAGCAATGCCGGCGGCTTGGGCTCCCTGCCCTGCGCCATGTTGTCGGCAGACACGCTGCGCGCTGAACTTCAAACCATTCAGGCCGGTACCAGCAACCCCTACAACGTCAATTTCTTCTGTCACACCCCACCTGAACCTGACATTGCCCGCAACCAGAAATGGCAGCAGGCCTTGTCGCCCTATTACCGCGAACTCGGATTAAATCCCGACGAGTTTCCAAGCGGCCCTGGCCGAACTCCCTTCAGTGCAGATCTGGCCGAGGTACTGGAAGAATTCAAGCCACCCTTTGTCAGTTTTCACTTTGGTTTACCCAAACCGGAATTGCTTCAACGCGTGAAAGCCATGGGTGCGCAAATTCTTTCCTCGGCCACCACGGTGGAAGAAGCCTTGTGGCTTCAAGCCAATGGTTGCGACTTCGTCATCGCGCAGGGCCTTGAAGCAGGCGGACACCGCGGGCACTTTCTGAGCCACGACCTGTCGGTGCAAATGGGCACATTTGCCTTGCTGCCCCAAGTGGTCAAAGCGCTTGACATACCCGTGATCGCCACGGGCGGCATTGCCAATGCAAACGGTGTAGCCGCAGCCATGGCACTGGGTGCCAAGGCCGTGCAAGTGGGCACCGCCTACCTGCTGGCGCCTGAATGCACCACCAGCGTGATTCACCGCAAGGCATTGGCAAGCCCGAAGGCACAGCACACTGCATTGACCAACCTGTTCAGCGGCAGACCCGCGCGCGGCATTGTGAACCGTGTCATGCGGGAAATGGGTAGCTTGTCCGACTGCCCGCCAGAATTTCCGCTGGCCACAGCCGGCATTGCCCCCTTGCGTGCCAAAGCAGAAAGTCTTGGCTTGGGCGACTTCACACCGCTTTGGGCAGGTCAGAATGCCGGGGAATGCCTGGAAGCCAGCGCTACCGAAATCACGCACCGTCTCGCACAGGGTTTCTAGACACGCCGGCCTGAATCCAACAGGGATTTGCGGAAGTAGAAGCAAGATATACATAATAAAATCCGCGAGACATGCATCACCCTGCCCAACCCTCATTGCGCAAACGAACACTTGTCGTTTTGTGCATCGCTGCCTTGCTGACCAGCCTATGCTATTGGGCTTATCAGTCAAGGGGCCAGCTAACCCAGATATTCCCGAGCCAGACCACGGCGCAAAATACATCACAGGTTGGCGCTGTGGATGCCGGCTTTGCTCGCAGCATGCTGTTGCACCACGCCCAAGCCATCCAAATGTCCATGATGATGCGGGAAGCTGCATCCCCCGAAATTCAGGGCCTGGCGCAGTCCATCACCATCAAGCAAACACGTGAAATGGGCGTGATGGAAGGTTGGCTGACGGTGTGGAATGAGCCAGTCATGGTGGCTGGCCCGCCCATGGCCTGGGTTGAAGAGGCAAGCAATGTTCGCCACCTGGATGACAAGCTGTTTCAGGCCCGCTGCAAAGCGGAAGGCGGCGCCATGGCTGGTGTAGCCACAACCGAACAACTTGAACAACTCAAAAAGGCCACCGGTACTGACAAGGAAATTCTGTTTCTGGAGTTGATGCTGGCACACCACCGTGCGGCATTGCCCATGGCCTGGTTTGCCAGCCGAAATGGCGAATCCAGCCTGGTCAAGGCACTGGCCACCAGCATGATCCGCGACCAAGGCATGGAAATTGGCTGGATCCAGATGAAACTGCAACAACTTCAAAAAAATTGACCCGGAGAACACCATGTTGAACCTGTATTCATGCCGTCTATTCGCGTCATTGCTGCTGCCCGCCCTGATTGCAGGCTGCTTTGGTAACTCGGACAGCCCATCGGGCTCCACTGCCAACCGCACCAACCCCAGCCAGGTGGTGGATGGATTGAACATTACCGCGACCCCACAAGGAGTTTGCGGCCCTGGCTCAAGGCCGGAATCAGGCATGCAAGGCCGGGTTTCGCAGGCAGACCACGATGCCGGGCTTGCTGCTGCGGGTTTTACCTGCAACACGCAAATGGTGGGTTCCTTCGCGCCTGAACGTGTCATTGGTACAGTGGGCGGCTTCAAGGTTGAACGCTACCGCGACAAGGCAGGCCGTGACTGCGCATTCGCCGACAGCACACTGCTGTTCCCCACCAACATCCTGGACCTTGAGCTGGGCGTGAATGTTTTTGACATGAGCGACCCCACCAAGCCAGTGCGCACAGCCCGGCTGATTACGCCTGCCATGCTGTCGCCGCATGAATCGTTGGTAGTAAGCCAGGAAGGTGGCGTGCTGGCTGCCGTGCTGGGCAACCCTGCTTTTGGCCCTGGCATTGTCGACATTTACGATGTGTCCGAAGACTGCCGCAAACCGGTATTGAAATCGTCGACACCGCTGGGTTTGTTCGGCCATGAAAGCGGCATTTCACCTGACGGAAAAACCTTCTTTTCAGGTTCTCCAAGCACCTTCACGCTGGTGGCGCTGGATATTTCCAACCCCAGCTTCCCTCGCCCGCTGTGGACTGGTTTTTACGCCTCGCATGGTTTGTCAATCAGCCCCGATGGCAACCGAGCCTACGTGGCCAGTTTCACCAACCCAGCTGGCATGCTGGTGCTCGACATTTCCGAAATTCAAGCCCGCAAAGCCAACCCACAGGTGAAAGAAGTATCGCGTCTGAGTTGGGACACCGTCACCATTCCGCAGAATGCAATTCCATTCACCAGCAACGGCAAGAAGTACATCATGGAAGTCGACGAGTATTCGGGCAACCCTGGCCCAATACCCGTCGCGATTCACGGCTCAAAAGTAGGTGCGGCGCGAATCATCGACATTTCGGATGAAACCAAACCCAAGGTGATCTCCAACCTGCGTCTGGATGTCCACAATGTGGAGAACCGGGAAAAAATTGCCAGTGACCCCGGCGCACAAAACCCCACGGGTGGCTATGCTGGGCACTATTGCAACATTCCGACACGTGTCAACCCCACCATTGTGGCGTGCAGCATGATCTTGTCGGGCTTGCGTATTTTTGACATTCGCGACCCGGCCAACCCGGTTGAGGTGGCCTATTTCAACGCACCCGTCAAACCCCGGGTGCTGACGCTGCCCGCACCCGCCAGCAACTGGGCCATGTCCAGCCCGGCCTTTGTGCCGGAACGCAAGGAAATCTGGTATACCGACGGCTATCAAGGTTTTTACGTGGTCAAAGTGACCAACAACGCATGGAAATAAGAACAATGAGTTTTCAATATTTGAATCTGGACGTGTCAGAACGGGTAGCCACTGTCACCATCAACCGGCCAGACAAAGGCAATGCCCTGGCACCCGACGTACTGGAAGAAGTCACCCGCATGTTCAATGACTTGGGTGCACGCACGGATGTGCATGTGATCGTATTCACCGGCGGTGAACGTTACTTCTCCGCAGGTTTTGACCTGAATGAAATTCGCAAGCTGGAAAAAGTCAGCAACGAAGCCTACACCGCCCTGTTTCACCGCGCCTACCGCGCTGTTCTGTTTTGCGAACAGCCCGTGATTTGTGCAGTGGGTGGTGCAGCCATTGCGGGTGGATTCGATTTGACCATGATGTGCGACATTCGTTATGCCTCCACACGGGCCAAGTTCGGACAGCGCGAAATTGTGTTGTCACTGACCCCAATCATGGACCCGCTGTGGCGCATCATCGGCATGGGTCGTGCCAAGGAAGTAGCACTGACTGGCCGAATTTACGATGCAGCCGAGGCCGAACGCATGGGCTATGTCAGTGCAGTATTTCCCGAAGGCGAATTGCTGACATCGGTTTCTAAAATTGCCCGCGACATGGCGCAATATGACCGGGCTTGCCTGGCGGAAACCAAGCGCCTTTCCAATGTGGTGTTGAACCAGGACCTGGACATGTCCATGCGCACCCAGGAATGGCTGTTCAGAAGCTACATTGGCTCGGAAGAAAACCACCAGCGCATTGATGCGCTGCAGGCGCAGTTGGCTGCAGCGCGGAAGGCCAAAGGCTAATGTTTGACTCGTTAGCGGGACTTCCGATTCCCGCTATCGCCTACCGGTATCGCGCAAATTCAACCGGATCGTGCGCACAAAACAGCTCGACCTCTTCTCCGTTTTTCCTCACCAGTTCACGCAAACGCGCCTGCGTGGCCTTGCGTTGCGCAGGCAGGGTTTGAACCAGCGTTTCAAAAAATGCCAAACCGGGGGGAATGGGTTCATCGGGTTTCAAAGCCACTTCACTGCGATGGAAATAAGCGTCACCGCAATGCAGCAACCATTTTTCGCCCTTCTTCACAGCCACACCCACATGACCGCGCGTGTGGCCGATCAGCGGAACCATCAACAGATCAACATCGGCAATGGGGCGAATGGCCTGAAAACCAAACCAGGACTCGCTGGTGGCGGCATGGATGGACCACTTGGGCCCATGCGCAAACTGGGCTTTTCTGAATCGTAGCGAATCCCGCAAGCTGGGCTGAAGGGCATGGCGGTGTTCCGGTTCATACACATGCACTTGGGCACCTGGAAAATCACTCAAGCCACCGGCATGGTCCAGGTCCAGGTGGGTTGGCACTATGTGCTTGACATCGCTGGCCTGAAAACCCAGTGAAGCAAGCTGCTCCAGTGCGGTTTCCTGCCGCAACAGGCTAGGAGACAACATAGCCACAAAACCAGCACCCAAACGCTTCGCGGGTTGATCAATGTCATGGCTACCAATCCCGGTGTCCACAAGAATCAAACCCTGACTGCTTTCGACCAGCAAGCAATGACAAACCATTTTGGCGCGTTCAAAAAAGCCGCCATTGCCGTTGATCAGACGCCTGCAAACCGGGCACATGGTGCCGCAATTCAGGTGATGAAGTTTCATGTGTAATTTCCCGAAAAAAATGTCTTCGATTGATGTTCGACAGCTCTATTGATACACCGAAGTTGCAGAATACAGATTCAAGTGCCAGGGCGTGCATCCACCCTGGCATGGCAGGTGTAGAAAAGAATCTACCCGCCATGAATTAACAGGTTTGCACAAGGATCCACGCGATGTCACAGATCACCATTCCTCTTTTCCCATTGGGCACTGTACTGTATCCCGACGCTCTGCTTCCACTTCAAATTTTTGAGGTTCGCTACCTGGACATGATCCGAAGATGCCTCAAGGAAAACACTGGCTTCGGCATCATCAGTTTGAAAGCCGGCGCGGAAACCCGGCAGCCCGGTGAGAAGATCGACCTTGCAAAGTACGGCACGCTGGTCAAGATACAAAAAGCGGATGCGGCTGACAGCAACCTGATCAAGATCACCGTGGAAGGCACACAACGCTTTGAACTGCATTCCTATGAACAGCAGAAAAATGGCTTGTGGACCGGACAGGTCACATTGCTACCCGCGGACACAACCATTGAAATTCCAGAAGACCTGAAGAGCTGTGCCAATGCTTTGGCTGAGTTGATTGAATCGTTTGATGAAAAAGGAATTACACCCGAACAAATTCCCTTCTCCAAACCCTACCGCTTGATGGACTGCGGCTGGGTGGCCAACCGCTGGAGCGAGCTGCTGCCGCTGGACCCGACAACCAAGATTCAGTTCCTGACCATTGACAGTCCGCTGTTGCGGCTGGAACTGGTATCCGATCAGCTTCAGGACTACGGTTTGATCAAACCATAAATACTTCATGTGGCTGTCATCAAATTAGACTATTATAAGAGTTGATTAAATTGATTAGACCTATCGGGTTTAAATCATTAATCTGAACTTGCTCTATAGCAATGAATAAACTCGAACAAGGAGAGGATCCACATGTCAAACGATGCAAAGTGCCCATTCACAGGCCATGGCCCAAAAACTGCCATTGCAGGTACACCAACCAACGCCAACTGGTGGCCGAATCAGCTCAACCTGAAACTGTTGAATCAGAACTCCCCTTTGACAGACCCCATGGGCGAAGACTTCGACTATGTTGAAGAAGTCAAGAAGCTTGATGTGAATGCCCTGTTGGCTGACCTGAAAGCCCTTTATACGAATTCACAAGACTGGTGGCCAGCCGATTACGGTCACTATGGCCCCTTCTTTGTCCGCATGACATGGCACGCAGCCGGTACTTACCGCATCGCTGATGGCCGTGGTGGTGCGGGCACCGGCATGCAGCGCTTTGCCCCATTGAACAGCTGGCCAGACAACGGCAACCTGGACAAGGCACGACGCCTGTTGTGGCCCATTAAGCAAAAATACGGCAAGCAATTGTCCTGGGCTGACCTGATCACTTTGGCCGGTACCTACTGCATGGACACCATGGGCTTCAAGACCTTTGGTTTCGCATTCGGCCGGAAAGACGTTTATGAGCCTGAAGAAGTGTACTGGGGCCCTGAAACAGAAATGTTGGGCAACAAGCGTTACACCGGCAACCGCGAATTGGAAAACCCATTGGGCGCGGTTCAGATGGGTTTGATTTATGTAAACCCTGAAGGCCCGGACGGCAACCCCGACCCCAAGCTGTCAGCTCACGATGTGCGCACAACTTTCGCACGCATGGCCATGAATGATTACGAAACCGTGGCACTGGTGGCCGGTGGCCACACATTCGGCAAGGCCCACGGCGCAGGCAACCCTGCACTGGTTGGCCCCGAACCAGAAGGCGCACCGATTGAAGAGCAAGGCTTGGGCTGGATCAACAAGCACGGCACTGGCAAAGGTGGCGACACCACCACCAGCGGCATCGAAGGCGCCTGGAAACCCAACCCAACCACCTGGGACATGGGCTACCTTGAAACCCTGTTCAAGTACGATTGGGAATTGACCAAGAGCCCGGCTGGTGCGCAGCAATGGACACCTAAAAACGGCGCAGGCAACGGCACGGTTGTGGATGCACACGACCCCAACAAGCGCCACGCCCCCATGATGACCACGGCCGACATGGCGTTGCGCATGGACCCGGACTATGAAAAGATTTCTCGCCATTTCCTGGCCAACCCGGACGAGTTTGCTGACGCCTATGCTCGCGCCTGGTTCAAGCTGACCCACCGCGACATGGGCCCGAAGGCTCGTTACATCGGCCCATTGGTTCCGGCTGAAGACCTGATCTGGCAAGACCCAGTACCCGCAGTGGATCACCCCTTGGTCAATGACGCCGATGTGGCTGCACTGAAAGCAAAAGTTCTGTCTGCAGGCTTCAGCATTCCCCAGCTGGTGCGTACAGCCTGGTCTTCTGCTGCAAGCTACCGCAACAGCGACAAGCGTGGCGGTGCAAACGGTGCACGCATTCGCCTGGCCCCCATGAAAAACTGGGAAGCCAACAACCCGGCTGAACTGGCCACTGTGCTTCAGCAGCTGGAAGGCATTCAGAAGGAATTCAATGCAGCAGCAACAGGCGGCAAGAAAATTTCCCTCGCGGATTTGATTGTGCTGGCAGGTGCTGCTGGTGTTGAAGCAGCCGCGAAAAAGGCAGGTCACACAGTGACTGTGCCTTTCGCACCCGGCCGAACTGATGCAAGTCAGGAGCACACCGATGTGGATTCGTTCGAAGTGCTGGAACCCACAGCCGATGGCTTCAGAAACTACGCCCGCAAAGGCCTGGAAGGCACCACAGCAGAACGCCTGATCGACAAGGCCAGCCTGCTGGGCTTGACCGCACCTGAAATGACTGTGCTGGTGGGTGGCTTGCGTGCCATGAACGCCAACGCAGGTGGTTCGCAACACGGCGTGTTCACCAAGCGCCCTGAAGCATTAACCACTGACTTCTTCACCAACCTGCTCGACATGAGCACCAAGTGGACCAAGTCAGCCAGTGCAGAAGGCGTGCTGGAAGGCCGTGACCGCACAACAGGTCAGATCAAGTGGACAGGTACACTGGCTGACATGTGTTTTGGTTCCAACTCGCAACTGCGTGCACTGTGTGAAGTCTATGCCGGTGCCGACGCAGAGAAGAAGTTCGTGAACGACTTCATTGCGGCCTGGAACAAGGTGATGAATGCAGACCGCTTTGACTTGAAGTAATTCGGTTTGAAGTAATTCGAAGCAGTTTGAGGTCAATGAAAATCCCGGAGCCGGTTTAACTGGCCCCGGGATTTTTTAATTCGTAATCACCACTTTACCCACCACCTTTCTGTCCAGTAGATCCTGCAAGGCCTGTGCACCTTGCGCAAGCGGATAGGTTTTCGAGACCAGCGGTTTGAGCTTGCCCTGTTCGATCAAGGCAAACATCTCGCCAAGGTCCTTGATGAAATCGAACAGTTGCCTGTTCACGAATTCGCCCCAGAACACACCCACAATTGAAGCGCCTTTGAGCAACGGCAAATTCAAAGGGATGCTGGGAATGTCCCCGTCAGCAAAGCCAACGACAAGATACCGACCATTCCAGCCTATGCTTCGAAACGCTGGTTCTGCAAACTTGCCACCCACCGGGTCAAAAATCACGTTCGGGCCCTTGCCTGCGGTCAACTCTTTCACGCGCTCACGCAAATCTTCAGTGCTGTAATTGATTGTTTCGTCTGCACCGTTTTCTTTGCAAATGGCCAGCTTTTCCGCTGTCGATGCCGCAGCAATCACCTTTGCGCCCAGTGATTTCGCAATCTGGATTGCGGCCAGTCCAACACCGCCAGCAGCGCCCAGAACCAGCAGGGTTTCGCCTTCTTTCAACTGCGCGCGGCCTTTCAAGGCATGGTACGAGGTGCCGTAGGCCAGCGTGAATGAAGCAGCAGTCTCAAAGCTGAGCGCTGGTGGCATGGGAATGATCTGCTTGGCTTGAACCAGTACTTTTTCCGCAAATGCGCCATGTGTGCACATCGCAATGACACGGTCGCCTGGCCTGGTGTTTTTAACCCCCTCGCCCACTTGCACCACCACGCCAGCCAGTTCGGCACCCGGTGCAAACGGCAAGGCAGGTTTGAACTGGTACTTGCCTTGAATGATCAGCGCATCAGGGAAATTCACACCTGCGGCCTTCATCTCCACCAACACTTGCCCTGGGCCAGGTTGTGGGTCGGTCGTGTCTTCATACAGCAGGGTCTCGGGCAGCCCCAAAGTTTTGCACAGCAATGCTTTCATGGTTCTTGTCTCCTTGTTGTTTTATTTAGGCAGTGTCGGGTTTTGCTGAGTCAGAATTTCTTTCATGCGGGTTTCAATGAATGGAAACATGTAGTCGTGGGGAATCACGTAAAAACGCTTTTCGCCGATGGCTTTGAATGTTTCGCGGGCCATGTCGTCAGCAGTCAATTGTCCGCCGGCAATGGCCTTGCCAATTCGCCTGTTCAGTTGTGCAGAAAGCCCTTCAATGGGCTGCGTGTGCGCCACATCAACCGGGCGGTTTCGTTCCGACGTTCCGATGCCAGTGGGTACCCAACCTGGGCACAGCAAGGAAATGCCAACAGGCGATTGGATCATCTGCAATTCAAGGCTCAAGGTTTCGCTGAGTGTAACCACACCATGTTTACTGACGTTGTAAGCGGCCATGCCGGGGTTGGAAACCAAACCGGCAACTGATGCAGTATTCACGATGTGGGCAGGCCCGCCTTGCGCCTGCATGCGTGGCAGAAATTCGGAAATGCCGTGCACCACGCTCCACAGGTTGACCTGCAGTATCCATTCCCAATCTTCCACCGTGTGTTCCCACGTGGTGCGGGCCAGGGCCACTCCTGCGTTGTTGAACAACAGGTGTACTGTACCGAATTGACCGTACGCTGTGTCAGCCAATTTCTTGATTTCGGCAGCATGGCGCACATCGGTGCGCATTGCCACTACCCGGCTGGCTGGCAAACCGAGTTGCTGCACAGCAATGCTTAACGCCGCCTCATCAATATCCGCCAACACCAAATTCATGCCCAGTGATGCACTGTGCCTGGCCAATGCCAAACCAATGCCACTGGCCGCCCCGGTAATCACGGCGGTTTTTCCTTCAAGATCATTCATTGAAAGTTGTCTCCATCTGCTTGTTCTGCTTCTTCTAAGCCAACCAAGATTAGCAGAACAAAAACCATGAAAACGGGTGTGCATCTGCTTCCTGAATTTGATTTTCTTCACTTTTCCTTTAAGCACACAGAAAATCAGAAAATCAGAAAATCAAAGGAAAAGCCATGAAATACAAGGAACTAGACAACGATCAACTTCGATTTCTAACAGATATACGGCAAACTTACCAAGCCTACCTAGAAGCAAAGGAAGACCTGCCCGCGTCAAACAGCTTTGATTTTGATTACTTGGTTGCGAGCCGCTACACCTAAGGGCAGGTCCCGACTATGGCTGGAGAGACCCCTGCATTATAGAAGTCGCGGGACGCCGGATTGCCCGGCGACACGCTCTGGACAAGAGCGGCCACCTGTGGCTGCCCATCGTACCTGATCGTCATTGCGTCTCCCGTATAACCAGCAGGATACTCCTTCACGAATATCGCGATGCGATACTTGAGATTCGGGTAAAACTGCTTCGGAAAGAACTGCGTTGTCGGGCTCAGCGAGAAGGCATTGCGGGCAGCGTCCAGAACCTGGCCGCTTTGCGAGGACATCACCACTGACGCGACGTTGACGTTACCAGGATTTCCCGCGCCGTAGTTCGCAGCCCCTCCATCAATGAAGAACTTGCTTGCGTCATAATTGAAACCAGTGAGTGCGCTGCCCTGAATGTCGAGCGTGCAGACGTCGAAAATGGCCCAGAAGCTGCCATTGGCTACACCCACCAGCTGAGCCTGGGAGGTGCCGACCTGCGTCTGAAAACTGTTTACATTGGCGACATGCACATACTTCATCGCAATCACCTTCTTGAGGTTGTCGTCCAGCTCTTTCTGTGCGCTGGGAGTGCAACCCTGGATCAGCATCAAAGTCAGCGATGCCAGAGAAAGTGGACCGATGTGGCGGGTGCGCGTGATCATGATCGACCTCCATCCCCTGTTGATTCGCAGCGACCCTTACGGATCGACTTCGTGATGCCTTGGTGAAACGCGAACTACCTGTAAAGTATGTATGCGAATATAGCTTGAATCGGTGAGCAAATTTTTAGTGGGTCCGATCTGATTTCTGTGACATGGTCCGGTATTTGACACAAATGCTACTATTCCTTGAAACAACGCATTGAAATTTGGTCACTCAGGACTTCTGGAAATGGTTAAAACTGACACAGACTTGTCCACGCGTTTTGAGTCTGTCACCCATTGGGTGACGTTAAAAGAAAACAATGATTCCACTGCTGACAAATAGGTTGATCAGATGTCGAGAAAAGCTATCCCTTTGTTAGGAATCGCGTTCCTGCTGCTGACTACTGCCTCATCAGGCCGGGCCGCCTGTGAGTACAAAACCATTCCAAACCCGCACCCCGACGGCATTGCCAAATCCTATTGCGACCGCCCCATTTCTAAAGTCATGGGCTGGCAAGGTGCGCCCTGGCTGGAACGCCCGCAACGCCTTGAAGAAGAACGAACTGATTTGCTCATTCGGCAACTTGAGTTGAAACCGGGTATGGTCGTGGGTGACATCGGTGCGGGCACGGGCCACATCAGCCGCATGATGGCGGAGAAAGTGGGCGTCAATGGCACAGTGTGGGCCGTGGACATTCAACCGGAAATGATCAAGCTGCTGCGCAAGAAGGCAGAAAGCCTGCCGAAGGGCCGCATGGAAATTCGCCAGTCGCAGCCCACAACGCTCAACCTGCCCGACCGGATACTGGATGTGGCTGTGATGGTGGACGTGTACCACGAGCTGGAATATCCACGTGAAACCCTGCAGTCGCTGATGAAAGCCGTGAAAAAGGGTGGGCGAGTTGTGTTCGTGGAATACCGCGCATTCGATGCCGATGTGCCCATCAAGCCCCTGCACACCATGAGCGTGGCACAGGTTCAAAAAGAAGCTCAGGACCTTGGGCTGAAGTTTGAAAAAACACAATTGCTGAGCTGGCAAAACATGATCAGTTTCATCAACCCTTAGCAAGCGTCCTTTCTTTCATCCACTTCACAGCACCCTGCCCCGCAGCTTGGCCTGTTGCAAAACAGGCCGTCAGCAGATATCCGCCGGTGGGGGCCTCCCAGTCCAGCATTTCACCGGCCACGAAAACGCCGGGCTTGTTCGCAAGCATGTAGTTGGGGGTCAAGCTGTCAAAGCACACGCCACCGGCCGTGCTAATGGCCTCGGCGATAGGTCGTACAGCGTGAACCGTGATCGGCAAGTGCTTGATGGTTTCAACCAGTTTCTCGCCATTTTTGAAATCTTCCTTGTCCAGAACCTCGTGCAACAGGGCCAGCTTCACACCTGTAATACCCAGTTTGGTTTTGAAGTAGGACGGCATGGAATGGTTGCTGCGGAAAAAACCGGCCACTTCACTTCGTACACGATCCATTGAACGACCAGGCAGCAAATCGATGGTGAAACTGGCCTTGCCCTTAGCATTCAACACCTGTCGAATTTCGCGGGAAAAGGCATAAATCAGGCTGCCTTCCACACCATGTTCACTGATTACAAATTCTCCTTGCCGCTCACGCACATGACCTTGCAAATCAACGAATTTCAAAGCCACCGACTTCAGTGGTGCCCCTGAAAACTTCTCTCTCAGGTAGCTGCTCCAGTTCGACTCAAATCCACAGTTGGCACTTTCAAGCGGCGCCACTTCAACACCCTGTTGGCGCAGCACTGGCGCCCATGCGCCGTCGGAACCCAGCTTCGGCCAGCTTGCGCCACCCAAGGCCAGAATGGTGGCCTGGGACATCACCTCGATTTCACCCTGGGGTGTTGCAAGGCGCAAATGGCCATTGTCAGCCCAACCCAGCCACTTGTGACGCACATGCATGCGCACGCCCTTGCTGCGCAGTCGGTGTAACCAGGCACGCAGCAAAGGCGCTGCCTTCATTTCTTTTGGAAAAACACGCCCGGACGTGCCCACGAAAGTTTCCACACCCAGCCCATGCACCCACTCACACAGGGCTTGCGGGGTCATGGAATCAAGGGCCGTTTGCAGGTGAGGTTGCGCCACCGAATATTTATTACAGAAGTGGACATATTCTTCGCTGTGCGTAATATTCAGCCCACCAATACCCGCCAGCAAAAACTTGCGCCCAAATGATGGCATGGAATCAAATACATCCACCGCAATGCCCGCATTGCAAAGCACCTCGGCAGCCATCAACCCAGCGGGCCCGCCACCGATCACGGCAACACTTGCTTGAAAACGATCAGACATGGGGCGGCTTTCGAAGTGAATCCGTATTGCGCAGGGGTTTGAGCAAATGGCTCAAACCGTTGTGATCAATTTCCTGCATCAGGGCCAGCAAACGACCAATTTCTCCATCCGGAAAACCCTCCCGCGCAAACCAGTTCAGGTAATTCCCGGGCAGGTCTGCAAGCAGCTTGCCCTGGTGCTTTCCGAAGGGCATTTTGACAGTGACCAGTTTCTGAAGGTCTTCAGCATTCATGGGGGGCTTGCATCCAAAACAGGGGTGGCATACACCCCGGATTATAATTGCAAGCAGACTCAGATCTGTACGCGTGTGCCCAGCTCCACCACCGCGTTCGAAGGTAACCTGAAGAAATCCACCACGCCCCCCGCGTTTCGGCTCATCGCAGCAAACAATTGCTCGCGCCACCTTGCCATTCCAGCCCCTGGCGATGGCACCACGGTTTCACGACTCAGAAAATACGTGGTTTCAAACAGGGACACCTTCAAACCCATGTCTTCAGTCAGGCTCAAGGCATGCGGAATATTGGGCGTATTCATGAACCCATAACGCACTGTCACTTGCCAGAAATCTTGCCCCAAGGGCTTGATCTCGACCCGATCCTTGGTACCCACCCAGGGCACGCTATCAAAAACCACCGTCAGAATCAGGTTTCTTGCGTGCAACACCTGGTTGTGTTTCAAATTGTGCAGCAGGGCCATGGGCACCTTGGCTGGATCAGCCACGGGATAAACCGCTGTGCGTTCAGCCTTGTTGATGTCGTTTACATTGAGGGTTGGCAGGAAATCTGCAATGTCGATGCCCTCTTTCTGAATACTTTGCATCAACAGTTTGCGACCACTCCACCACGTCGCCATCACAGTGAACAACACCAACCCCAACAAAATGGGGAACCAGCCACCATCCATCAGCTTCAGTGCGCAACTGATCACCAAAACCAGATCGATCAGGACGAAAAAGCAGGTGGCAGACACGGACAGCCAGGCAGGCAGGCCCCAACTGCGGCGAATCACGAAGTAAGTCAGAATTGTGGTGATCAACATGGTCAATGTGACTGCAATGCCGTACGCCCCCGCCAGATTGGAAGAAGTTTTGAACAGCAGCACGGCCAGCAACACGCCCGCCAGC